>NZ_JBMVFU010000002.1:0-497577 GCF_049538315.1 Nocardia sp. AB354 | reverse complement strand
GGTGGTGTGCGCGCGGCGCGCACGGCCGGCCACAGCGCCGCCAGCACACCGACCACGGCCGAGCCGATCAACATGCCCACGATCTGGCCCCACGGCACGGTGATCGTGCTCAACCCCAGATCCGACAGCGTGCGCAGGAATCCGACGCCGAGTCCCAGCCCGAGGACCACCCCGACCACGGCACCGAAGACCGCGATCAGCATGGATTCGAGATAGATCGTGCGCCGGACCTGTGGGCGCTGCATGCCGACCGCACGGAGCATGCCGATCTCGCGCCGCCGCTCGACGACCGAGAGGGCGAGCGTATTCACGATGCCGAGAATCGCGATCACCACCGCCAATGCCAGCAGCCCGTAGAGGATGGCGAGCATGGTGTTGATCTGTTTGCCCTGTGCGCCTTTGAATTCCTCGCGGTCCTGCACCTGCACCACCACGTAGGACGCGGTCGCCTTCTCCAGGTTGCCCCGCATCGCGGCGACGTCGGCGCCCGGCGCGGCCTTGACCAGCACGATCAGGTCGGTGCGGAACGCCACCGGCATCACCTGGTTGTAGAGGTCCGGCGCCACCACCAGGGGGCCGAGCAGCTGGCTGTCGGCATAGATGCCGGCGACGGTCACCGAGAACTTCTTGTTGTCCACACTGGTGACCTCGACGCGGTCGCCCGCATGCCAATTGCGTTTGCCCGCTTCGGTTTCCGACACCAGCAGGGAGTCGCCGGTGAGGTTGTCGGTGCCGTGGCGGATGTCGTAGCGCAGGACCTGCCCCATCGGCGCGTCCGGCGAGGTGCCGGTGACCTGGTCGTCGCCCACCCGCAGCGCGACCCCGCGGAAGGCCACCACGTCGGAAACCCCGGGGACCGAGCGCGCCGCCTCCGCGGCGCCCAGCGGCACACCGATCATCTGCGGCCCGGCCAGGACGTAGTCGGCGTTCACACCCTTGTCGACGAGTTCGCCGACACTGGCCTTCGCCGAGGCGCCGAGCATGCCGATCGCCGAGACCAGCATCAGCCCCAAGGTGAGCGCGAACGCCGTGGCGGCGGTGCGGCGTGGGTTGCGCATCGCGTTGTTGCGCGCCATCGCGCCGATCGAGCCGAACGGACGTACCAGCAGGCTCAGCGCTCCGACCACCGGTCGCGACAATGCCGGTGAGGCGAACAGGACCGCGAAAATCAAAGCGGCCGCGCCGACTCCGACCGTGGCCGCGGCATTGCCGCCGGTGTTGCGGGCCCCGAGCACCACCAGCACCACACCGATCACCGCCAGGACCGCACCGATCAGCGTGCGCACGCGCAGCGATTCACCGACCGAGGCGAACTCCTCGCGCATCGCCTCCACCGGCGGAATCTTGGCCGCCCGCCGAGCGGGTGCGTAGGCGCTGGCCACCGTCACCACCAGGCCGATGCCGATCGCCGTCAGCACGGTCCGCGGCAAGACCTGCATGGTTCCGGTGGGCAGTCCGAGGTCGAAGGCGTTGAGCAGCGCGGACAGCCCGAACGCCAGCCCGATGCCGCCGGCCAGTCCGAGCAGACTGCCGATCAGGCCGATGACGAAGGCCTCCGCCACCACCGACAAGCCGACCTGACGCCGCCCGGCCCCGACCGCTCGCAACAGCGCCAGCTCCCGCAATCGCTGTGCCACGATCATCGAGAAGGTGTTGTAGATGATGAAGGTGCCGACCAGCAGCGCGATCGCGCCGAAGGCGAGCAGGAAGTAGTTGACGAATTTCAGCGCGTTGCCGACCTGGGCCTTCAGATCGGCGCGCACCTGATCGCCGTTCATGACCTTGTAATCGGGCGCCACCTTCGCAATCCGGTCGCGCAATGTATCCGGGGACACCCCGGGCACCGCGGCCACATCCACGTAGGCGACATGCGCTCCGTCGGTGAACAGTTCCCGGGCCTGCGAGTCGTCGAACAGCAGCCCGATGAATCCGCCGGTGTCCGAGGACACGGTGTAGATGCCGCTGACGGTCATATCGATGGTGCCGCGGGAAGGAATCAGCACCTTGGCCTTGTCACCCACGTGCAATCCGGCCCGGTCCGCCCCACCGGAATTGATCGCGATCTGCCCCGGTGTCACCGGCGCCACTCCGTCGACGAAATGCTCCGGGTCGGCGATCGCCTTGTCCGGCGGCAGATAGGACCGGCCCCAACTCGGCGCGCCGCCCGTCTGCACCGCATGCCCGTCCTTCAGCAGAACGATCGGTCCCTGCACCGCCGGCGCCACCGCGCGCACGCCGTCGGTCGCGGCGACCTTGGCGACCAGGTCGTTCGGAACACCCAGCGACTGGCTGTGTTTCGGCTCCACCCGTACGTCGACGCCCTTGGCCTGGTCGGCGAAGATGCCGTCGAAGGTGCGCTGCAGGGTGTCGGTGAAGACGAAAGAGCCTGCGACGAAGGCGGTTCCGAGCACGACCGAGAGCAATGTCAGCGCCAGCCGCACCTTGTGCGCGGCCAGATTACGCAAGGCCACCTTGCGCATCGGCGATCCAGCCATGGCGCTATGCCTCCAGGGATTTCATGCGGTCCAGCACCGACTCCGCTGTCGGATCCCGCAATTCGTCGACGATGCGCCCGTCGGCGAGGAAGATCACGCGGTCGGCGTAGGAGGCGGCATGGGGTTCGTGCGTGACGATCACGACCGTCTGGCCGAATTCGTCGACCGCCGCCCGCAGAATCGACAGCACCTCACCGGAGGACCGCGAATCGAGGTTGCCGGTCGGCTCGTCGCCGAAGATGATGTCGGGCCGGCCGACCAGCGCCCGCGCACACGCGACACGCTGCTGCTGCCCGCCCGACAACTCACTCGGCCGGTGGTCGAGGCGATCGCCCAGACCGAGACGTCCGATCACGGTGTCCAGCCACTCCTGATCGGGCTTGCGGCCCGCGATATCCAGCGGCAGGGTGATGTTCTCGAGCGCGGTCAGCGTCGGCACCAGGTTGAACGCCTGGAAGACGAAGCCGATGCGGTCGCGGCGCAGGCGCGTCATCTGCTTGTCCGACAGACCGGTCAGCGCGGTGTCGCCGATGTACACCGTGCCGGAGGTGGCGCTGTCCAGTCCGGCCAGGCAATGCATCAACGTCGATTTTCCGGAGCCGGACGGGCCCATGATCGCGGTGAACTCCCGCTGGGCGAAATCGGCCGAAACCCCGTCGAGGGCGCGGACCTGGGTGTCTCCGGATCCGTACAGTTTCGTCAGGTCGGTGGCGCGGGCCGCGAGCGTGGTCGCCGCGGCGGGTTCGGTGCCCAGGGCATCGGCAGTCATGGTCTCCAGTCTGGCCAAACCGGCGTGCGGGCGCCATCAGGATTTCCCCCCAATACCTGGGGCGCATTTCCCGGGACCCGCCGGGGATCCCGCAGCGCCGAGCTTCCGCGCACCTATCCTCGTGCGCATGGCTGCGCTCACCCCGGTCCTGCTGATGCTCGTCGGTGGGATCGCGCTGGCGCAGTACGGCCTTCTGCGCTGGATTTCGGCCGCCCGATTGCTTCTGCCGGCGGTGGTCCTCGGCCTCGCCGCGCAACTCACCCACGACGCGATCGACGGTGGCGGCATCACCCGCATCGACGAACCCGTCACCGACTGGGTGATCGACCATCGCATCGGTTGGCTGAACCCGGTGATTCGGACACTCACCGATTTCGGCGGCGTCGCCGCGATGACGGCCGTGACCATTGTGGCCTGCGCCTGGTTCGGCGTGCGACGGCAGTGGGCGCGGCTGCTGACCACGGCCGCGGTGGGTGTCGGGACAGCGGTGATCGGTGCCGTGCTGAAGTCGGCTATCGGGCGGCACCGGCCGCCCGCGATCGATCAGCTGGTCACCGAGACCAGTCCGTCGTTCCCGTCCGGTCACACGTTGGGGAGTACCGCGGTGGTCGGGGTGCTGGCCGCCATGGTCGTGCTCTCGGCGTGCGGCCGGATGGCCCGCGTCGCCGCGGTCGCGGTCGCGGCACTGTTCGCGGTGGTGATCGGCCTGACCAGAATTTATCTCGGCGTGCACTGGACCACCGACGTGCTGGCCGGTTGGTCGATCGGGCTGATCTGGCTCGCGCTGTGCCTCGGCCCCTACCTGTGGTGGCGGGCGCGGGTCAACTCGAGAGCGCAGCCAGCAGAACCAGAACCACCAGCAGCAGCACCACCGCGCCGACGATGATGCCGATGATGAGCCCGGTGTTCGATGTGTTCTGCGCCGGGACGGGTCGCATCGGCTGCATCGGCGCCGGCGGCCGCTGTCCGTACGGCTGGTTGTACTGGTTGTACTGCCCGGAGGCTCCGTACGGCTGCGGCTGATTCGCCGGACGCGCGGCGGTGGCGGGATACGGCTGCGGCACGGGCCCGTGGTGCGGCATCGGTTGGGGCCGGGCCGCGTGCGGCATCGACGGACCGGTCGCCGGCCGATGCACGACCGGCTGTCCCGGCCCGGTGCCCGGCCGGCCCGTCGTCGGCATCGGCGGACCGGTGTAGGGGCGCCCGACCGTCGGCATCCGCGGCGCACTGGCCGGGGACAACGCCTGGCGGGCGGCGGCGGCGAACTCCGCACAGCTGCCGAATCGGTCGCCCGCACGCTTCTGCATCGCCTTCAGCAGGACCGCGTCCAGGCTCGCGGGCAGGCCGGGTCGCACACTGCTCAGCGCGGGCGGCGGCCCCTGCAGATGGCCGCGGATCACCGCCGCCGGATTCGGCGCGTTGAACGGTCCCCGGCCGGTGAACAGCCAGAACAGGCTGCACGCCAGCGAGTACTGGTCCGAACTGCCGTCCAGCGGCGCGCCGGTGAGCTGTTCGGGTGAGGCATAGGCCAGGGTCGCGGTGAAGGTTCCGGTCTGGGTGAGGTGACCGCCGTCGTCGCGCAGGCGGGCGATGCCGAAGTCGGTGAGATACACCCGCTCGCCCTTGCCTCCGGTGGAACGGGCCAGCAACATGTTGCCGGGCTTCACATCCCGGTGCATGACCCCGTTGCCGTGCGCGTAGTCCAGCGCCTCGGCCACCTCGGCGATGATCTGCACGGCCCGCTCGGGTGGCAGCTTCTTCGGGTCCACACTCGCGGCGTCGATACCGTCGATGTACTGCATCGAGATCCAGAGCTGACCGTCCTCGAGGCCGCGATCGTAGACCGTGACGACCTTGGGATGATCGAGTTGGGCGACCAGATCGGCCTCGCGCTCGAAGCGGGCCCGGATCTCCGGATCGGCGACCATCTCGCGGTTGAGCAACTTCAGCGCGGTCATCCGCGGCAACCGCGGGTGTTTGGCCAGATAGACCTGCCCCATACCGCCGCGGCCCAACAGTCGTTCGATGACGTAGCCCGCGAACACATCACCGTTGGCCAGCATGCCCCGCTCCCACTTCCCGTGCCGGAATCCCCGAAACCATAGCAGTCCACCGGAACCGGCATTCTCGATCGACGGGGCCGCCGGCCCGCGTGAACAACGGGTCACCGCCTGTCACTGCGGGCTGTCGGTGCCTACCGATACGCTCTCTGCCATGCGTATTGGAGCACACGTCCGTCAAGACAGTGATCCGATCGGCTTCGGCGAGCGATTGGGTGCCGACGTCATCCAGATGTTCGTCGTGGATCCGCAGGGCTGGGACAAACCGCAGCCGCATCCGCGCACGGAGGAGATCAAATCCAGCCCCATCGACGTGGTGGTGCATTCCTCCTATCAGATCAACGTGGCCAGTACGAACAATAGGTTGCGCATGCCCTCGCGCAACGCGGTCGCGCAGCAGGCGCAGGCCGCCGCCGATCTGGGCGCGTTCGGCCTTGTCGTGCACGGCGGGCACGTGCGTTCGGATGCCGAGATCGAGGCCGGAATCGTCAACTGGCGCAAGCTGTTCGAGCGCCAGCAGGACAAAGGCGGGTTCGCGGTGCCGATCCTCATCGAGAACACCGCCGGCGGTAATCACGCCATGGCACGTCATTTCGATTCGATCGCCCGGCTGTGGGATGCGGTCGGCGACTTCGGCGCGGGCTTCTGCCTCGACACCTGCCACGCCTGGGCGGGTGGTGAGGAGTTGGTCGGCGTGGTCGATCGGATTCGCGCGATCACCGGCCGCATCGATCTGGTGCATCTGAACTCCTCGCGCGACAACTTCAACTCCGGCGCCGACCGGCACGCCAACTTCGCCGACGGCACCATCGATCCGCAGTTGCTCGCCGAGGTGTGCCGGACCGCCGACGCGCCCGTGGTGCTGGAAACACCGGCCGAGGGTGTCGCCGAGGACCTCGCCTACCTGCGCGAACACCTCGGCTGAGCAAGGTCGGCCGGGCGCAGCGCCGGCGCCGCCTTTGTGATCGCGCTGACCGTAAACCTGGTCGCGCGCGGGCCCCGATGGTGTGCTCGGAACACAGCACGTTCCGAGCGAAAGGCCCTCCATGTCAAGCGATCACGCAGCAGAGTCCGTGTCCGTGGTGAAACTCGGAACCCACATCGGCGCCCGGATCGACGGCGTCCGGCTCGGCGGGGATCTGGCTCCGGAGACGGTCGCGGCCATCCGCGCGGCCCTCAACGAGCACAAGGTGATCTTCTTCCGGGATCAGCACCATCTCACCGAAGACGGTCAGCACGAATTCGCTCAGCTGCTCGGCAGTCCGACCACGCCGCACCCCACGGTCACCTCCAAAGGCGTGAAGAGCCTGGCGATCGATTCCCACCACGGCCGAGCCAACAGCTGGCACAGCGACGTCACCTTCGTCGACCGGATCCCGAAGGCCTCGATTCTGCGCGCGGTGACCCTTCCCAGCTACGGCGGCTCGACCACGTGGGCCTCGACCGTGGCCGCCTACGCCTCGCTGCCGGAGCCGCTGAAGCGCCTGGCCGAGGAGCTGCGCGCCGTGCACACCAACAAGTACGACTACGCGGCGAGCCACGAGGAGCAGCCGGACCCGAACGCGCAGGCCTACCGGGAGGAATTCCAGTCGACCTACTACGAGACCGAGCATCCGGTAGTCCGGGTACACCCCGAGACCGGTGACCGTGCGCTGCTGCTCGGACATTTCGTCAAGCAGTTCGTCGGTCTGTCCAGCAACGAGTCGCACGCCCTGTTCCGCCTGCTGCAGGATCGCGTGACCCGGCTCGAGCACACCACCCGGTGGAACTGGTCGCTCGGCGACGTGGCGATCTGGGACAACCGTGCCACTCAGCACTATGCGATCGACGACTACGACGGCGCCGAGCACCGCAAGCTGACCCGCATTACGCTGGCCGGAGACATTCCGGTCGGCGTGGACGGCCGGACCAGCCTCAGCATCGCCGGTAACGCCGACCACTACTCGATCATCGAGGATCTGGCCGAGGCGGCCTGATCCGCCGCGCCGGCCGGTGGTTGAATCGGTACATGGAGATTCGACCGCTGGCCGGCGTTCGGGTACTGGAACTGGGCAACTACATCGCGGCGCCGACCGCGGGGCGCATTCTCGGCGACTTCGGCGCCGAGGTGATCAAGGTCGAGCGCCCGAAAACCGGTGACGAGCTGCGCAATTGGCGCCTCTATGGCGGCGACACCTCGATGTTGTATCGCACGGTGAACCGCAACAAGAAGTCGATCACCCTCGACTTGCGCACCGAGGCGGGACGGGCGATCGTGCTGGATCTCATCCGGCACTGCGATGTGCTGCTGGAGAATTTCCGGCCCGGCATGCTGGAGAAGTGGGGGCTGGGGCCGGAGGTGCTCGACGAGGCGAATCCCGATCTGGTCATCACCCGCATCTCCGCCTACGGGCAGACCGGACCGCTCTCCCAGCGGCCGGGTTTCGCCGCGGTCGCCGAGGCGATCGGCGGGCTGCGCGAACTGGTCGGCGACCCGGATCGGCCGCCGGTGCGGGTGGGCGTCTCGATCGGGGATTCCATCGCGGGGATCTACGCCGCCTTCGGCACGGTGCTGGCACTGTTCCAGCGCAAGGGCACCGAGGAGCGAATCCCGTTGCCGCAGCGCATCATCGACGTCGCACTGAACGAGTCGATTCTCTCCGTGATGGAGTCGCTGGTTCCCGACTACGAGGCCTACGGCATCAACCGCCAGCGCGTCGGCGGTCGGATGGAAGGGATCGCGCCGAGTAACGCCTACCCGTGCGCCGACGGCACCAGCATCATCATCGGCGGAAACGGCGACGCGATCTTCCGGCGCTATATGCAGGTGATCGAGCGCCCCGATCTCGCCGAGGATCCGGAATTACAGGACAACGCCGGCCGCTGGCGCCACCGCGACCGCCTCGACGCCGCGATCGGCGAATGGAGTGTGCGCCACACCCGCGACGAGGCGCTGGCGATCCTCGAGCAGGCGGCCATCCCGTGCGGCCCGATCTACACCGCGGCCGATATCGTCGCCGACGAACAGTACCGGGCGCGCAACATGATTCAGCATTTCCCGGTCGACGTCGGCGCCGCCGAACCGAAACAGGTCGCCTTCACCGGCATCGTCCCGGTGATCGGCGAACGTTCGCTGCCGATCCGCACGGTGGGTCCCGATCTGGGCGAACACACCCGAGAGGTCCTCTCGGAACTGCTGGGAATGTCGGACGCCGACATCGACGGCCTGGAGGCGTGATGAGCGACAATCGCGCAGCGGCTCGTCCCGCCGACCGGGTGCGGGTGTCCCGCATGAACACCGCAGGCGTGATGAGCGACAATGGCGCAGCGGCTCGTCCCGCCGACCGGGTGCGGGTGTCCCGCAAGACACAGGAGGCGTGATGAGCGACTTTCCTTCCACCACTGCGGGCACGTTGCGGGATGTGACCCTGCGGGACGGACTTCAGCTGACCGGCAAGGTGCTGCCGACCGAGCACAAGGTGGAGATCGCCCGCACCCTGCTCGCGCTGGGCGTGCCGGAACTCGAGATCGGTTCGATGGCACGCCCGGATCTGGTGCCGCCGATGGCCAACAGCATGGAGGTCGTGGCCGCGCTGACTCCCGAAGAGCTGCAACGCTGCTGGGTGTGGGTGGCCACGCCGCGGCAGGTCGCGCGTGCCGCCGAGGCGGGCGTGCGGAACTTCCAGTACTGCCTGTCGGTATCGGATGCGCACAACAAGGCCAATATCGGCCGCACGGCCGAGGACAGCGTGGCCGCGATGCCCGAGGCGATCCGGCTGACCGAGGAGGTCGGCGGGTCCATTCAACTCTGTCTGGCAACGTCTTTCACCTGTCCTTTCGACGGGCCGGTGGATCCCGAGCGAGTCCTCGCGATCGCCGCCGATCCCCGCACCGACGGCGCCGCCGATATCGTGATCGCCGATACGCTCGGCCAGGCCTATCCGGCGCAGGTGCATGCCCTGATCGCCGCCGTGCGAACGGGAACTCCGCAGCGCCGCATCCTCTTCCACGGCCACGACACCTGGGGTATGGGCGTCGCCAACTCGCTGGCGGCCCTGGCCGCCGGCGCCGATGCGGTGGACGGTTCCCTGGGCGGTCTGGGCGGCTGCCCCTTCGCGCCGGGCGCGAGCGGCAACACCGCCAGCGAGGACATTCTGTTCGCCACCCGCCCGGACTGGTTCACCCCCGCCGCGCTGACGACCATGGTCGGCCTCACCGAACGTCTGCTGACCGACCTGGGCGAGCCCAACCGCTCCCGCACCGCCGAAGGCGCTCGCTCCGAGGCTCGTGCCTTCGAATGGATTGTGCCGCGCCAGGATTAGGCGTGCCGAGCCCTATCGGCCGTCCCGATCGTCCAGGCCCATACGCGCGGTGATGCCGTCGAGCAGGCACCCGAGTGTCCACGCCACGGGGTCGGCGGGACCGGCGCCGGTGCGGCCGTGGAACCAGCGCGTGAAGGCGGGATAGCGACTGTCCGCGAGCAGGGGTTCCACCAGGGGCTTCGCCGCCTCGGCGAGCTCCTGGTCGGTGGCGAGTCCGACGCGGGTTCGCATGCGCCGCTCCTCGGCCACCTGCAGGGCGGCGCCGAACAGATGGCCGTCCACCGCACCGGTCAGCAGTGAGAGGTCATCGGCGGACAGACCGAGCGGTTCGAGCATCGCGAAACGGAAATCGAAGTAGCGCAGCGCATTCGGGCCCAGCGGGGGGCGGGTGTGGACGAGTTCACCGAACCAGAGGTGGCGCTGGATGACAGTCCAGGTATCCAGCGCGAGGCGTTCCAACGCGCCTCGCCAGTCCGAATGCGCCGCCGGAGCCGGAGCGTCGGCGAGCGGCACCTCGCCGTAGACGGCGTCGATCATCAGATCGACCAGCCCGTCCTTGCTGCCCACGTACCGATACAGCGACATCGGCGTGGACGCGCCCACCGCCTGGGCCACCCGGCGCATCGTCAGCGCCCGCGCGCCCTCGGCATCGGCGATCGCCATTCCCGCGCGCAGAATCTCGGCCCGGCTCAGATTCGTCGTCGGCCGGCCGGGCGGTTCCGGCAGGGACCAGATGAGCGGTCCCGGCACTTCCTCGGTCACCGTGCACACCTCCTTGCCGGAATTCAACCACCGGTGTACAACGTACACATGATGTACGACGTACACTCTGATCCGGTCCTCATCGTCGGCGGCGGATTGACCGGCCTGACCGCGGCCTTGTTCCTGCGCCATCAGGGCGTACCGTCCGTGCTGGTCGAGCGCCGGGCCACCACCTCGGCCCAGCCGAAGGCACGCCGGATCAATATCCGGACGATGGAGCTGTTCCGCCGGATCGGCATCGCCGCGGCCGTCGAAGACGCCGCCCGTGGACTCTCGGCACATCAGGCGATGGCGGCGGGGCCGACAATGGCCCGCGCCGAACGGTTACCGTTCACCTTCCCCGGCGGACTGCCGGACTGGGACGCGATCACACCCGCCGCGGCGTGTCTGTGCGCACAGGATCTGCTGGAGCCCACTCTGCGCGAACTGGCCGAGGCACGCGGTTGCGATATCCGCTTCGGTGTCGAATGCGTCGACGTCACCGAGGACGCCGCGGGTCTCACCGCGACCCTGCGCACGGCTCCGGATCGCGTCGACACCCTGCGAGCGTCGTACCTCGTCGCGGCGGACGGTGCGCACAGTCCGATCCGCGAGCGACTGAAGATCGGCCGCCACGGCCGCGGCACCCTCGGCCGCGCCGTGAACGTGTACTTCCGCGCGGATCTGACGGAGTGGGTGCGGGGCCGCGAATTCAACCTCTGCCAGATCGAGAACGACCGCGTCCCCGGCGCTTTCGCCTCGGTGGACGGCGCACACCGATGGATCTTCACCAGTTCGGCGGAGGTCGACCACCCCGCCGGCCGGTGGCCCGAACTGCTGCGAGAGGCCATCGGTGTCCCCGATATCGATGTGGAGGTGTTGAGCGTATTGCCGTGGGAGCCGGGAATGTTCATCGCCGACACGTTCCGATCGGGCCGGGTGTTCCTGGCCGGCGACGCGGCGCATGTGATGCCGCCGTACGCGGCCGCGGGCGCCAACACCGGCATCCAGGACGGCCACAACCTGGCCTGGAAACTGGCGCTGGTCCTGCGCGGCGCGGCGCCGGCACACCTGCTCGACAGTTACGACCTCGAGCGCCGCCCCGTCGGCCGGTACATCGCCGATCAATCGAGCATCCGAACCGCCGACCTGCGCACCATGACTCGCGAATCCACCGACGGCACGCCGCTCGCCGACCCGATCGCCCTGATCCTCGGCACTCGATATCCCGCCGGCGCGTTCGTCGACGACGGCAGCACGCACACCATGGACCATCTGGATCTGACCGGGCAGCCCGGTACCCGGCTGCCCCACCGCTACCTCGCCGCCGGCCGCTCCACGCTCGATCTGATCGGCACGGCGTTCACGCTGCTGGTAGGTCCGGAGGCGCCGGACCGGGAGTTCGACGCACAGCCTGTCGAGATCGTCCGCATGGACCGGTCGTGGTGCGCCACCACCGGATTGACGCCGACGGGCGCGCTGCTGGTCCGCCCGGACCAGGTGATCGCGTGGCGGGTTCCGGTCGCACCGGCCGATCCCGCCGCGGCCTTCCGGTCGGCCTGGGCCCGAATCATGGACGGCACCGATCACGAACCCGAGCGCGGCGGCCGCTCGACCGCCATCCACACGGACGCTTGACCTGAAGTTAACTTCAGCTTCTAGGTTGGCTGTAGCCGAAGCGAACACGACACAGGAGACAGCCATGACACAGCGCCCGACTCTCGACGACCCCGCAGCCCGCACCACGGCACAGCGGGTGGCCGCGCATTTCGCCGCGGAATTGCAGCGCGCGGGCGAGACCGGCGACGCCGATCTCTACGACCACTCCTTCGCCGCGGATGTGCTGTGGGGCAGCCCGTTCGGCGCCACCGTCGTCGGTTACGACCAGCTCAATCCGATTCACCGCCGCCTGATGGCCGGACAGGTGGCGCCGCCCTCGACCTTCGAGGTGGTCGCCGCGACCACGCCGGCGCCGGGCGTGGTGGTGGCCCAGATCCGCAGGCAGGCAGTCGATCCCGACGGCTTCTCCGAGACGGCCATGTACGTGCTGGTGGAACGGGACGGGCGATGGTGGCTCGCGGCCGCCCAGAACACCCCGTTCCAGCCGGAGAAATCGGCACTGGGACGCACGGCGTAGCCGCCGTCACCCGGAAGCGCCGAAGACGAACCTCGGGAAATCGCCGACCGGGAGGTAGCCGATCTCCTGATAGATCTTGTTGGAGGTCGGATTGGCGAGATCGGCGAACAGACATACCTGGGAGCCGCTGTCGCGCAGCACTTTCGACACCTGCGCGGTGGCGGCGGCAGCGTACCCGTGGCGGCGGAATTCGGGAGGGGTGTAGACCGGCCCGATCCGGGTCCAGCCGTATGCGCGCCGCTGATGCGCGACCACGGAGACCGCCGCACCCTCGTCCTCCCACAGCCACCACTGCCCCGCGGCGATCCGATCGGGCACGGCACGCGGATCCGGGCCGATATCCTCCTCGCGGCGCATGCGTTCGGCCAGGCGCACACACACATCGGTATCGAATTCGCCGGCGCGGCGGACACGTCCCGGAACAGCAGGGATGCGCAACTCCCCGAGGCGATACAGTCGCGTCGTCCACTGCGGCCGAAACGCGATGCCGGACAAGCGTTGCCAGTGCACGGCGAATTCCGACGCGGAGTGCGGATCTCCCTCGACGGCCACGACGGCGGGGTCGCGATCGAACAGGGCCGCGGCCAGCCCCGTCGCCGCCGTGGCGGGAATGTCACCCAGGTACGCGCCGTACCCGGGCGTATTCATGGCGACCCCCAGCACCGTGTCGCCCTCGCAGACCATGGCGAAGACCGGATCGACCGTTATCGCCCCGGCCGCGCAGTTGCGGAGCATCGTGGCAATGACCGTGTGCCGCAGCGGGTCTCGCGCGAGGCAGTCGCCTGCGCGGACACGGAGTTCGAACGGGTCCGTGGTCAGCTCGATCCTCATGCCGCCAACGGTAGGCCCGTCGGATCAGCCGGCCCACCGATTTTCCGCGACGGCGGGATCCTCAGGCCGATTGTTGCCCGTCGGCGCGAAGTTTCAGCAGGACCAGACCGGCCGTGCAGGCCAGAATCAGTCCGGCAACGGTGATTTCGACACGAAGACCCGCGATGCCGAGCACCGCGCCGACCAATCCGCCGAGGAAGATCAACCAGGCCGCGATGCGGGATGTGATCGACCAGGCGCTGCGCCCGGATTCGGCGGCAGCCGAATCACTCTGCGACACCGCGCGCGTGGGGGATGTCGAATAAGCTCCCATCACTACTCCTCGATGACGCCCACCGAGACTGTCGAAACGTCCGTTTCACCCGGTAAATAACACGCGTCTCACATGTAACTTCGCTCACACGGTACGTGCCCGACACCGAATCTCCATGCGACACGTGCCCGCGACACGCTGAACGTAACTACTTCGTTATGTGAAGTATTGGCTTTTCACGTTACCGTCCGGTATTTTGCGGTCCGACCGGCATGCCTGGCCCCGGGTGCGGCTCTCGGTTACTGTGAGTCCACTCGGAAACAGTTTGAGGGAGCACCACATCCATGGACGACAGGGCGAGCACGGGGGATCGCGCCGATGAGGAGACCCCGGGCCGCCTGAACATGAAGGTCGCGGGTCCCGCAATGGCCGCCGGTGCGGTATCGCTGGGTTTGGTGTTGATCGGAGCCTGCGGAATCGGTCACAAGGACGTCTATGTCGCCCCGCCGCCGCTCGCCGCGGATCTGCAGGTGGCCACCACCCCGATCACGCGCAGCGGCACCACCACCGCCCCCGCGGTGATCATTCCGCCCTCTCCCTCCTGGCGTGTCGCGGCGAATACCCCGGCCCGGCGCACCACCTCCGCCACGGCGACCAGCACCACGACCGAGGCCGATCCGAGCTACACCGCGTTCGCACCGCCCGTGCCGACCACCACCACCACGACGACGCAGACTCCACCTCCGGCCACGGAACCGTCCGCCGGCGAACCGTCCGCCGATTCCGACACCACGACGACCACGCG
Source organism: Nocardia sp. AB354 (assembly GCF_049538315.1). NCBI lineage: Bacteria > Bacillati > Actinomycetota > Actinomycetes > Mycobacteriales > Nocardiaceae > Nocardia > Nocardia sp. AB354. The sequence goes on along the minus strand of NZ_JBMVFU010000002.1, from coordinate 483,185 downwards.
GCCCCATCACACACCGCGCACGGTCGAGGAATCCGCACCGACGGCCGATCCCTATCTCGCGCCGACCACCGAGGACGCCGGCAACTGATCCGCACAACGAAAAGGCTGGCGGCCGCGCGGATTCGCGACGACCGCCACCCTCACCGGTGAACCGGCGTACGGATCAGAGTTCGGCCAGGCCGTAGTCGCCGACCCGGCTGCTCAGCACCCCCAGATGTTCGCGGCGGCCACCGAAGGTCTGGTCCACGGCGGTGAGCCGGGCGACGTAGTGGCTGACCGGATATTCGGTGGTGATACCGATTCCGCCGTGCATCTGCACCGCTTCCTGCCCGATGTGGCGGGCGCCGCGGCCGACCTGGAGGCGGGCCCGCGACAGCGCGATCGGATCGACCGTGCCCTCGGCCAGCGAGGCGGTCGCGTAGAAGCTCATGCTGCGAGCCAGTTCCATCGCGACGTACATGTCGGCGGCGCGCTGGGTCAGGGTCTGGAACTTCGACAGCGTGACCCCGAACTGCTTGCGCGTCTTCAGATATTCGGTGGTCAGACGCAATGCCTCGCCCATCGCGCCGATCGACTCCGCGCACAGGCTCGCCTGGGCGGTCGCGATGGCGGTGGCGACGGCCTCCGTGGCGTCGCCGGCCTCGGCCGCGCCGAGCAGTTCGGCCGGGGCCGAGGCGAATTCGATCTGCGCACCCCGGCGTTCGTCGAACGTGCGGTAGGAGGTGCGGGTCACCCCCTCGGCATCGGCGGCCACCAGGAACAACCGCAGCACGCCGTCGGATCCGAGCGCGGTGACGACCAGCTCGTCGGCGCAATCACCGTGCGACACCCGGCTTTTCACACCGGAGAGGCGGTAGCCGTCGCCGTCTGCGGTGGCCGTGGTCGCCACCGTGAGATCCGGCCAGCGCGAACCGGCCTCCTCGTGCGCGAAGGCCAGCAGCCGGGAACCGCCGGCCACCTCGGGCAGAATCCGCTGCCGCTGCTCGGCGGTGCCGAGGGAAGCGATCAGGCCACCGGGCAGCAGGACCGCGTCCAGCAGCGGTTCCGGGGCGAGGCGGCGGCCGACCTCCTCCATGACGACCATCGTCTCCACGGGGCCCGCGCCGACTCCGCCGTCCTCCTCGCTGAAAGACAGTCCGAGGACACCCAATTCGGCCAGCTGCGACCACACGTCGCGACTCCAGCCGAGTTCGGTGTCGAGTACCTTCAGCCGGCTCTCCGGGTCGTAGGCACGGGCCAGCAGATCACGCACCGTCTCACCCAGCATGACCTGTTCATCGGTCAATTCGAAATCCATGGCAGCGCCTCACAATCCGAGGATGGTGGAGGCGATGATGGTGCGCTGCACCTCGTTCGAGCCTCCGTAGATGCTGGTCTTGCGGTAGTTCAGATAGGTGGGGCCGGTGCGCTGCGCCCAGTCCGGCGCGGCGATGTCGTCGGCGCCGACCGGCACCGCGTCCGGGCCCGCCACATCGAGCATCAGCTCAGTGGCCGCCTGCTGCAATTCGGTACCGCGCAACTTCAGCACCGACGACACCGGATTCGGTTTGCCCTCGGCGGAATTGGCCACCACCCGCAACAGCGTCAGTTCGAGCGCCAGCAGTTCGTTCTCCAGCTCGGCGACACGCGTGGCGAAAACCGGATCCTCCAGCAGGGTGCCGGATCCCGTCGCGATCTGTGCCGCATGCTTTTTCGCGGTGGCGATAACCACCTTGGTGCGGCCCACGCCGGCGATACCCGTGCGCTCGTTGCCGAGCAGGAATTTCGCGTACGTCCAGCCCGCATTCTCCTCACCGACCAGTTGATCGGCGGGCACTCGCACGTTTTCGAAGAAGACCTCGTTGACCTCGTGCCGGCCGTCGATCAATTTGATCGGCCGCACGGTGACACCGGGCGATTTCATATCGAAGAGCAGCATCGAAATACCGGCCTGCTTCTTCGGCGCATTCGGATCGGTGCGCACCAGGCAGAAGATCCAGTCGGCGTACTGAGCCAGCGTGGTCCAGATCTTCTGGCCGTTGACGATGTAGGAATCACCGTCACGCACCGCGGTGGTGCGCAGCGACGCGAGATCGGATCCGGCGTCGGGCTCGGAGAAGCCCTGGCACCACCAGATATCGAGGGCGGCGGTCGGCGGCAGGAAGCGCTGCTTGAGTTCTTCGGAGCCGAATTGCGCGATGACCGGGCCGATCATGTTCGCGTTGAAGGTCAGCGGCTCGGGCACGCAGGCCAGCTGCATCTCGTCTTCCCAGATGTGGCGCTGCATCGAGGTCCAGTCCTGGCCGCCCCACTCCACCGGCCACTTCGGCACCGCGATGTTCTTGGCGTGCAGGAGTTTGTGGGCGGTGACGATGTCCTCGCGGGAGAGTTCCCGGCCGTTTTCGACCTTGTCCCGGATCTCGGCCGGTATCTCGGTCCGAAAGAACGTGCGTAGTTCGTCCCGGAAGGCCACCTCGTCGGGTGACAGGGCAAGTTTCATGGGCATCTCCCACCGTATTTCGTAGGTCCGAATCGAATCTACGCCTCGAATCGAACCGGTCGTCGACGGGATCATAAACGACGAATCGCGCACGATGCCGCGATCCCGAGCGGTCCGGTTCCCCCGCCGGTACGAAGGAACCTTTAGGTTGCGGCGAAATGCCCGTACGCTGCGCAATTCCCCGCGAGTGGAATAAGTTAATGATAATTCGCATGCATTCCGCCGAATTCCCTACGACGGGAAACGCGCCCGCCGGCCGCCGCCGCGCCACCGGGCAGCGGGTCGGTTTGCCGTTTCAGCAAGTTTTCTTGCCGCCACTCCGGACCATTGGTGATCCTGGGAGCAGGCGCCGACAGGGGCGCCCCGAGCGACGAGGAGTCTCATGTCCGCCACATCACCCACCGAGGCCGCGGTGTTCTGGGAGCAGCGGTATCGCGACAACGACCGGGTCTGGAGCGGTAATCCGAATCCGTTGCTGGTGCGCGAGACCGCGGACCTGCGGCCCGGCCGCGCATTGGAACTGGGCTGCGGCGAAGGCGCCGACGCGGTCTGGCTGGCCGGTCAGGGCTGGCAGGTGACCGGCGTGGACATCTCGCAGACCGCGCTGGAACGCGCCGCGGCCCACGCCGAGCAGGCCGGCCTGGGCGATCGCATCTCGTGGCAGCGACACGAACTCGGGCGCAGCTTCCCGGACGGCGGCTACGACCTGATCAACGCCCAGTTCCTGCAGTCACCGGTGGCCCTGGACCAGGACGGCGTGCTCCGCCGCGCGGCCGACGCGGTGGCGCCCGGCGGCACCCTGCTGATCGTCATGCACGCCGGATGGCCCACCTGGATGACGCCCGACGAGTACCCGTTCGAGGCCGTCTTCCCCACCCTCGACGGTGTCCTGCACGCCCTGCACCTCGGCGACGAATGGACCGTTCGCACCTGCGAGCCGGTCGAACGCGCACTGACCTCCCCGGACGGCCGTTCCGGCACCCGGGTCGACAATGTCTGGCGCCTCTCGCGCGCCGCGGCGGCCCGTAACTAACTGCGCGGCTTGCGGCGGTCGTATTTGCGCGGACCTTCGCGGCGCGGGCCGCGGCTCAGGGAGCGATGGGACGGCGCGCCCTGGTCCAGCTGCAACTGGATCAGGACACCGCTGATCCGGGTGCGACGCAACGCATCCAGAGTCTCCGACGACAGATCCGCGGGAAGTTCCACGAGGCTGTGGTCGGGGCGGATGCTGATGTGGCCGAAGTCGCTACGACGCAGACCGCCCTCGTTGGCGATGGCGCCGACGATCGCGCCGGGCACCACCCGGTGCCGTTTGCCGACCGCGATGCGGTAGGTGGCCATCTCCGCGCCGGTGGCCCGGTGGTGCTGCGGCCCGCCCTCCGGGCGGCGCTCGCGATCCTCTCGGGGGGCACGTTCGCGACGCGGCGGGCGGATCGGCTCAGCCTCGGCCTCCATGAAGAAGTTGTCGCCGTCGTGGCCGCCCACCGCCAGGGCGGCGGCGATGTCGGCGAGCGGGATGTTGTGCTCGGCCTCGTAGTCCTCGATCAGCTTGCGGAACAGCGCGAGATTCGACGACGCCAGATTCTCGGTGATCGCGTCGTGGAATTTGACCACGCGCTGAGCGTTCACGTCGTCGACGCTGGGCAGCTGCATCTCGGTCAGCGGCTGGCGGGTGGCGCGCTCGATCGCATCCAGCAGGCGGCGTTCGCGCGGCGCGACGAACAGCAGCGCCTCACCGGTGCGTCCGGCCCGGCCGGTGCGGCCGATGCGATGCACATAGGACTCGGTGTCGTGCGGGATGTCGTAGTTGACCACATGCGAGATGCGGTCGACATCGAGTCCGCGCGCGGCCACATCGGTGGCGACCAGGATGTCGAGGGCGCCGGACTTCAGCTGGCCGATGGTGCGTTCGCGCTGGTTCTGCGCGATGTCGCCGTTGATCGCGGCGGCCGAGTAGCCGCGCGCGCGCAGTTTCTCGGCCAGTTCTTCGGTGGCCTGCTTGGTGCGCACGAAGAGGATCATCGCCTCGAACGGCTCGACCTCGAGAATCCTGGTCAGCGCGTCGAGTTTGCGGTGATGCGATACGTGCACCCAGCGCTGCGAGATGTTGGTGTTGGTCGAGGTCTTGGACTTGACCGTGATCTCGACCGGATCCTTGAGGTACTGCTTGGAGATCTTGCGGATCACCGACGGCATGGTGGCCGAGAACAGCGCCACCTGCTTCTCCGCGGGAGTGTCGCGCAGAATGCGTTCGACGTCCTCCTGAAAACCCATCTTCAGCATCTCGTCGGCCTCGTCGAGCACGAGATACCGCAGCTCGGTGAGGTCGAGGGTGCCACGCTCGAGGTGGTCGATGACCCGGCCCGGCGTGCCGACGACGACCTGCGCGCCGCGGCGCAGACCCTGCAACTGGACCGCGTAGTTCTGACCGCCGTAGATCGGCAGCACGTGGATTCCCGGCAGATGCGACGAGTAACGGCCGAACGCCTCGGCCACCTGGATCGCCAGTTCACGGGTCGGTGCGAGCACCAGCGCCTGCGGCGGCTTCGGCCGCTTCTCCAGGCCCATCAGAATCGGGATGGCGAAGGCCGCCGTCTTACCGGTGCCGGTCTGGGCCAGGCCGACGACATCGGCGCCCGCGAGCAGCGGCGGAATGGTGGCCGCCTGGATCGGGGAGGGGGACTCGTAGCCGACATCGGCGATCGCCGCGAGCAGCCGATCGTCGATGCCGAGATCGGCGAACGACGGCTCGGTCGCGCCGGCCGTGACATCCGCTCCGCTACCGTCGCGAGGCCCGGTGGCGGCGTCCGCGGGCCCTTCGTGGTTGCGCGCGTCTGCGCCTTCGGGCCTGTCGTCCCCGCCGCCGGGCACGCTGTCGACCGATGAGTTGTTCATATTGACCAGCAGTTTAATGCCTTGCGGTGGCCGCCCGGACCATCGGGCCAATACGGTGAGACCTATGCAACCGCAGCCGCCGCCCTCGCGCGCCGTTCCGGAGCCCGCCGAACCCCTGCGGCCCACCGCATCTGCGCCCGCCGAGCCGAATTCTCCGGGCGGCGCCGGAGCGCGCGTGAGTGACGAATCCGACACCGCCGACGCACCCGGAACGACCCGGGCGCACACCGCCGAACCGATCGGCAGCCCTGTCCCGATCGTGATCACCTACTCGACGACCGCGGAGGCGGGGCGGCCCGCGCCCGCGGTGGCCGGTGAACTCGAACCCCGGCCCGCCGCCCGACCGGCGCCCACCCCGGCTCCGGCGCAAGCGGTCGACATCGCGGTCGTCCAGTTCGGGCCCTATACCGACAAGGCCGCCAATCTCGCAGCGCTGCGCGGCCATGTTCGCGCCGCTGCCGAACACGGCGCGAAAGTGGTTGTCGCTCCGGAGTATTCGATGTTCGCCGTGAAGCGGCTGGACGAACGGGTAGTGGCGGCGGCCGAACCGATCACGGGCCCGTGGGCGAGCGAATTGCGCGGGCTCGCCGCGGAATTCGGAGTGCACGTGGTCGCCGGCGTCGTCGAGGCGCCGGGCGGGCAGATCACCGACCGGATCTACAACACGCTGATCGCGGCCGGTCCCGATGCCGAGTTCGCGGCGATCTACCGCAAGGTGCATCTCTACGACGCGTTCGGATTCCGCGAATCGGAGGTGGTCGCCCCCGGCCCGATCGAGGATCCCGCCACCTTCACCGTCGACGGCGTCACCTTCGGTCTGCAGACCTGCTTCGACCTGCGCTTTCCGGAGGGCTGCCGCCGGGTGGCGGCCGCGGGCGCGCAGGTGTTGCTCCTTCCCGCGCAATGGATTCCGGGACCGGGCAAACTCGATCAGTGGACCACGCTGCTCCGCGCTCGCGCGATAGAGAACACGGTCTACGTGGCCGCCGCCGACCACTGCGCCCCGCGCGGTGCGGGCGCGTCGATGATCGTCGACCCTTCCGGCAATCCGCTGGCCGAACTCGGTGATGCCCCCGGCATCGCCACCAGCCGCGTCGACCTCGATCACCTGCGCCAGATCCGCACCACCAACCCCAGCCTGAGCCTGCGCCGATTCACCGTCGAGCCATAGACTGGATGGCACCATGATCTATCCGGATCGTCGGTCGGCCGGTCGCACGCTGGGTGAATCGCTGTCGCACCTGCGGGCGTGGCATCCTCTCGTGCTGGGACTGCCGCGCGGCGGGGTGCCGGTCGCGGCCGCCGTGCGCGAGGTCATCGGCGGAGATCTGGATGTACTGCTCGTCCGGAAACTCGGCGTGCCGTGGCAACCCGAACTGGCGATGGGGGCGATCGGCGAGGACGGGGTCCGGGTTCTCAACGACGACGTGGTGCGGCAGACCGGCGTGCGATCCGAACAGATCGCCGCCGTGGAGGAGGCCGAGCGCGCGGAGTTGTCCCGCCGGCAGCGGATGGTGCGCGCGCAGGTGCCGCGAGTGCCGATTCACGATCGCGCGGTGGTGATCGTCGACGACGGGATGGCCACGGGCGCGACGGTCGCCGCGGCATGCCGCGTGGCGCAATCGCACCGGCCCCGCTGGATCACGGTGGCGGTGCCGGTGTCCTCGATCGAGGCGATGGAGCGGCTGCGCGGCCTGGCCCGGGAGACGGTGTGCCCGCTGATTCCACGTTCCCTCGGCGGGGTCGGCGGAGCCTATCGCGATTTCCATCAACTCGACGACGAGGAAATGCTGGACCTGTTGCGCACCGCGCACCAGCCCGGCCGCTGAGGAATCGCACGGGTATCAATCACTCGGTCTCCGAGTCGATCTCGCGCACCCCTTTCCGATGCCGCTGCGCGAGGTCGGCGTAGTACCCGGGGTTGATCCTGACCCAGTTCTCGGCCTGGGTGCCGGCGAGGGGACGTTTGACCTCGGCCGGCGCTCCCGCCGCCAGGACTCCCTCGGGGATTTCGGTTCCGGGCTGGACCAGCGAGTGCGCGGCGATCATCGAACCGGCGCCGATCGTGGCCATATCGAGCACCGTGCTGCCGTTGCCGACGATCGCCTCGGCTCCGACGCTCGCGCCGTGCAGGACCACGCTGTGCGCGATCGTGGCGCCGGGCCCCACCTCCACGGGCACGTCGGGCGGGGTGTGAATCACGGTGTTGTCCTGCACATTCGCCCGCTCGCGGACGATGATCGGCGCGAGGTCGGCGCGCAGCACGGCGCCGTACCAGACCGAAGCGTTCGCCTCCACGCGCACATCGCCGATCAGGGTGGCGGTCGGCGCGATGAACGCGGTCGGATCCACCTGGGGGCGTTTACCTTCGAATTCGTAGCAGGGCATGCGTTCTCACCATTCGTTGTCGTCGGCGACCACTCGTTCCGCGGCCGCGACCATCGGGCGCAATTGCGCGGCAAAGGTTTCCGCGGTGACGCCGACGATATCGACCTCCGCGCGGGTGCGGACCGCGTAACGGCCGTCGCCGGTGACGTCGATCCAGCACAGCACGCCGAGCGGGCGCATGCTGTCGTCGGCGCGACGCGCGGAGACCACGATCTGACCGATGCCGTCGCGGGGCTGCTTGAGCAACCGCCGCATCCGCGCCGTGGTGGAGGGACCGGCGACCGGCACGGTCACCAGATCGCGACTGTCCTCGCGCACCCGGTCCAGCGGTGCGGCGCGGCGCGGTTCGGCCCCGGCCGGGCATTCCGGCAGCAGCGAGACCACCCGGGCCGCGAGGGTGCCGGAATTCCCGACGAACAGCCGCACGTCGCCGCCGCGATCGGGCGCGCTGCCGTGGCGCTGGGCCGCGACCACGGTGATGTGACCGGCGGCCGCGCCCAGCACCCGGACGGGCCGAGCCTCCCCCGCGCCGTGTTCGCCGAACACCTCGACGCATACGGTGGGCCGGGCGAGCAGTCGCAGCGCCGCCTCCAGATCGGGGTCCACGGTGCGGTCGCACCATTCGGTCAGCTCCGGGAGCTGCGCGGCCCGTTCGGCACTGTCGCGGGCGGACAATCGCACCGCGAGCGGATACGGGATCCGGTCACCGTCGATCCGTTGCCACGCCATCGCGAACTGATCGGGCGTCAGCGTCCATTTCACCGCCGCCGGACCGCCTCGGCACCGGCCGTGACCCCGCGGTCAGTCATCCTCGGACCATTCGCCCAGCACGGGTGGGGTGGTCGGGTCGAGGTGCCCGACCAGTTCGCCGCCCGGCTCGGCCGGTTCGAGGAAGGTCGGCTCGTCGTCGAATTCGGAGTAGTAGTCCTCGTCCTCGTCCTCGTCGACACGGCGGATCGGCTTCGCCGCCACCGGGGTCGACGGCCCCTGTCGCACGGCATCGCCCGCGGCGAACGCGCCCCCGGCCAGGCCGCCCACGATGCCCGCGCCCATGCCGGACATCGAGTCGGCGCCGGGGTTGCGGTCCTGGTCGTGGTCGTCGCGCTTGGTCGAATCGGAATTCTGCGCCGTCGACGCCGGGCCGGTGGCCGCCCCGGCGGGACCCACGGCGGCCGCGGGGACCACACCGGGAGCGAGCGGTGCCCCGGCCACGGGCTGCGCGGCAACGGACGGTTTCGACTGCGCGACACCATGATTCGTGGTCGCTACCACCGGCACCTCGGAGACCGCGGCGGCGGGAAGCGTGGTGTTCACCGGAGTCGTGATCGGTGTCGCGGGCTCTACGAGCGTCGGTGCGACCGCGGCGGGCGCCACGGCCGCGGGCCGATCGGCGGCCGGCTGGTCACCGCCGGGCCGGTCGCCGTCGGGCCGGTCGCCGCCCGGTTCGCTCGGCCGATCCGCCGGAGCCGCTTCCGGCCCCTGTGGTCCGTCCACGGTCGGCGTCACCCGAGAGCCCGTCACCCGGCCGACCAGATCCGCACTGCCGCCACCCGGTGCGGTCGCCTCGTCACCCGGTGGCACGACAGCGGGATTCGGGTACATGCCGCCGTCGGGAAACGCCGGCACGCTGTCGCCGGTGCGCAGGAAGACACCGGCATAGACCGAATCCATCACCCGCACGGCGTCCTGCCGCACGTTCTCGGCGCTCTTCTGCACGACGACGTTGGCGGCCGCCTGTTTCGGATCCAGCAGTGCCGCTTCCAGATCCGGATGTGCGGTCACCTGTTGCGATACCGAGGCGCGCAATGTCTCGGCTGCGTCGTTGGCCTGCGCGAGTCGTTGTCCGACAACCGCCATCACATCGGACAGCTGCTGGCCCAGCCGTTCGAAGGCGGTCACCGCGTCGGCGGCCAGTTGCGCGGCACCACCGCGCCAGCCGTCGGCGATGGCGCCGCGGATTTCGGTATGCGCGGACTGGACGGCATCGGCCATCCCGGCCGCCGAACTCTGCCAGGCCTGGCGGCCGGCGGTGAGGATCTCGGGATTCAATTCCTGGACCCCACACTGGATTTCGCGATGGGTGAGGTTGTCGAACACCTCGACCGTCGGGGCGTAATCCGGGTCGGTATGCCCCTGCGCCGGCGGTGTTCCGTTGCCGCTGACCCTATGCATGTCCGACCCCCACCGGCTGCGACGGCTGTACCACGACCGCGGGTGGTGCGGTCTTCCCGATCGCCGCGGCGGCATCGGCATCGTGCTGGGCATAGGCGGCCGCGGCGGCACGCAGCGTCTGCGCCAATTGCCGTGCGGCATCGGCATATTCGCGTAACCGATCGACCGCGTCGGCGGCCTTGCTCTCGAAACCGCGGCGCAGCGACTGCCCCGACTCGAAGCCGCCGAATCCGGGCAGCGACGCGGCCGCGCCGAGGGTGCGGATCTGCTGCTCGACCTGCTCGGCCAGTGCCTCGTATCGGCGCGCGCAGCGTTCGTGGGTGCCGTCGCCCACCAGTACGCCGTCGATCCACAGCTCTCCGTCGTCGACCGCCTGGGCCAGCGCACCGACATCGTTGCGCAGATCCCCGGCCTCTTGTGACTGCATCGCGGTCCCCCTTTTCTCAACCCACTTCCGCGGCGCGGTAACGACGGTCCGCGACCTCGCGAATCCACTCCGCGATATCGGCGGTGACTGCCGCGTGCACCGGCTCGTGCAGCAAATCGTGCCCGGCATCGGTGTACTCGTGCAACCCCACCGACCGGTGCCGGGCCGACCACTCGCGCGCGGAGTCGATCGGTGCGCGACGGTCGTCCACACCGTGCAGCGCCAGGATCGGTAGTCCGGGCGGCAGGGCGGCGGGCGATTCGGCGGCCCGTTTCGGGGTGCCGGTCAGCACCATGCCCGCGCACCCGGCCATCTCCGGCAGCGACATCGACGCGAGACAGGTCGCCGCGCCCAGCGAGTGGCCCGCCAGGAACAGCGGCGGATCGGGCTGCTCGCCGCGCATCGCCCGTACCAGCGCGGCGGTGTCGGCCGCCAGTTCGGGGAGCGTTCCCGGCGCCTCCGGGTCGCCTTCGCTCAGCCCCTGACCCGCGGTGTCCAGACACCAGACCTCGATCTCGCGCGCACCCAGGGCACGACCGAACCGATGGTAATGCCCGCTGTGCTGGCCCGTTCCGGGCAGGAACGCCACCACCGCCACCGGCCGCTCCACCGGCCACCGCCGATAGTGCAGTCGACCGCGGGCACCCTGGAAGTACGGCATCACCCCATTGTCACGGGCGGGTCGCCGGTGAGCGGGCCCGGCCCGGCGAAGTGAGACCGATATCCGACACGCCCCCCTCACGCCACGCCGTACGACCTCGAAAGATTACGCTGTTGCGCGACTCGGCACGCGAGCGGTGCGTCGGCCGCGTGCGGGTGTCCGGACTCAGGAGGGCCGCGATTGATTCTGTTCGGTGATCGTGTCGTGTGCAGCACCGATGACCTGGTGAGGGCAGCGCGCTGCGAATTCGCGCTGCTGCGCGCGCTCGATACCGAACTGGGCCTTGTCGTTTCGCCGAATCCGACCGATCCGGTGAGCTTTCCGCTGGGTTCGGACACACTGTCGGACGACGTGTTCGACGATGTGTACGCGGCTCTCGGCGCGGCCGTGATCGGCATCGATTCGCCGGCCGCCACGGCCACGGAATTGCGCCGCGCACACGAGCAGACCGTCGCCGCACTCGGCACCGACGCGCCGGCGATATTCGGGGCCACCTTCTTCGACGGATCCTTCGCGGCCGGATGCGCCGTCCTCGTCCGCCGCGACGACCTCACGCCGGTTCGGCCCCGGCGATCGGCGGCCGCGGCACTGCCCGACGTCGGCGCGACCGGCGAATCCGCGACAGCGGCCGCCGACGCCCCGGACCGCGACGCCGCGCCTACTCCGCATTCCTCCTTCATCCTGTACGTCCGTTCGATGTCGTCCGATGTCGCGGCGCTCATGGAGGCCGCGGCGTGTGCGCGCATGGTGCGCGCCAACGGATTCGACGTCGATCCGTGGGTCCGGATCCGGGATGCCGCGGGCGCGGAACGGATCTACGAGCTCGGTCCGGCCGAAACCGTGTACGCGGCGCGACGGATTCGGCTCGCCACGATCCTCGCCGCCAAACAGGACGAACTGCTGCCCGTGCAGTGGGGAGACCGCCGCTACCTCGCCTGCGGGCAATGCGCGAGCTGCACCGCCGAACTGGTGGCCGGGCGTGATCTGCTGCTGGTGGCCGGGATGCGACCGTCGGTGCGTGCGCAGCTGCGCGATGCCGGCATCACCACGGTCGATCGCCTCGCCGCCGCGGATTCGTCGGTGACCGGCGTTGCGGTACAGACGTTTTCGACGCTGCGGCGGCAGGCCGAGCTGCAGTTGCGCCGCGAGCGTTCCGGGCGCCCGGCCTATGCGGTCACCGATGCGGCCGCGTTCGGCGAGCTGGCCCGGCCCGACACCGGCGACGTCTTCGTCTCGGTCGCCGGATCGGCCGTCGGCGTCGGGGTCGCCGCGCGCGGTGCGGACGGTGGCGAGGGCGTGTTCCTGTTCCACGCCTTCACCACGTACGATCCGGTGGCGCTGCTGGAATTTCTGGCCGACCGCCAGCAGCACCATCCCGACCTGCGGATCTACCACTTCTGTTCGCCGATCCGGACGCTGCTTGCCGACCTGTGCGCACGCTGCGGCGCCGACGAGGAGACCGCCGACGAGCTGCTCGGCGCGCTGCTGGACCTGTATCCGATCGTGCGTTCCGCGCTGCTGATCGGCGCCCGGTCCTATGATCTGCCGGAAGTACTCGGCCTGCTCGACCCCGAGGCGGAACCGGTTCGCGCCGATCTCGAATCCTCCTGTGCGGCAACGCTGCGGCTGCGCGAGCGACTGTGCGAACTCGCCGCCGAGCACGACATCCAGCCCTGCCCGGTCCCCCGCCGCACCCTCGCCGAACAACCGGCCGCGGTGGAGGCGGCGCTGCGCGAATTCGCCTTCGACTACGACGACACTCGCAGTGCCGGACAGCAAGCCGCCGCGATGATGGCCGCGGTCCTGGGTTATCACCGGCGCGAGCGTCAGCCGCTGCACTGGGCGCACGAGGACCGCCTGCATCGGCCGATCGGTGAATGGGCCGATACCCCGGGGGTTCTCGTCGCGGACTGGGCCAGCGTCGACACGAAATGGCAGCACACCGACGACCGGCCGATGCGGCGCTACCTGAAGCTGACCGGCAGGCTCGGCACCGGACGTCCGCCGCCTCCGGGCACCGCGGTACGCACGCTCTACGATTCGCCCGTCCCCGACCTGCCGGCCACCCCCGGCCGGCGCGCCACCGCGGCGGCGACGGTCCTCGGCTTCGCCCTCGACGACAACTTCGACGATGTGGTGCGGGTGGAGGAGCTGCTACCGCCGGGATGCGCACCCTACGACGAACTGCCGGTCGCCATCGTGCCCGATCCGCCGGGCCGCGACGACAATCTGGAACAGGCGCTGAACGCCGTGGCGCACGATCTGCTGGTCAGCCTGCCGGACGTCCCGCTGACGGCGGCCTTCGATCTGCTGTGCCGGCGGCGGCCCCGGCTGCACGGCGCGACCGCGCTGCCGCAGGTCTTCGGCGACTACGCGGCCGCGATCACCGCGGCGGTGCTGGATCTCGACCACTCGTATCTCGCGGTGCAGGGGCCCTCGGGCACCGGCAAACTCGACACCGCGGCGCGGGTGATCGAGCGGCTGGTGACCCGCTACAAGTGGCGCGTCGGGGTGGTGGCGCAAACACATTCGGCCGCCGAGGTGCTGCTCGACGCCGTGGTCCGCGTGGGCGTACTGCCCGAACTGGTCGCCAAATCGGATGTGCACACCGTGGCTCCGGAATGGCTGGGAATCGCCGGCGACCGCTATCCGCGCTTCCTCGACAACGCGGTGAACGGTTGTGTGATCGGCGGACTGACCGGCGATTTCACCGATCCTGACCAGGTGGCGCCGCAGAGTCTGGACCTCCTGGTGATCGCCGACGCCGGGTATTTCCCGCTGGCGCAGGCGATCGCGGTCGGCGCGTCGGCGCGCAATCTGCTGCTGATCGGCGATCCCGCTCCGCTGCCGGGTACCGGCCTGCATCCCGAGCGCGTCCACGAATCGGCCCTGGGTCGCATCGTCGGCGACAACCCCACGGTGCCCACGGCTTTCGGCTATTTCCTGGAGCGCACCTGGCGGATGCATCCCCAGGTGTGCGGGCCGGTGTCGTCGCTGCGCTACGGCCGCCGGCTGCGCTCCAACGAGACGGTCACCCTCGCCCGCGAACTCGAGGGCGTCGCGCCGGGTGTGCGCGCGGTGCCGGTCGAACATCACGGCAACAGCACCGAATCCGCGGAGGAGGCCCGCGAGATCGTCCGTCAGGTCCGGTCCCTGCTGGGCCGCACCTGGCGCCAGGGCGTACTCACGCGGCGGCTGCATCCGCACGACATTCTGGTGGTCACGCCCTATCACGCGCAGGTGGCACGCATTCGAATGCTGTTGTCGCGGGCCCGGATCGAGGACGTGGTGGTCGGCACCGCCGATCGCTTCCGCGGCCGGGAGGCGGCGGTCGTGCTGATCTCGATGACAACCTCGGCCCCCGCCGACGCACCGCACGGAATGGACGATCTGCTCTCGCGGCATTGGCTGACCACCGCTGTCTCCCGGGCGATGTGGTCGGCGATCGTCGTGGCGTCGCCGCTGCTCACCGACTATCTGCCCGAAACCCCCGAACAGCTGCCCGATCTGGCCGCCTACCTCGAACTGACCGGGCGCGGCTAGCCGAAGTTGCGGCCCTCGCCCCGATACGTCGGCACCGTGGTGCGCCGGTCGTCGGCATCTACGATGTGGATGGCGTCGAAGCGTTCACAGAGCTCACCGGCCTTGGCGTGGCGCATCCACACTCGATCCCCGACGGCCAGGTCCGCTGCGCCCGTGAACGGCGTCTGCACCTCGCCCGCACCCTCGGTGCCGATCAACCGTAACCCCTTGGGCCACACCGGCTTCGGCACTCGTGAGGCACCGGCCGGACCGGAGGCGATATAGCCGCCGGCGAAGACGGTGGCGATCTCGGCGGCCGGGCGGCGCAGCACCGGCAGCGCGAAATACAGCGCGGGACGAGGCGTGAACGCGCGATATCCGTCGAACAGCGTAGGCACATAGAGACCGGATCCGGCCGTCACCTCGGTGACCTCGGGTGCCGCCACACTCACCTCGATGGACCCGCTGCCGCCGCTGTTGACGATCTCGAGCTCACCGGCCACCGAACGCACGGCGTCGAGCACATGCGTACGGCGAGTGCCGATTTCGGCCGCGGAGAGCCGTTTGACCAGTCGCACCGCGGGATTGGTGTCGGGCAGGCCGGCGATCTGGGCCTCGTAGGTCATCACACCCGCCACCCGGAAGCCGCGCTCGCGAGCGACCCGGGCCAGCCGCTCGGCCTGCTCCGGAGTCCGGATCGGCGATCGGCGCACTCCCAGGTGCAGCGGGCCGATCCGCAACGAGGCGTCGACGTCCAGGCACACCCGCGGGCTGATTCCGGCGCCACCGACCGCGGCGCGGATCAGATCCAGCTGGGCGACGTCGTCGACCATCAGCGTGATCGAGTCGAGCAGGGTGGCGTCGGCGGCCAATTCGGCCAGCGCGGCGCGATCGACGCTCGGATAGCCGAGCAGAATGTCGCGTGCCCCGTGTCCGGCCAGCCACAGTGCCTCACGCAACGAATAGGACATGATGCCGGCGAATCCGCCGTGGCCGGTGAGCTGCGATCCGAGCACTTCCTCGAGGACCGCGCGGCAGCGCACCGATTTGCTGGCCACCCGGATCGGCACGCCGCGGGCCCGGCGCACCAGGTCTGCGGCGTTGGCGCGCAGCGCGCTCAGGTCCAGCGCGGCCAGGGGCGGATCGAGGTCCGCGGTGGCGGCGTGCAGGTCGGCGATGGGCGACGCGTCTGTCACCACATCAGCCAATCACGAAACTGGTCAAACGTCCAGGAGAACCCGGCGCGTCGTTACCGATCGACCGCCTTGGTGATCAGCGTGGCGACCAGATCGTCCAGCACCACGAGTGTGGTCTCGTCGTCACCGTCGGCGAGCCAGCGCAGCACGGCGCCCTGGATCACGGCCAGCACATACGCCGATATCGCCGCCACCGGCTCGATCCACTGGGTATCGGAACGCTCGGCACACGCGTACAGCGCCGCACCGACCTCGGCGTCCAGGTCACGCAGCCACTCCGTCGCCGAGAGACCGGGACAGTCGGCCTCGCCCTCCCAGCGGCGGCGTAAGGAACTGATCGTGAGGTCCAGCGTGTGCACCTGCCGTTGCGGGGTGGCCCGGATGGCCGACCACATCGCACTCACGCCGGCATGCAGAACCACCCGCAACGCGCGCGTGCCCGTGCAGTCGCAGGCGGCCGACGCGGCGTCGATGGCCTCCTGCACGATCGGCCGCGGCCGGACCCGAATCATCTCTCCACTAGCGCTCAACGACGACTCCCTCGGCGAAAGAACTCGCGCACCTCGCCTGCGCGGCTCGCTCAACGGGCATCAGATCCGCGGTGATCTCTTCCGAGGTCTACCCCGGGCGGCCCGTTCAACATCCGTCAATGTTAGAGGGTTTTCGGGGATCGTGACCAGGTTCGATGGGTCATTCCGTACTGAAAGATTGTTTTGTTACCACCCCGACACATCCCGCGGTGGGGTTCGGCGGTGGATCCGCCACGGTCAGGGCGGCTGCCGCGCAGGCGCAAACGCTCAGAACTCTACGGCCTCGGGCCGGGAATCGTTATATCGATGTGGGCGAGCACACAGCTGAGCGATCGCCGCCCACCGTATCGAACCCGCCGATAACCTGGAGTCGTGACAACGGTGCGCCCCGATCATCTCCACATTCCCGGCACCTTCAACTACCGCGACGTCGGCGGCCTGCGCACGGCGAGCGGGACCAAGATTCGCAGCGGAGTTCTGCTCCGGTCGGCTCAGCTGTGCCGGCTGGACGAACGCGGGCACGACATCCTGCGCCGGCTCGGCGTCGCCACCGTGCACGATCTGCGCGGGCCCGGCGAGGCCGACCGGATGGGCGTCGACGTCCTTCCCGACGGCGTGCGGCTGGAGGTGACACCGTTCCACTCCGGGGTCGGCGCCGCCCGGGCCCCGCACGAGGCTCCGGAGGCGACGGCGCTGCCGCCGCACGAGGCCGCCGCGCGCGACGACGCCCCGACGACCGGCCGCCACCTCGACCTGCTCGAGGTCTACGCGGAATTCCCCTCGATGCCGGAGGCGGGCATCGCGATCACCGCCATGGCCCGGTCGCTGGCCCGCGGCGACGGCGCGGTGCTGGTGCACTGCGCGGCCGGTAAGGACCGCACCGGCTGGGCGGTCGCCACCCTGCTGCGGGCCGTCGGCGTCACCGAGGACGACGTCCTGGCCGACTATCTGCTCAGCAACGAGGCCGTCGAATCGCTGGCCGCCGACGTGGCGCGCAATTCCGGCGAGTCGCTGCCGCCCGCCCTGCTGGGCGTGAGCATCGAATACCTCGCCGCCGGCACCGAGGCCATGCACCGCCACTACGGCACCCTCGACGGCTATCTCGAGGCCATCGGCATCACACCGCAACTGCGGGCCGCCCTGCACACCCGCATGCTGGAGTGATCCGGTCCTGTCGGCCGGCACCGGCTATCCGGTGCGGTGGACCAGGCCGTCGGTGTCGATGCTGACCTGATTTCCGGTGTGGAACCAACTGCCCGTGAACCGCGATTGCGTGGTCTGCGGGTCGTTCCAGTAGCGCGGGGTGATATTCGGCCCGCGACAGAGCAATTCGCCGCTGCCCACCCCGGCCCGCGGCCCCCACAGCGCCAATTCGGTACCGCCGAACGGGAATCCGAGAACGTCGCTGCCCGGCGTCACGCCGCTGTCCATCAGGGCCAATCCGATGCCGCTGGTTTCGGTCGCACCCCATACCGACCACTGCCGGGCCAGCGGAAACACCTCGCGCAGCGCCTCGGCGACGATTTCGGCGGTGCCGGCGTCGGTCGCGGCCAGTTCGGCACGATGTCCCGCACTGCACACCTGGCGCACGCCCTCCGCCCGCAATCCGGCCAGTTCCGGGAGCAGGCCCGCGAAGATGCGGGGCGTCGCGGCCACCATATCGATACGTTCGGCGACGATCGTCTCGGCGATCATCGCCGGATCCGGGGCGAGGACGACCGTGCCGCCCACGGCGAAGGTCGGCAGCAGTTGATCGACACAGCCGCTCGCGTGCGCCAGCGGCATCAGGACCAGATTGCGCAATCCTTCGGTCGGCAAGTCGAAGGCGCCCACCACCGAGCGCACCGCCGACAGCAGATTCTCGTTGGTCAACTCGACGCCGCGCGGACCGCCCGGCGCCTCCGAAAGGCCCTGGCTCGCAGCGCCGCTGGTGTAGCACAGCAGGGCGAGCTCGCTCAGCGAGGCACCGTCGTCGATGAAGGCCGCGCCGTCGGGGAAGTCGGCGTACCCGGCGTCCGCGCCGCCGCCGTCGAGGACGAAATCCGCGCAGCTGTCCGCGATCACCTGGGCGGCCACGGCATCGGGCAGCCCGTCGTGCACCAGCACCGGCACCGCACCGGACAACAGGGCGCCGAGGAAGGCCTGGACCCAGCGCGCGCCCACCGGCATCCGCACGGCAACCCGGTCGCCGTAACCGATTCCGTGTTCCTGCAGTCCGCCGGCGATCCGGGAGGCGGCATGCCACAGCTGCCGGTAGGTCAGCCGCGGACCGCCGATTTCAACAACCGCCTCCCGAGCCGAAAACGCGTGTACCTGCACATCGAGCAGTTCGGTGAGGGCCGGATTGAGATTTCCGTACCGCAGCACGCCGTCGGCACCGCGAGCAAGAGGGTTGCCGCACCACGGATTTCGCGTCTGCGGATATTCGATCAGAAGCTGCGTCATCAAGTCCCTCCGGATGCCTCGATCAACAGGCATCTGTGACTATATGACGCAGATCACAATCGCGGAGCGTTAGGCGACAAAGATGTCCGGGCGATCACCGCCCTGTGTAGCTCGCCTTCCCCGGGCCCACCTCCAGGAAGCTGCGCACCGCACCCCGCAAATCCTCGGTTTCGAACAGTTCACCGGAGACCTTGGGCGTCACCGAATCGGCATGTTCGACGCCGCCGGAACGCCATGCCGCGATGATCTGCTTGGTGGCCGCGTGCGCGCGGGTCGGGCCGTCGGCGAGGCGGGCGGCCAGCGCCCGGGCCGCGGTGTCGACATCCTCGTGCACCGCGTTGACCACACCCCAGTCGGCGAGGGTGGCCGCGTCGTACAGGTCGCCGGTCATGACCAGCTCCCGCGCCCGGCCGGAACCGGCGCGCTCGGCCAGCCGCTGCGGGCCGCCCATCGACGGCGTCAGGCCCACGACCGTCTCCACCAGCCCGAACTTGGCCTTCGGCGAGGCCAGCAGGATGTCGCAGGCCAGCGAGATCTCGAAGGCAGCGGTCAGGGTGAGGCCGTGGGCGGCGAAGACGACCGGGCACGGCAGGGCCTCGACCGGGTGGATGATGCCCTGGAACAGGCGCTGCCACAGTTCGGCGCCCTGATCCACGCTCAGCCCGTCGAATTCGTGGACGTCGACCCCACCGGAGACGACCTTGCCCTCGGCGCGGATCAGCAGCGCTCGCGGCGGATTCGCGGTCAACTCGGCGAGATCGGCGGCGAGCGATCCCAGCAGCGCCGAATCGAACAGGTTCAACGGCGGATGGTCGATGGTGATGATCGCGAGCTGGGCGCCGGCCTCGGTCTCGGTCCGCTCCAACCGGGTGGGTTTCGAATCGCTCATCGGCCGAATCTATCCAGAACCAGTCGTAACCGGTACCCCGGCCGCCGGTCTGCCAGACTGGTCCGGTGGATACCTCGCCGATCGAGCACGCCGGTTCGAACACCGCGACCTATGTCGAGCCCGGCGAATTCAAACGCGATACGAACTACATCACGACCCGGATCACCGCCGACGGCCGCGACGGCTATCCCGTCGAACCGCAGCGTTATCGGCTGATCGCGGCGCGGGCCTGCCCGTGGGCCAACCGCACGCTGATCGTGCGGCGGCTGCTCGGCCTGGAGCAGGTGATCTCGCTGGGGTTGTGCGGGCCGACCCACGACAAACGCAGCTGGACCTTCGACCTCGATCCGGACGAGGTGGACCCGGTGCTGGGCATCCACTTCCTGCGCGACGCCTACCTCGCGCGCGACCCGGAGTATCCGCGCGGCATCACGGTCCCGGCGGTGGTGGACGTGCCGACCGGACAGGTGGTCACCAACGACTACCCGCAGATCACGCTCGACTTCTCCACCGAGTGGACGCAGTTCCACCGGCCGGGCGCGCCGCAGCTGTATCCCGAACCGCTGCGCGCCGAGATCGATCAGGTGAACCGGCGCGTCTACACCGAGGTCAACAACGGTGTCTACCGCTGCGGCTTCGCCGGCAGCCAGGATGCCTACGACGCCGCCTACGATCGGCTGTTCACCGCGCTGGACTGGTTGTCGGAACGGTTGAGCGAACAGCGTTACCTGGTCGGCGACACCATCACCGAGGCCGATGTGCGGCTGTTCACCACGCTGGTGCGGTTCGACCCGGTGTATCACGGCCATTTCAAATGCAATCGGAACAAGCTCACCGAACAGCCCGTGCTGTGGGCCTACGCGCGCGACCTGTTCCAGACCCCGGGCTTCGGCGACACCATCGATTTCACGCAGATCAAGCGGCACTACTACATCGTGCACAGCGATATCAATCCGACCGGGATCGTGCCGAAGGGGCCGGAACTGTCGGGCTGGCTGACACCACACGGCCGAGAAGCACTGGGCGGCAAGCCCTTCGGGGACGGAACCCCGCCTCCGCTGCCCCTGCCGGCGGAGCGGGTTCCGGCCGCCGACTGGGTCTGAGCGTCACCGGGCGGAGGCTGTCCCGCCTCCGCACCGGATCCGCTCGTGCGTCGTTTCGTCAGGCGGAGGTTCCCGCGTAGGTGCCGAAGCTCCAGAACACGCCTTCGGGATCGCGGCAGGTGAATCCGCGCGAGCCGTAGTCCTCGTCGCGGAGACCGCGCACGATGGTCGCACCGGCGGCGCGGGCGCGTTCGTAGAGTCCGTCCGGGTCGTCGACGACGATGTACACCGAGCCGGTCCCCGGCGGCTGCTCGCAGAGCGCGGAATCGTCGCGCTGCGAACCCAGCATGATCCCGCCGCCGCCGGGCCAGCCGAGTTCGGCGTGCTGGACCACGTCGGCGGTGCCGTAGCGGGCGACTTCTACGAAGCCGAAGGCACGCTGCAGGAAGTCGATCGCCGCCGGGGCGTCACGGTAGATGAACGTCGGCCACAGCGGGGCGGTCGTCGTCGCGGTACGGGTCGTTGCGGTATCGGTTGTTTCGGTCATGCACCCAGCCTTTCTCGCCCGCGCCCCCGTCGTCTTGGACGAATGGGAACACCTCGCGCGCACGCCACGCCGACGGCGGGCAACCGGCCAGTTCGCGCCACTCGCGGGCCATATGGGCCTGGTCGTAATAGCCGGTCGCGGCGGCCACCTCGGCGATGCTCACCTCGGGGCGGCGCACCATGCGATGCGAGACCTCGAAGCGGGTCAGCCGCGCGGCCTCCTTCGGCGTGATGCCGAACTCACCGGCGAATCGCGCGGCCAGATGCCTTCTGCTCCAGCCGATCTCGTGCGCCACCCGATCGACCGCGGGTGCGCCGGCGGGATCGGTCAGCAGCCGCCAGGCCCGGCGGAGATTGGCGTCCATCTCGAGCCGGCGCGCATCGATCGCGGCGACCCGCGCACAGAAGACCTCGTCCAGCACGGCGAACCGCGCCCGCCAGTCGGAGGTCGCGGCGATCCGCTCCCGCACCCGCTCGGCCTCGGGCCCCAGCAGATCCGATAGATCGACGATCCACTCCCCCAGCTCACCGGCGGGTATGCCGAACAGCGCCCGCGCGCCCAGCGGTGTCACCGCCAGCTGGATTCCGTGCTGGTAGCCGTTGTGCGCGATCAGTGTCGGCCGCAGCGTCAACCCGCCGGCCAGCGCGTCCCAGCGGCCTCCGGCCTGGTCGGGATGGGAGGACACCGGCACGTCGATCGGTTCGTCGATGGTGAGGATCACCGTGATCGAGGTACTCGGCATGCCGACGTGCACGCCCGGATCGAATCCGCGCAGCAGATAGCCGTCGTAGCGGCCGAGATAGGGCCGCAACGACGGGGCGGGCAACCGGCGCGCTCCCGCGGAGACACCACTCACCCTCTCCACGGTAGGCGGCGCGGAGCCGCGGTGGAACCGGACCCGGGCGCGGTTCGTTGCACGGACGACGGCCGTATCGGCCACCGTCGCCGACTTCGTCCGCGGCCGTCGGATCGGCACCACTAGAGTTTGTGCCGACCGGACGAGAGGGGTGCGTTACCGATGTTCGACAGCGGCGTGGAAAAGGCCGTGCGGTCACTGCTGGACAACGGGGCACAAGTGCAGGCTCCCGCGGTCGCGAAGTACGTCGACCGGTTCCGCCGGGCACATCCGGACGAGAGTCCGGCTCAGATCCTCGATCGGCTGGAGAAGATCTATCTCACGACCGTGACCGGCAGCGGCACCGCGGTCGGCGCCACGGCCGCCGTGCCCGGGGTGGGCACCCTGACCTCGCTCGCGGCGATGAGCGCGGAAACCACCTTCTTCCTCGAGGCCTCGGCCGTCTTCACCCTGGCCGTCGCCGCCGTCCACGGCGTCGCCCCCGAGGACAAGGAACGCCGGCGTGCGCTGGTGCTGGCGGTGGTGCTCGGCGAGAGCGGTATGGAGATCGTGCAGCAGAGCGTGGGCCATTCGGCCAAGAACTGGGGCACGCTGCTGGCGGAGCGGATCCCGGGCATCAAGGGCATGAACGAATCGCTGATGAAGCGATTCGTCGTCCAGTTCGTCACCAAGCGCAGCATGCTCATGTTCGGCAAGATCCTGCCGGCCGGAATCGGCGCGGCCGTCGGCGGATTCGGCAACCGCGCCCTGGGAAAGAATGTGATCGGCAACGCGCACAAGGCATTCGGCCCCGCACCGATGCGGTGGTCCGGCCGCACCGCACGCGGTACCGTGATCGACGCCGATCCGCTTCCGGCACTGGGTAATCCGGACGGCACCGCCTCTGGTTCGACGGCCGAGCAGCGATGAGCGCGGCCCGCTCGCTCGCCGTCTCGGTCAGCGGACTGCACAAGCAGTTCGAGGGTGTGGTCGCCTTACGCGATGTCGGGTTCTCGGTTCCGGCCGGCACCACCGCGGCCCTCGTCGGCCCGCCCGGATCCGGAAAATCCACGCTGATCCACATTCTGCTCGGACTGCTGCGAGCCGATTCCGGCGTCGCCGAGACCTTCGACGGCGGCGGGATCGGCGCGGTGCTGCAGCCGCGCGGACTGCACCCGGCCCGGACCGTGCGCGCCCAGTTGCGGGTGTACGCGGCCGCCGCGGGTGTCGACGACGAGCGGGTCGACGCCCTGCTCGCGATGCTGCGCCTCGACGAGGCCGCCGCCACGCGGGTGCGGGATGTTCCCGACGGCCTGCGCACGCGGCTCGCGGTGGCGCAGGCACTGCTCGCACAGCCGCGCCTGCTGGTGCTCGACGACCCGTTCGAAGGTCTCGAATCGCCCGAGCGGGCATGGCTTTTCGACTATCTACGGGCTCATGCCCGGCGCGGTGGCACCACCCTGTTCACCTCGCAGAGCCTGGCCGCGGCCGTGCCGGTCTGCGATCAGGTGATCGTGCTCTCGGCCGGTTCGGTGGCCTATCAGGGCAGTCCGCGGCGGCTGCGGCGCAACCATCCGGATCGGCTGGTGGTCGCGGCGTCGAGCCCGATCGCGCTGGCCACCACGCTGGCCGCGCAGGGCTTCACCGACGCGGTGATGCGCAGTGACGGCCGACTTGCCGTCGCCGAGGCTTCTCGCGCCGAGATCGAGGCCGCCGCGGCGCTGGCCCGGGTCCATCTCGGCGAGGTGGTGGCCGAACCCGTCCACCCGGATCGGGTGCTGGCCATCCTCACCAAATCGTCCGCGCCGCCGGCCTATCCCGCCCCCGCCCCTGCGACCATGTACGGAACGCGATGATGCTGCCGACCCTGCCCACCGTTCCCGCCGAGGTGAACCGGGCGGCGACCGCCGAACTGCGCAAGATCACCGCGGTGCGCTCCGGCTGGATGCTGCCCCCGGTGCTCGCGGCCGTGGGCTTCGTCGTCGCCTCGGCCTCCGCGTTGCGCGGGTCGGGTCCACAACCGCGCGAGGCGCTGGTCACCGGGACCGCGACAGTCGGGTTGTATCTGGCGATCGCGGTGGCGGTGGGTGCGGCGGCGATCGGCGGCGCGGTCGCGGCCGGCGACGAATACCGCTACCGCGGCATGGAACTCACCGCGCTGTTCACGCCCGACCGCAACGTGCTCTTCGGCGCGAAAGCCGGTGTGGCCGCGGCCTATTCGCTGGTTCTCGCGGCGTGCGCGGAGATGGGCGCGGCGCTGGGCCTGCTGGCCTTCGGGCGGCACACCGTCGAATTCGGCTGGCGACTGGTGGGGGTGTTCGGCGGCGGCCTGCTCGCGGCGGTGTGCTGGGGCGTGATCGGCGTGGGCCTGGGATTGCTGGTGCGTTCACCCAATCTGGCCGTGATCGCGATGGCGGGATGGCTGTTCATCCTGGAACCGCTGATCTGGCTGGTCGCCAAGGGCGCGGGCATCGCGGGCGTGGTGGTGCTGCTGCCGGGTTCGGCCACCATCGGCTCGGTCGCGGTCGGTTCGTTCCCCGAGAGTCCGTTCCTGCCGCCGAATGCGGCCTCGGCCGTGGTGCTGGTGGTCTGGGCGATCGCCGCCGGGGCGGCCGGTTGGTGGTATCTGCGCACGCGCGACATCTGATTCGACAGCCGATCCGGGTGGAATTTCCCGCACGGGGTGCGGGAGACGCCGGGTGTCGGGGCGCGTCGGTACCGTCGAATCGACATGAACGACACCGAAACCCTCGACCCCGGATCCCGCCGCGACGCCGGCTCGGCCGCGGCGGCACCGTCCCGCCGCGCGCCCGATGCGGGCCGCGGCGGCTGGTTGCGACGGCTCTGGACTGCCTGCGCCGGTCATCCGCGGGTGCTGTCCGGCGTCGTTCTGGCCGTGGTGGCGGGAGCCGGCGCGGAGGCCGCGGCACCCCTGGCCGCGAAGGCCGCGTTGGACCGGGCCCGGGCCGGCGAGGTCGGGGCACTCGCTCCGATCGCCGCGATATTGGTCGCCCTGGCCATAGCCCGCTTCGCGGCGACCTACGGGCGGCGCTGGCTCGCGGGACGGCTGGCGCTCGACGTCCAGCACGAGGTGCGGGTGGACCTGCTCACCGCGCTGCACCGCTACGACGGACCGCGACAGGACCGGTTGCGCACCGGCCAGGTGGTGTCGCGCTCGATCAGCGATCTGCAGTTGGTGCAGGGGCTGCTCGCGATGGCGCCGCTCTCGGCCGCCTCGCTGCTGATCTTCGTCTTCGCCGCGGTGGCCATGCTGGTGCTCTCGCCGCCGCTGGCCCTGGTGTCGCTGCTGACCGTGCCGGTGCTGGCGCTGGTGGTGTACCGGGTGCGGCCGCGGCTGCACGCGGCCACCTGGTCGGCGCAGCAGCGGGCGGCCGATCTGGCCCAGCACGTCGAGGAAACCGTCACCGGCGTGCGAGTGGTGAAGGGTTTCGGCCAGGAATCGCGGATGGTGCGGATTCTGGAGGAGCACGGGCGGCGGCTCTACGCCCACCGGATGCGCGCGGCGCGCATCGATTCCCGGTTCGCGCCGACGGTGTCGGCGATTCCACAGGCCGGGCTGGTGATCGTGATCGTCCTCGGCGGCACGCTGGCGCTGCGTTCGGTGATCGGCGTCGGCACCTTCCTGGCCTTCGCGACCTACGTGACCATGATGGCGTCGAGCACCCGGATCCTGTCCAACGTCCTGGTCATGGCGCAGCTGACCCGGGCGGCGGCCGAACGCGTCTATCAGGTCATCGACGAGGCTCCGGAGACCATCGACCCGCCCGATCCGCAACCGCTGCCGGAGGGGCCGCTCGGGCTGCACATCCGAGGCCTCACCTTCGGATTCGACCCGGGACGCCCGGTGCTGCACGATTTCGATCTCACCGTGCGCCCCGGCGAGACGGTGGCGGTGATCGGACCGGCCGGCTCCGGAAAATCGACGCTGACACTGCTGCTGCCGCGATTCCACGCGCCCGAGTCGGGACGGATCAGCCTCTTCGGGGCGGACCAGGATCCGGAGACCGCCGGGATCGATATCGGGCGGGTGCGGGCCGCCGATCTGCGCGAGGCGATCGGCGTCGTCTTCGACGAGCCGTTCCTGTTCTCCGACACCATCTCCGCCAATATCGCGCTCGGGGCACCGGATGCCGGTCCCGAGGAGATCCGCGCGGCCGCCCGGATGGCTGCGGCCGACGAATTCATCCGCGCCCTGCCGGACGGTTACGACACCGTCGTCGGCGAGCGCGGCCTCACGCTCTCCGGAGGGCAGCGGCAACGCCTAGCCCTGGCGCGCGCCCTGCTCGCCGACCCGCGCGTCCTCGTCCTCGACGACGCCACCTCCGCGGTGGACGCCGTCACCGAGGCCGCGATCTTCGACGCCCTGCCCGCCCACGGCCGCACCACGCTGATCCTCGCGCACCGCGAATCGACCCTGGCACACGCGGATCGGGTGATCCGTCTCCCTGGACCGGGCGGCCGTATCGTGGAGCCGGGCCCGGATGGATTCCCGGATGCCGAACTCGTTGCGGCTGCCGAGGATTCGAGTTCGGAACCGGATGCGCCGCCCGAGATGCGGGCCGCGCTGACGAGCCTGGCTCCGGCGACCGAACAACCGGAGCTCGACGATCGCGAGCTGGAACAGCCGGATCCGAGATTCCGGCTGGTGCGGTTGCTGCGGCCGGTGCGCCGGCTGCTGGCGGCCGTGGTCGCGCTGCTGGCCGTGGACGCGGCCATCTCGGTGGCGTTCCCGGCGCTCACCCGATTCGCACTCGACGACGGCGTCGGACAGCATCGCAGCGCCGTACTGGCGGTCGCGGCCGTCGCCGGGGTGGTGCTGGTGTTCCTGAGCTGGGTGGCCGAGGCCCTCAACACCCGGCTCTCGGCGCGCGGCGGCGAGCGGGTGCTGTACGGGCTGCGGGTGCGCAGCTACGCCCACCTGCAGCGACTCGGCCTGGACTACTACGAGCGCGAGCTGTCCGGCCGGATCATGACGCGGATGACGACCGATATCGACGCGCTGTCGACCTTCCTGCAAACCGGGCTGGGCACCGCCCTGATCAGCCTCGTCACGGTCGTGGGCATCGTGATCGCACTGCTGGTGATCGACGCCGCGCTGGCCGTCGTGGTGTTCGTGGCGCTGCCGCCGTTGATAGTGGCGACAGTGTTCTTCCGCCGCGTCTCGGCCTCGGCCTATTCGGCCTCGCGGGAACGGGTGGCCACGGTCAACGCCGACTTCCAGGAGAACGTCGCGGGTCTGCGCGCGACCCAGGCCTACCGCCACGAGGCCGAGGCCGCCCGCCGGTTCACCGACTACTCCGATCGATACCGCCGAGCCCGGTTGCGGGCCCAGCGCGCCATCGCGCTGTATTTCGCGTTCGTGCTGGCGTGGGCGGATCTGGCGCAGGCGGCGGTGGTGTATCTGGGCGCTCGCGAGGTCGCGCACGGCACCACGACGGCCGGCACGCTGGTGGCCTTCGTGCTCTACCTGAGCCTGTTGTTCGGGCCGATCACCCAGCTCTCCCAGGTCTTCGACGGCTACCAGCAGGCCCGGGTGGGGTTGCGCCGCATCGAAACGCTGCTGCACACGCCGTCCTCGATCGCTCCCGATCCGGCCGATGCGGTCGACATCGAGGACGGACTGCGCGGCGACGTGCGCTTCGACCGCGTGACCTTCCGCTACCCCGACGCCAGAACGCCTGCGCTGGAAGATATTTCGCTGCACATCCCGGCCGGCTCGACCCTCGCGCTGGTCGGAGAGACCGGGGCCGGCAAATCGACGGTGGTCAAACTGCTGGCGCGCCTCTACGACCTTCCCCGTTCGCATTCCGGCGGAGACGGGGCCGGCGCACGCTCCGGATCCATTCGCGTCGACGAGATCGATATCCGTGACTACCGGCTCGACCGGTTCCGCGCCCGGCTCGGCGTGGTCCCTCAGGAAGCTCACTTGTTCACCGGCGACGTCGCTAGCAACATTGCATTCGGGAAACCTTGTGCCACATCGGCCGACATCGCCCGGGCCGCCGCGGCGGTCGGCGCACTCGAGATGATCGAGACGCTGCCGCGCGGTATGGCCCAGCCGATCGGCGAGGGCGGACGCGGACTGTCGGCGGGGCAACGCCAGCTGATCGCGCTGGCCCGCGCGGAGCTGGTCGACCCGGATCTGCTGCTGCTCGACGAGGCCACCGCGGTGCTGGATCCGGCCAATGAGGAAAAGGTGCTGGTAGCGAGCAGATCGCTGGCTCGCGGGCGCACCACGGTGATCGTGGCGCACCGCTTGGCGACCGCCGCGCGCGCCGATCGGATCGCGGTTGTCGCGCACGGCCGGATCGTGGAATTCGGCGCGCACGAGCAGTTACTGGCGGAGCGCGGAATCTATAACCGACTCTGGGAGGCAGCCGATTCCGACGAAGGAATATTCTCGACCGGGGACGAGTCGTCACCTATGAGGCTGGGTCTGTCCGGGGGTGGTTAACCGGACAGTGGCGCGGCGGTGCGCCTACGCATGGCCGCGCTGGGGCACGCTGTCACGGCTGGGCCTATCCTCAGAAAGGGCGCATCGGCGCACATCGTGCCGATCGACCCGTGCCGGGCACGTCACAAACGTCGCAGCGCGAAGAACGAAATGAGGCGAACACCTGCTGTGAGCAGCTCAACATCCCAGTTCGGACAGAACCAGTGGCTCGTCGACGAGATGTACCAGAAGTACAAGCAAGATCCGTCGTCGGTCGATGAGAGCTGGCACGAGTTTCTCGCCGACTACACACCGGAATCGCCGGGTGAGATAGCCAACAGCACTCCCGCCGCCTCCGCGCCGACCGCCGCCCCCAGCGCGCCGGCCACTCCGGCTCCGGCCCCCGCGAACGTCAACAACGCCGCGCCGAAGACCGCCCCCACCCCGGCGCCCGCGCCGCCGCCGGCGCCCGCCGCCCCGGCGCCCGCCGCCCCGGCGGCCTCCGCTCCGGCCGCGCCCAAGGCCACCGCCGCCGTCTCGGCCGCCGCCGCGCCGCCGCAGGCCCGCGGCAGCAAGCCACAGGCCAGCACCACCCCGGCGCCGACCTCCAACGCCGCTCCCACCAAGACCTCCCCGGCCGAACCGGCCGCCGACGAGTCGAAGGTGCTGCGCGGACCGGCCGCGGCGATCGTCAAGAACATGTCGTCGTCGCTGACCATCCCGACCGCGACCAGCGTGCGCGCCATCCCGGCGAAGCTGATGATCGACAACCGGCTGGTCATCAACAACCACCTCGCCCGCACCCGCGGCGGCAAGATCTCGTTCACCCACCTGCTCGGCTACGCGATCGTCCAGGCGGTCAAGGCGTTCCCGAACATGAACCGCCACTTCGCCGAGGTCGACGGTAAGCCGAACGCGGTCACCCCCGCGCACACCAACCTCGGCCTGGCGATCGACCTGCCGGGCAAGGACGGCAGCCGCACTCTCGTCGTCGCGGCGATCAAGAACACCGAGACGATGTCGTTCGCGCAGTTCCACAGCGCCTACGAGGACATCGTGCGCCGGGCGCGCGACGGCAAGCTCACCACCGAGGACTTCACCGGCGTCACCATCTCGCTGACCAACCCGGGCACCATCGGCACCAACCACTCGGTGCCGCGGCTGATGCCCGGTCAGGGCGCGATCATCGGTGCGGGCGCCATGGAGTACCCGGCCGAATTCCAGGGCATGAGCGACCAGCAGCTCGCCGAGATCGGTATCGGCAAGCTGATGACGCTGACCTCCACCTACGACCACCGCATCATCCAGGGCGCGGAGTCGGGCGATTTCCTGCGCACCATCCACAACCTGCTGATCTCCGACGAATTCTTCGACGAGATCTTCCACGGCATGGGTGTGCCCTACGAGCCGGTCCGCTGGCGCAAGGACATCAAAGAGCGCGGTGTCGACAAGAGCGTGCGCGTCCAGGAGCTGATCGCGGCGTATCGCAGTCGCGGCCACCTGATGGCCGACACCGATCCGCTGCGGCTGGTGAAGGACAAGTTCCGCAGTCATCCCGACCTCGACGTCACCCAGCACGGCCTGACCCTGTGGGACCTCGACCGTGAATTCAACGTCGCGGGCTTCCACGGCCAGGAGCGGATGAAGCTGCGCGACGTGCTGTCGGTGCTGCGCGACGCGTACTGCCGCCACGTCGGTGTGGAGTACACCCACATCCTGGAAACCGAACAGCTGCAATGGATTCAGCAGCGGGTCGAGCAGAAGCACGAGAAGCCGACCGTCGCCCAGCAGAAGTACATCCTGTCGCGGCTGAACGCGGCCGAGGCGTTCGAGACCTTCCTGCAGACCAAGTACGTCGGCCAGAAGCGCTTCTCACTGGAGGGCGCCGAGTCGACCATCCCGATGATGGACGCCGTCATCGACCAGTGCGCCGAGCACGGGCTCGACGAGGTCGTCATCGGCATGCCGCACCGCGGTCGCCTGAACGTACTGGCCAATATCGTCGGCAAGCCGTACTCGCAGATCTTCACCGAGTTCGAGGGCAACATGAACCCGGCCGCCACCCACGGCTCGGGCGATGTGAAGTACCACCTCGGCGCGCACGGCACCTACATCCAGATGTTCGGCGACAACGACATCGAGGTCTCGCTGACGGCCAACCCGTCGCACCTCGAGGCCGTCGACCCGGTGCTGGAGGGTCTGGTCCGCGCGAAGCAGGATCTGCTCACCAAGGAAGACCTGGTCACCAAGGGCGAGGAGGCTCGCACCTTCTCGGTCGTGCCGCTGATGCTGCACGGTGACGCGGCCTTCGCCGGCCAGGGTGTGGTCGCCGAGACGCTGAACATGTCGGGCCTGCGCGGCTACCGCGTCGGCGGCACGGTGCACATCGTGGTGAACAACCAGATCGGTTTCACCACCGCACCGGAGAACAGCCGCTCCACCGAGTACTCGACCGATATCGCCAAGTCGATCGGCGCGCCGATCTTCCACGTCAACGGCGACGATCCCGAGGCCTGCACCTGGGTGGCGCGCCTGGCGACCGACTTCCGCGAGAAGTTCCACAAGGACGTGGTCATCGACCTCATCTGCTACCGCCGTCGCGGCCACAACGAGGGCGACGACCCGTCGATGACCCAGCCGTACATGTACGACGTCATCGACACCAAGCGCAGCGTCCGCAAGTCCTACACCGAGGCCCTGATCGGCCGCGGTGACATCTCGATGAAAGAGGCCGAGGACGCCCTGCGGGACTACCAGGGTCAGCTGGAGCGGGTGTTCAACGAGGTCCGCGAGCTGGAGAAGTACCCGCCGGAGCCGAGTGAATCGGTCGAGCAGGAGCAGACCGTTCCGGGCACCGTCGTCACCGCCGTGGACAAGTCGGTGCTGCAGCGCATCGGCGACGCCTTCCTCGGCGTGCCGGACGGCTTCAACGTGCATCCGCGCGTCAAGCCGGTGCTGGAGCGCCGCCGGGAGATGGCCTACGAGGGCAAGATCGACTGGGCCTTCGCCGAGTTGCTCGCCTTCGGCACGCTGATCGACGAGGGCCGCGCGGTGCGCTTGACCGGTCAGGACTCCCGGCGCGGCACCTTCACCCAGCGGCATTCGGTGATCATCGACCGCAAGTCCGGTGCGGAGTACACCCCGCTGCACAACATCGGCAGCGAGAATCCGGGCTGGTTCGCGGTGCACGACTCGGCGCTGAGCGAATTCGCGGCCGTCGGTTTCGAATACGGCTACTCGCTGGGCAACCCGGACGCGCTGGTCCTGTGGGAGGCGCAGTTCGGCGACTTCGTCAACGGCGCGCAGTCGATCATCGACGAGTTCATCTCCTCCGGCGAGGCCAAGTGGGGTCAGCTGTCGGAGGTCGTGCTGCTGCTGCCGCACGGTCACGAGGGTCAGGGTCCCGACCACACCTCCGGCCGCATCGAGCGGTTCCTGCAGCTGTGCGCCGAGGGTTCGATGACGGTGGCGGTCCCCTCCACTCCGTCGAACTACTTCCACCTGCTGCGCCGGCACGCGCTCGACGGCATCCGCCGCCCGCTGATCGTCTTCACCCCGAAGTCGATGCTGCGCAACAAGGCCGTGGTCTCCAACGTCGAGGACTTCACCGACGCGAAGTTCCGCTCGGTGCTCGAGGAGCCGACCTACGAGAGCGGCGACGGCGACCGGTCGAAGGTCAAGCGGATCCTGCTGACCAGCGGCAAGCTCTACTACGAGCTGGTCGCCGAGAAGGCCAAGAAGAACCGTGACGACGTCGCGATCGTGCGCATCGAACAGCTGTATCCGATCCCGTCCTACCGGCTCAACGAGAAGCTCGCGACCTACCCCAACGCCACGGATCTGGCGTGGGTGCAGGAGGAGCCGGCCAACCAGGGCGCCTGGCCGTTCTTCGGGCTGAACCTGCCGGAGATACTGCCGGACCGGTTCAACAAGCTGCGCCGCATCTCTCGCCGCGCCATGTCGGCCCCGTCCTCGGGTTCGTCGAAGGTGCACGCGGTGGAGCAGCAGGAGATCGTCGACGAGGCGTTCGCCCCCACCGACTAGGTCGTATCGCCCGGACGCCGGGTCGGATCGCTCTGCCGAGCGGTCCGGCCCGGCGTTCGTCGTATCCGGGGCCCGAGCGGCGCCGTACATCCGGCCGCGTCACATTCGGGAGTCCTCGATCGTCGTAATGAGTGAAACAGTCTTGTGCGGCCCCACTTCCGCGTCGTATATTCGGCGTGGAATATTTGAGCCGGAACATGTCGGTCCGCCCGCGTAGTGTGCGGCGGCAGCGACGAAGGGAGTCGAGACCGATGTCCAAGCAGCCGGGTGCCACGTTGACGCCGTTGGCGATCTCGGTACTGGCGCTGCTGGAAGAAGACCGCATGCATCCGTACGAGATGTACCAACTGCTGCTCAAACGCCGGAAGGACAATCTGCTCAAGATTCGCCCCGGCTCGCTCTATCACACGGTGACCCGGCTGGCCGAACAAGGACTGGTCCAGGCGGAGGGTACCGAGCGTTCGGGTAACCGGCCGGAACGCACCACCTACTGCATCACCGAAGCGGGTACCGCGGCGCTGCGTACCCGGATCGCCGATATCGTCCGGCAGCCGACTCGTGAGTATCCGATCTTTCCCATCGGCTTGGCGGAGGCACACAATCTTCCGGTCGAGGAGGTGATCGCCCTGATCACCGAGCGGATCGGCTGGCTGGACAACGACATCACCGAACTCGACGCCATTCGCGAATGGGCGCGCTCCCGTGAGGTACCCCGCCGGTACTGGATGGTGATCGACTATCTGCGAGGTGTCGCACAACACGAGGTCACGTGGCTGCGCGGTCTCACCGAGGAGTTGCGTGACGGCTCGCTGCCGTGGCTGGAATTCGACGAGGGCGGAACCCGTTGCCCCAACAGAACCGGTGACCTCGGTCACGACTGGGGTGCGGCCCTGACCGACGACGTACTCGCCGAGCTGCGGAAAGGTGGTGCGACCGCTGCCGAGCACTGATCGGGCGCAGGTACGCGGCGCGCCCCGAGACCTTCATACGAACCACCCATCGGTCGTCGTCGTCGATCGATGCCGGGAACAGGAACGAAATCTATGACATCGCAAAGAAATCCGTGGCTGGCGCTGACCGCGCTGGTCGTCGGATTCTTCATGATCCTGCTGGATATGACCATCGTCGCGGTGGCCAATCCGGCGATCATGCAGGATCTGCATACCGACATCAACAAAGTCATCTGGGTGACCAGCGCCTATCTGCTCACCTACGCGGTGCCGCTGCTGGTCACCGGCCGCCTCGGCGATCGCTTCGGACCGAAGAACATCTACCTGGCCGGCCTGGCGGTCTTCACGCTGGCCTCGCTGTGGTGCGCGGTCTCGGCCAATGTGGAGATGCTGATCGCGGCCCGCGCGGTGCAGGGCCTGGGCGCGGCGTTGATGACGCCGCAGACCATGGCCGTCATCACCCGCACCTTCCCGCCGGACAAGCGCGGTGCGGCGATGGGGCTGTGGGGCGGCGTCGCCGGCCTCGCGACACTGGTCGGCCCGATCCTCGGCGGCGTGCTGGTCGACTGGCAGGGCTGGAACTGGATCTTCTACATCAACGTGCCGATCGGCGTGGTGGCGTTCGCGCTGGCGGTGTGGCTGGTTCCGAATCTGGAAACCCACCAGCACAAGTTCGATTTCGTGGGCGTGGTGCTCAGCGGTATCGGCATGTTCCTGCTGGTCTTCGGCATCCAGGAGGGCAATACCCGGGATTGGGACGCCTGGATCTGGGCGATGATCATCGCGGGCCTGGTGGTGCTGGGGCTGTTCGTGGTGAACCAGGCGCGCAACAAGGACGAGCCACTGGTGCCGCTGAGCCTGTTCCGCGACCGCAACTTCTCGATGTCGAGCGTCGCGATCGCCGCGATGGGCGCCGCGGTCACCTCGCTGATGGTGCCGGCGTACTTCTACCTGGAGGCGGTGCGCGAGTACACCCCGACCCGGGCCGCGCTGGTCTTCGCGCCGATGGCGATCGTCACCGGCCTGACCGCGCCGTTCATCGGCAAGATCTCCGACCGGATGCCGCCGCGCATCCTGCCCACCATCGGATTCCTGGTGTTCGCCCTGACCGTCTTCGGCTTCGCGGCGCTGATGAAGCCGGACAGCTCCATCGCGGTATTCCTGGTGGTCGCGGCCGTCGCCGGTCTGTCGAACTCCTGCATCTGGGCTCCGCTGGCCTCCACCGCCACCCGCAACCTGCCGATTCATCAGGCGGGCGCCGGTGCGGGTGTCTACAACACCACCCGTCAGGTCGGTTCGGTGCTCGGTAGCGCCGCGATCAGCGCGCTGATCTCGGCCCGCATGTCCGCACAGGGGCTGGGCAGCGGCCAGTTCGGCGAGGGTGGCGGCACCGGGATGGGCCACATCCCCGGGCAGATCCTCGACAAATTCAGCACGGCCCTGGGCCAGGCGATGATCCTGCCCGGCGCGATTCTGCTGATCGGTGTGGTGGCTTCGGCCCTGTTCGTCGGTAACTCGGCGAAGAAGCAGCAGGAGGAGACCGAGGCGGGTACCGAGCCGGAGAAGGCAGGCATCCCCGGCTGAGCCCGGTCGGCGCGCCGAACAGGGTGCGCGACAGCGCGATACGAGGTCCGCGTGGCAGTGCTGCCACGTGGACCTCGCCGTGTTCGACGCGGTGCGCGTAGCCGATCGGCGCCGGGCCGCATTTCCCCCGCTCGGCCGCGCCGGCGGAGGTCGCGCGTCTACCCGACTCGGATCGTCCGCGAGGGGTAGCCGCTCGCCCCGTCCGGAATGACGTCGGCGACCTCCGCGGTCTGAACCGTTCCGGTGCCGTCGGTGGCGCGGGCGCGGACCGTATGCGTTCCCGCGGAGGCGTCCCAGTCGTAACTCCATTGCCGCCACGTGTCGACGGACGGTTCGGCGGCCAGGCGGGCGGGTTGCCACGGGCCGTTGTCGATCTGGACCTCGACGGCGTCGATACCGCGATGTTGCGCCCAGGCCACACCGGCGATGGTCACCTTCCCGGCCCGGACGGCACCGCGCGGGGTGTCGATACGGGTGCCGGTCTTGATGGGCCCGCGTTCGGACCAGCCGCGCCGTGTCCAATAGGCCTGGGCACGATCGAATCTCGTGATCTCGAGTTCGGTGACCCACTTGGTGGCCGAGACGTAACCGTAGAGTCCGGGCACGACCAACCGGGCCGGATATCCGTGTTCCACGGGCAACGGCTCGCCGTTCATGCCGACCGCGAGCAGGGCGTCGCGGCCGTCGGTGAGCGCGGCGAGCGGACTTCCGGCGGTGAAGCCGTCGGCACTGCGCGACAACACCATATCGGCGTCCGGATGCGGCCCGGCCTCGGCGATCAACGCGTCGAGCCGATAACCCAGCCAGCTCGCGTTGCCGATCAGATCGCCGCCGACCGGATTCGAGACGCAGGTCAGCGTCACCAAGCGTTCCACCGACGGCCGGCGCGCCAGATCGGCGTAGTCGAGCCGGATTTCGCGGTCCACCATGCCGTGGATCCGCAGTGACCACGTCTCCTTGCTGACCTGCGGAACGGTCAGCGCGGTGTCGATCCGGTAGAAGCCGGAATTGGGGGTGAGATACGACGCCAGTCCCGGTACTCGCAGATCCGCGGACGGATCCACCGGGGGCACAGGCACATTCGGCGGCGGCAACCGCACCGCCGCCCGTTCCCCCGCCACACTGCGCGCGCTCGCCCCGAGTACGCGCCCGGCGATTCCGGCCGCCACCGCCAGTACTCCCACCCCGACGATCCCCCGCATCACCTGCCGTCGATCGACCCGCGCCACATCGGGTTTCACCACGCGTGGCCAGGTGGCTCCGCGCGCACTCAGGCGGGCGTCGTCTCCCTCGAAGGGCGCACCGCCACCCGAGCCCGCCTCGGCTGCTCCACGCTCGATCGGAATTTCTGGCGCGTGAGCCCGGTCCTCTTGCGCCGCAGTGGCTTTCGCCGGATCGGGCACCGCACCACCACCCCGCACCATCGCCGGTGCACCGAACACCTCGTATCGCCGAATCAACCACCGCAGCGACACGATTGCCAGCGCCACCCCCACGACCGACGGCAGCGCCCAGGTCCAGTTGGCGGCCGGGCGTTCGAGCGCAGCCCACGCCGCCCCGATGCCGAAGACGCCGAGCACCACCGATCCGATCGGCCGCGCGGTTCGCTCGACCACCCCGACGAGCGCCGCGACGATCAGCGCCACCACGCCCATCAGCAGATACAGCATCATTTTGTCGTCGGTGCCGAAGGTGTCAATCGCCCATTCCCGCACCCCGTCGGGCGTGTGATCGACCACCGTCGCCCCGATCGCCGCCAGCGGCGCGCTTCCCGCCCCCACCGGCACCGACACCAACTCCGCGACGCCCAGCGCCAGCCCCGCGGACACGATTCCGCAGGCCGCGCGCAGTCCCGATCCGGCCATAACGGCGAGCGTACTGCGGATTCCCCCCGGTGAACCCGCCCGAACGAGCGCATCGACCACAGCGTCACAGATTCGTCAGAACTCGAAGCCGGACGTGATCCGGCCCATGTCGGCGGTTCCACGGCAAGCACCCAGCCCCTTCTCAGGAATCGCGCGCTTAATTGATAGAGGATCCGAATGCGTCGGGGCCCGGGTCCGAGCCGACACACAGGAT
Organism: Nocardia sp. AB354; assembly: GCF_049538315.1. Lineage (NCBI taxonomy): Bacteria > Bacillati > Actinomycetota > Actinomycetes > Mycobacteriales > Nocardiaceae > Nocardia > Nocardia sp. AB354. The sequence continues at coordinate 446,045 of NZ_JBMVFU010000002.1, read as the reverse complement.
GTGACCGAACAGGACGTGATGAGCGTGTATCCGAACGAGGGCAATCGGCCGCACCAGCCCGGACCGGACGAACCACGGTCGGGGGCGTACGGTCCGCACGGGTATCCGGGTCAGCCGCCCTACCCGGGGCAGTACCCCTACCCGCAGCAGTATCCGCCGCGAGGACGCGCGCCACGGCACGGCATGACCTTCGGAATGCTGGCGGCCCTGGTCGCGGTGGTGGCGCTCGCCATCGCCCTGGTCGGCTCCCGCATCGACGCCCACGGCCCCGGCCAGGCGGCCCCGTTCGGCCACGGCCAGGGTTCGGTGGTGCAGCCGGTCGATTCGCAACCGCAGTCCGCGGCGCTGGAACAGGCGGCGAACGCGGTGGTGCCGGGCATCGTCGTGATCAACACCGAACTCGGGATGCAGAACGGCGCGGGCGCCGGAACCGGCATCGTGCTCGGATCGGACGGCACCATCCTCACCAACAACCACGTCGTGGAGGGCGCCACCGACATCTCGGCCACCGATCTCGGCAACGGCCGCACCTACAGCGGCAGCGTCATCGGATTCGACCGTCAGGACGATCTGGCCGTGGTGAAGTTGCAGGGCGCCTCCGGACTGCAGACGGCGCCGCTCGGCGATTCGGACCAGGTGAAGGTCGGCGACGCCATCGTGGGTGTCGGCAACGCGGGCGGCACCGGCTCCCCGACCGCGGCGGGCGGACGCGTCACCGCACTGGACCGCTCCATCACCGCCAGCGACGAATCGGCCGGCGCCGCCGAGCAGCTGACCGGTCTCATCCAGGTGGCCGCGAACATTCAGCCGGGTGATTCCGGCGGTCCGCTCATCAACAGCTCCGGCCAGGTGGTCGGCGTGAATACCGCCGCGTCCCAGGGCTTCCAGCTCGGCGCGAGCGGTGGTCAGGGCTTCGCGATTCCCATGAACAAGGCGAAGACGATCGCCGCGCAGATCCAGGCGGGGAAGAGTTCGGACCGCGTGCACATCGGCGATTCCGCGTTCCTCGGTATCACGATGAGCGATGCCAACGGCTCCGGTGCGCTGGTGCGCAATATCGTGAGTGGCGGTCCGGCACAGGCCGCGGGCCTGGCCGCGGGCGATGTGATCACCGGGCTGGACGGTCACGGCATCGATTCGGCGACCACCATGACGAACACGATGGATCAGCATCACCCGGGCGATACCGTCACGCTCACCTGGGTGGACCGCTCGGGACAGAGCGAGTCCGGTCAGGCGTCGCTCGCCCAGGGTCCCGTGGGCTGACCCGGCACCGACGAGTTCAGCCGGATCTCGATCTCATCGGCCTTCGTGTCCGGCACTTGCTCAGGCGTGACCCGCACCCCCACCACCGCCCCGGATTCCCGGTCGACGAACGACAGCGGCGGCTTTCCGTCCTGCAGATATTTGTCGCCCCACTGCATCAGCGACAGGAATATCGGCAGCAGATCCTCACCGGCGGCGGTCAGGCGGTATTCCGCGCGTTCGCGCCGGCCGGGTTCGCGATACGGCACCCGTTCCACGACGCCCGCGGATTCGAGCTGTTTGAGCGCACGCGACACCGCCGGCGCCGACGTTCCGATCCGGGTCGTGAAGTCCTCGAATCGGGTTGTCCCGTAGAAACATTCGCGCACGACGAGGAATACCGTCCGCGTGCTGAGCAACTCGAGCACCCGTCCGGCCGAACATCGGTCACCGATCGACCAGGCGTCCCGGTCGTTCAGTCGCGGCTCGAACATCATCGACACGAGACCATGTTACCTAACGCTTGCGTTACTCAGCGAGCTGTGCTGTCATCTAACTAACGAGATCGTTATCCAGAGGGTGGGCAGTCGCCCCGAACGATCCGAAAGGACGAGAGATGGCCGGAATCGAAGGCGCGGTCGCACTGGTGACGGGCGGGCAGCGGGGGCTCGGCAGAGCCTTCACCGACGAGCTGCTCAGGCGCGGCGCCGCCAAGGTCTACACCACCGCCCGCGCCCCGAAGGCCGCCGGCGACCCCCGCGTCGAGCCGCTCGCCCTGGACGTCACCGACGCCGATTCGGTCGCCGCCGCGGCTTTGCGGGCCCGCGACGTCGAGATCGTGGTGAACAATGCCGGTGTACTCCTCCCCGCACCGCTGCTGAGCGCCGATATGGCCGATATCGTCACCACGTTCGACACCAACGTCTTCGGCCCGCTGCGGGTAGTCCAGGCATTCGCGCCGATTCTGGCGGACAACGGCGGCGGCGTCCTGATCGACATCCATTCGGTGCTGTCGTGGGCCGCGGGCGCGGCGGCCTACGGTGCGTCGAAGGCGGCGCTGTGGTCGCTGACCAATTCGCTGCGGCTGGAGCTGGCCGCACAGCACACGCAGGTGGTCGGCGTCCATCTGGGATTCGCCGATACCGAGATGGTGCGGCGCCTCCCCGGCGACAAGCTCGCGCCGAGCGTGGTGGCCGAGGCTGTCTTCGACGGCGTACTGCGCGGCGATACCGAAGTGCTGGTCGACGACGTCACGCGCGGCGTGAAGGCGGCACTGTCCGGCCCCGTCGAGGGCCTCGCACTGGCCATCTCCCGCTGAACCCGTTACCGCACATCATCTTTCGAAAGGAACCACCGATGCCACTATGGCATGTCCATCACCCCGCCGACACCTATTCCGACGCCGACAAACAGGATTTCGCCCGGGACATCACCGCGCTGTACGCCTCCTTCGGTTTGCCGGAGTTCTACGTCGTCGTGCTGTTCCAGGAGATCGAGGAGACGTCCTTCTTCGTCGGCGGGAAGCCGTCGAACAACACGGTGCGAATCGTCGTGGAACATCTCGCCCGCCATCTGGACGACCCGCAGATGCGCAAGCGATCGACGCAGCGGCTCAACTCGATCATGGAGCCCTACACCGGCGCGCGTGGATTGCACTGGGAATTCCACACTTACGAATCCCCGCGCGATCTGTGGATGATCGACGGACTGTTCCCACCGGACGCCGGCAGCGAGGCAGAAAAGGCGTGGGCGCGTGCCAACGAGCCCATTCCCTACAGCTAGCTCCCCACAACCGACGCCGCCCGGCGGGTCACGGCGTGCGGTCGAAATCTATTCGCCGCCGTACAGATTGATCATCCACGGCACCGAGAATTTGTCGGTGACCATGCCGAACTGCTTCGCCCACTCGGTTTTGCCCAGCGGCATGGTGACCTGTCCGCCCGCGGACAGCCCGGTGAAGATCCGTCCGGCCTCGGCCTCGTCGTCCATATCCAGGCAGACGCTGAACGGCACGTTGTCGTGGTTGATCTGCTGATCGGGCGGACAGTCCGACCCCATCAGCAGCTGATCCTCCCGCCAGGTCAACGCGGCGTTGGCGATTCGCTTGCCCACCTCTTCGGGCAGGTTCCCGCCACCGCCGTCACCCATGTCGCGATAGCGAACCATCTGCAGTTCCCCGCCCAGGACCGACTGATAGAAGGTGAATGCCTCCTCGGCATCACCGTCGAACAACAGATATGCGGTAGCCGACTTCACGATTGCCTCCTCCGGAGTGGATACGGGCCTGCGGCCGGCGGCCGCGGCCCCACAGATGAGACGGCGGCAGCCGGAGAAAATCATCGCCGGATATCGCGCATATCGTCGCACGTCGAAACGCCGAACGGCCCGCCTTCGAGAAGGCGGGCCGTTCGGCGTTCGGGCGGGCTCAGCCGTAGATCGCCTCGACCTCGTCCGCGTAGTTCTTCATCACCACGTTGCGCTTGAGCGACATCTTCGGCGTCAGCTCACCGCTCTCCTCGGTCCAGTCGACCGGCAGGATGCGGGTCTTCTTGATCGCCTCCGCGTGCGAGACCAGCTTGTTGGTGTCCTTGACCGCCTTGTCGATCTCGGCGGTCAGTTCGGGCAGCTCGATCAGCTTCTCGATCGGGGTGTCCTCGGGCACGTTGTTGCGGGTCTTCCAGCCGGGCAGCGCCTCCGGGTCGAGGGTGATCAGCGCGCCGACGAACGGCTTGCCGTCGCCCACCACCATCACCTGACTGATCAGCGGATGCGAGCGCAGGGAATCCTCGAGCATCGCCGGGGAGACGTTCTTACCGCCGGCGGTGACGATGATTTCCTTCTTGCGGCCGGTGATCGTGATGAAGCCTTGTTCGTCGATCGCACCGAGATCGCCGGTCTTGAACCAGCCGTCGTCGAAGGCGTCCTCGGTCGCTGTCGGGTTGTTCCAGTACCCGGCGAAGACGACCGGGCCGCGCAGCAGCAGCTCGCCGTCGTCGGCCACCTTGGCGGCGTGACCACCGAGCGGGCGGCCCACCGAGCCGACCTTCAGGTGCTCGGGGGTGTTCACCGAAACAGCGGCGGTGCTCTCGGTCAGGCCGTAGCCCTCGTAGATCGTGACGCCGATGCCGCGGAAGAAGTGGCCCAGCCGCGCGCCGAGGGGGCCGCCGCCGGAGACGGCGGACTTGCAGCGCCCGCCCATGGCCTCGCGCAGCTTGCCGTAGACCAGTTTGTCGAACACGGTGTGCTTGACCTTGAGCACCAGCCCCGGGCCGCCGTTGTCCAGTGCCTGGCTGTACTCCACGGCGGTGTCGGCGGCGAGATCGAAGATCTTGCCCTTGCCGCCGTCGTGCGCCTTCTGCTTGGCGCCGTTGAACACCTTCTCGAACACCCGCGGCACCGAGAGGATGAAGTCCGGCTTGTACTCGCCGAACTGCTCGACCAGCGTCGACCAGTCGGCCGTGTGCGCGACGGTGACACCGGCGTCGAAGGCCGCCAGCGCGACCGCGCGGGCGAAGACGTGGGCCAGCGGCAGGAACAGCAGCGACCGGTGGCCCGGCTTCAGGAACTGCGGCATCGCGGCGCGGTCGGCAGCCGATTCGGCGTAGAGGTTGGCATGCGAGAGCATGACGCCCTTGGGCCGGCCGGTGGTGCCCGAGGTGTAGATCAGCGACGCCGGCGAGGCGGCCTCGACCTGCTTGCGGCGCTCGTGCACGACCTCGTCGCCGAGGTCCTTGCCGCGGGCGACCAGGGTGTCGATCGCGCCGTCGTCGATCACCAGCGGCTCACCCAATTCGGGCAGACCGTCCTCGATCTCGGCGATGCTGGCCCGGTGCCGGGCGTTCTCGACCACGATCAGCTTCGTGCCCGAATCCGAGAGGATCCAGCGCGCCTGTTCGGCGGAGGAGCTGTCGAAGATCGCGACGGTGCAGCCGCCGGCCGCCCAGATGGCGAAGTCCAGCACGACCCACTCGTACCGGGTGGAGGCCAGGATGGCGACCCGGTCGCCGAGTTCGATGCCCGAGGCGATCAGTCCCTTGGCCACCGCGGTGACGTGCTTCGCGAACTCCGCCGCGGTGACATCTGTCCAACCGCCCTTGCCGTCCGGCCTGTTGAACACCACCAGGCCGGGCGTGCGCTCGGCGTGCCGGAAGGCGCCATCGGACATATTGGCGTCTTCGGGGATGGTGTAGGTAGCCGGGACTTCGAACTCTCGCATCGGTGCCCTTCCACGTGGTCTACTCGCCAGTAATTTACGCCAGCCGCAACGGCAGGTTCCGCCCGGCCGCCCGGTCGAGGATTTTCGACGTGGGTGCGGCCGGGCGGAACCTGTCCTACGGCTTCTATCCTATGGATCCGGTTTGCGCTGGTTGCAGCGATTGACCGAGGAATCCCGCCAGTTCGCGCGCGGCGAGCGCGGCCGGCGCCACCAGCGACGCCTGCAACTGCGAGACGTGCCAGAGCCCGCGCGTCACCGAGAACTGCATCGGCACCTCTGCGGCCCGCAGCGCCGCCGCCAGGCGCACGCACTGCGAATGCAGCAACTCGCCCTCGTCGACCTGGACGTAGGTCGCGGGCAGCCCACCCAGGGACCCCAGCAGTGGCGCGTAGCCCGGATCCAGCGGATCGCCGTCGCCCAGATAGGCGGCGGCGCACAACCGCGACCACGCCTTGTTGACCACCAGATCCCGCTCGCGCGCCGGCAGCTCGTTCGGATCGGCCCACGGGGCGATCAAACCCAGTGCGGCGGGCCGCATTCCGTGCCGGTCGCGCAACCGCAACGCCAGCGCGAGCGACAGTCCGCCGCCGGCGGAATCGCCCGCCACCGCGATCTGCTGCGGCGCGAGTCCGGTGGACACCAGCTCCAGGAAGGCCGCCTCGGCATCGTCGAGCGCGGCCGGATACGGATGTTCCGGCGCCAGCCGATAGTCAGGAACATAGACCGGACAACCGATTTCGCGCGCCAGATGCGCCGCCAGCGACCGATGGGTGGCCGGCGACCCGATGGTGTACCCACCACCGTGCAGATACAGCACCGCACCCGGGCCGTCGGCCGGTCCGGCGGTCACCCGCTCGGCGGGACGGCCGCCCAGCCGCATCCGATGCACCCGGGTGCCGGCGGGCAGCCTCTGCAACACCGAACCGGCGTCGAGCAGGTAGCGCTGGGCCTCCCACGGCAGCCGGCTGTGCATCGCGAACCGGAACATCGGCCCGAGGACGGCCCGCGCGACGGGCAGCGGCAGGGACAAGGGTTTCGAAAGACCAGGCATCACAGTCGGTTCCCGCGGCGGCTCAGGGCAGGAACCGGCTGTTGACGACGTTCGCGATGCGCTGATAGTAGGACGCGGTGGTGCGCACGAACAGATCGAGCGCCTTCGCCTCCCAGCCGATCAGCACGCGGCCGTGGCCCTTGCGCACGGCCTCGGTGATGGTCTGCGCGGCCATCTCCGGGGTGTGCAGGGCGAGCTGCTTGTCGAAGAACGAGGAGAACTTCTGGGCGTCGATCCCCTCGGCGTAGGTGGCGTTGCGCGCCACGGCGGTCTTGATACCGCCGGGATGGACGCAGGTCACCTTGACCGGATGCTTGCGCGCCATCATCTCCTGGCGCAGCGATTCGGTGAAGCCGCGGACCGCGAATTTGGCCGCGTTGTACGCACTCTGACCCGGCACCGCGATCAGGCCGAACAGACTGGACACGTTGATCACGTGCCCGTCACCGGATTCGATGAGGGCCGGCAGGAACGCCTTGGTGCCGTTGACGACGCCCCAGAAATCGACATCCATGATGCGCTCGATGTCTTTGAACTGGGAGTCGATCACCTCGCCGTGGAAGGCGATACCGGCGTTGTTGTAGATCTGGTGCACCACGCCGAAGTGCTTTTTCACCTCGTCGGCGTAGAGCAGCACCGCTTCACGCTCGGCCACGTTGAGCCGATCGGACTTCACCTGCGCGCCCAGCGCCTCGACGCGGCGGACGGTTTCGGCCAGACCCTCGGTATCGATATCGGAGAGGGCGAGTTTCGCGCCCCGGCGGGCCAGATTCTCGGCCAGCGCGCGGCCGATACCCGAGCCGGCGCCCGTGATCACACATACCTTGCCCGTGAAATAAGCGTCATTGCTCACTGTGCTGCTACCACTTTCAGATCGGGACCCGCGGCCCCGTCGGTCGATCGGGTCGTGTCGTATGCCGCGACGTCGAATTTCTCGGTCAGCTTGCGGAAGCGGAACGTGAAATCGGGCCACAGCGTGGTGTTGTTGCCGTGCTTGTCCAGATACCAGCTGGCACAACCACCGTTGAGCCAGACGCTGTTGGACATGCGGTCCTGCAGATCGCGGTTGTAGCTGTCCTGCGCGTCTTTCCTCACCTCGACCGTACGCAGGCCGCGCTGGTCGAAGGTGGCGATCGCGTCGGCGATGTAGTTGATCTGCGATTCGATCATGTACACCATCGAGGTGTGGCCGAGGCCGACGTTCGGGCCGAGCAGGAAGAACATGTTCGGGAAGTTGTGGATCGCCGCACCCTTGTAGCCCTGCTGCCCGATCTCGTCGAACAGTTCGGTGAGCGTGCGGCCGTCGCGACCGGAGATCGTCTCGTACACCGGCGAATCGGTGACGTGGAATCCGGTCGCCACGATGAGCGCGTCGATCTCGCGCTCGGTGCCGTCGGCGGTGACGATGGAATTCGCGCGGATCTCGCGGATGCGGTCGGTGACCACGTCGACGTTGTCGCGCCCGAGCGCCGGGTAGTACTCGTTGGAGATCAGCATGCGCTTGCAGCCGATGCGGAAGTTCGGCGTGACCTTCTCCCGCAGCTGCGCGTCCGGCACCTCGAGCCGCAGCTTCAGCCGGGCCAGGCCCTCCAGCGCGAGCATGGCCGGCGGGAATTTCGCCAGGCCGACGACCTGCGTTTCACGGGCGGCGTAGATGGCCGCGCGCGACAACTTCTGCACGCCCGGAACGTATTTGAAGGCCAGGCGCTCGGGCAGGGTGTACGGGCGGTCGATCCGCGGCAGCAGCCACGGCGCGGTGCGCTGGTAGACGTCGAGATGGGCCACCTTCGGCGCGATCGACGGCACGATCTGGATGGCCGAGGCGCCGGTGCCGATCACCGCGACCCGCTTGCCGGTCAGATCCGCGTCGTGATCCCAGCGCGCGGAGTGGAAGATGCGGCCCCGGAAATCGTTGATGCCCTTGATATCCGGAAGATTCGGCTCGCACAGCGCGCCGACGGCGGAGACCAGGATATCGGCGGTGAACGCGCCCTTGCTGGTCTGCACCTCCCAGCGGGCTTGCTCCTCGTTCCACCGGGCGCCGGTCATCTCGCAGTCGAAGATGTGCTTGTCCCGCACGCCGTGACGGTCGGCCACGCCCTGGATGTAGGACTGGATCTCCGGCTGCTTGGAGAACGAGCGCGACCAGTTCGGATTGAGCGCGAACGAGTAGGAGTACAGCTGCGACGGCACATCGCAGGCCGCGCCGGGGTAGGTGTTGTCGCGCCAGGTACCGCCGACGTCGTTGCCGCGCTCGAGCACCAGGTAGTCGTCGCGACCCTGCCGGCTCAAACGGATAGCCAGGCCCAGGCCCGAGAATCCACTGCCGACGATCAACGTATGCACATGACGCGCCCCCGCTGCACCGCGGCTCCGCCCATCACGGCCTTCGCGGCGCTCTCCGTGGTCACGCAAGCTACCGCCTCCGAGCGCGTCGCTACGGCCGTTGTCTGTAACCCTACGACTCATGTATCAAACCCTACGATCCTATTGAGCAGGAGTCAACAGTATTGACTACCGTTCAGTAGGATGGCAACCGTGAGTGACAACGGTCCCGGCACCAAACGGGTGCGGCTGAGCCCGGACGAACGCCGCGAACAGCTGGTGTCCCTGGGCGTGAAAATGCTGCGCGACCGCACGCTGGAGGACATTTCCATCGGGGAGATCGCACGGCAGGCGGGAATCTCGCGCGGCCTGCTCTTCCACTACTTCGCCTCGAAACAGGATTTTCAGCGCGCCATCGTGCGCCGCGCCAACGAGGAACTACTCGCTCGCACCATGCCCGACCGCAGCCTCGATCTGTTCAGCATGCTGCGCGACGCGGTCGAACGCTACATCGACTACGTCAGCGAGAACCGGATCTCCTATCAGGGCCTGCTGCGCGGACCCGCCAGCGGCAGCCCCGAACTGGTAGCCCTCGCCGATGCCACCCGCGATGCCATGGTGGACCGCATCCTCACCGAAACCCCGCTGGCGGCAGACGATCCCGAACTGCCGCGACTGCGCCTGGTCTTCCGCGGCTGGATCGCGTTCGTCGAGGAGACGACGCTGATCTGGTTGCGGGAGGAGCAGATCGGCCGTACCGAGTTGATCGACACCCTGGTCGGCGCACTACCCGCGCTCGCCATGCATCCCGTGCTCACCGAATGGCTGGCCGGTTCGGCCGACGGCAGCGCGCTGCCCGCGTGATCCCGGCAGCGTCCTGCCCGCGTGATCTCAGTCCTCGTGCACGTATCCGGCGCGATCGCCGCGGCGCGGTAACCAGAGCGCGGTGACCACGGCGGCGACCAGGATCATGATCGCCGACACCAGCAGCGCCACCTCGAGTCCGCGGTGGAAGGCCTCGTAGGTGGCATGGATGACCCGGTTCACGATCGGCCCGTAGGCGGCCGAGGCCGCCGCGTCACCGCCGGCCGGAACGTTGCCGGTCTCGATGGCGTCGATGACGATGGCCTGGAAATTCGCCGGAACGCCGATCTGCTGCAACCGGTCTCGCAGATCGGAGTTCAGGAAGGAGTTGACCAGCGACCCCAGCGCGGCCACCCCCACCACCGCGCCGACCTGACGCATGGTGTTGGTGGCCGCGGCGGCCATACCGGAATGTTCGGCCGGAACACCGGACAGAACGGCGGAGGTCAGCGGCACCACCGCGATCCCGAAACCGAGTCCCGCCAGCATCAGGGCCAGCGCCAGGGGCGTGAATTCGACTGTGACGCCGAGGAACTGGCGAGTGAGCAGAATACCCGCGGCGCCGAGCACACAGCCGGCGATCATCGGCGTGCGGGAGCCGCGCAGTGCCACCCAGAATCCGGAGATCAGCGAGCCGACGATGATGGCCACGGCCATCGGGCCGAACACCGCGGCGGTTCGCCACCCCGAATAGTCGACCACTTCCTGCAGATACAGCGCGGTGAAGAAGAAGATCGAGAAGATCCCGAAGTACACCGCGAACGCGACCACCAGCGCACTGCGCACCAGCGGTCGCTCCAGGTAGCGGAAGTCGAACATCGGATTGGCCGCGCGCGACTCGACCACCAGGAAGGCGACGAAGGCGATCGCTCCGATCACGAACAGCGTGATCACCGAGGCGGCCGAATACCCCACCTGCTCACCGGAGATGGCCGCGTAGATCACGCAGCCGAGAAAGGTCGCGCCCAGGACGAATCCGGCCCAGTCGACCGGGCCGGGCTGCGGATCGGCGCTTTCCGGGACGAATTTCAGCGCCGCTGCCAGCACCACCACGCCGACGATCAGGTTGAACCAGAAGATCGAGCGCCAGCCGAACGCCCCGACCAGCAGGCCGCCGATCACCGGCCCCAGCGCCAGCGCCAACCCGGAGACCGCCGCCCACGCGCCCAGCGCCTTCGCGCGGGCGCCACGATCGGGGAAGATGTGCCGGATCACCGACAGCGTGCCCGGTTCGGAGGCCGCCGCACCGACACCCATCACCGCGCGCCCGGCGATCAGGATCGAGACACTGCCGGACACCGCGGACAACACCGAGCCGAGGGCGAACACCACCAGCCCGCCGACCATGACGCGTTTGCGGCCCCACCGGTCGCCGAGAGTGCCCGCGGTGAGCATCAGACTCGCGAACACCAGCGTGTAGGCGTTCACCACCCACTGCAGCGACACCACACCGGCATGCAGGTCGGACTGGACGGCGCCCAGGGCGACGCTGACGATCGTGGTGTCGAGGAAGGTGACGAACAGGACGGCGGTGACCACCGCGAGCGCCACATAGGGACGCTCGGCACCGGGCGACACAGGCTGCGCCGCAACGGAATCCATCGAAGCCGCACCGCTCGCCGCCGCAGGCTCGGCCCGTGCACTCGCGGCGGGGCCGGTACCGGGCACAGCGGATTCGGAGCCCGCCCCGGCAGCCGAGGCGGCCGATGCGTCGCGGTGCGGCGGGCGACCCGATCCGGCGCCGCGGCGGTCCGACGGGTCCGACGACGTCATCGCGATCTCAGCTGGTCGGCGCGGGAAGGCTGGTGGGGTTCCCAGGTGTCGCGCCGGGAGCCGGCGTCGCACCCGGACTCGGGGTGCCCGAGGCCGCACCGCAGACCGGCGGGGCCGCGCCCTCCAGGTTCAGCAGCGCGCAGAAGGTCGCGGCCGTCACCTTCCAGGTGCCCTCGACCTGCACCGCGCCGCCCTGCTGCCCGGACAGGGCCGGAGTGCCGTTGAACAGCACGTCGAAGGTGACGTCGGCGTGATCGGTGCTGGTGCTCGCGACATTGGTGACCTTGGCCGAGGCGGATTTGGCCATCGGCGAATCGGCCTGTGCCTTGATCGCGGCGGCGAATGCGGGCCCGTTCTCCAGGAGGGCGATCTTCTGGTCGGCGGGGGTGGATCCGTCGAAGAAGCGCTCGAAGTTCCGGCTGACCGCCTGGGCCACCGTCGGGGTCCCGCTACTGGACGATTCGGCGGATTTGCTGCCGGAATCATCGCTACCGCAGGCGGCCGCCACGGTCACCAGCGCGGTAAGTGCGCATGCCGCAAGCATTTTCGCCGCGATCCCACGATCGAACATAATGCGGCCTCCCTCGGTGACGGTAGGCTCGGTGATCAACTCGCTCGAAGACTACTCGCCGGACCGGGGCTACGGACGCTTATCGGCCACGAATGCGGTATCGGCGAGTTCGGCCAGTACGTCGGGCAACTCGGCGGCGACCGCCCGGGCATCGAGGATCGCCGGATCCACCGAAAGCCCGATCCCCAATTCGCCGTTCCAGCTCAGCACCCCGGCGACCAGCGGCACTCCCGGCGCCGACGGCAGAATCGGAAACACCTGGGTGATGGGCATATTCGCGAAAGTCATCGCCATATCGGGGCCGGCCATATTGGAGACGATCGCGTGGAAGAACCGCCCGCCGTACACCGACCGCGCGAAGGCGCCCACCGCCGGTTCGGGAAACAGCCGGAGCACCCGATCCATCACGAAATGCGAGGCGAGCGCCCGGGTTCCGGAATGCAGCCGGTCGCTGCGGGTGCGGATCTCGGCCAGTCGCTGCGCCGGGGTCGCCGCCGTCAGCGGGATATCGATCATCACGGCGGCGGTCGAATTGCCCTCCGCTCCCGACGTGGGGTCGCGCACCATCAACGGCACCGCCACCCGGATCTGCCCGCGCAATCGCTCGTCCAGGTCGGGGCGCAGACGATGCAGCGCGGTGACGGTGACGCTCAGCAGCACGTCGGTCACCCGGACGCGGTGCGAACGAGCCACGGCCCGAACGGTTTCCAGGTCCAGCGAGCAGACGGTGAACACCCGTCGCACACAGTCGTCGGGCAGTGTTCCCTTCGGCTGCGCGTCGGCGGCCAACTGCGCCAGACCGGCCGCGGTACCGGCGACGAGGGCGCCCCAGCTCGGCGGTTTACGCTCGGCCACCGGCAGATCGATGGTCGGTCGCAGCAGGCGCAGCGCCTGCACCACGGTGCCGATGCCGTCGGCGACCACATGGTGCAGCAGCAGGACCACGCCGATCGCGCCGGCCTCCGGGTCGCGCACCAGGACGAGGCGCCACAACGGCCGATCCTTGGGCAGCACCTCGGCGGCCAGATCCGTCACCACCCGGCCGATTGCGTCCACTCGCCGCGCCACCGCGCTGGGCGTCATGGTCGCTTCGGCCGTCGCCGCACCGAAAGCCGTCCCGGGGCCGGCCTCTCGACCACTCGGGTCGGCGACGGTAGCCGGATCGGTGCCCGGAATCGTGCGCTCGGTGACGTGCCAGTCCCAGTCGACCGGACTGTCCACCCAGCGTGCCCGGCGCCACCGCCCCGGCTGGTCCAGACGCTGCTGGAACCGCGGCAGATGGGCCAGCTCGCCCTGGACCAGTTCCCGCACCGCGTCGAGGCCGGGCCCGCCGTCGGCCCGTGGCCGGAACACGACCATGCCGCCCACCTGCTGCGGAATGCCGGACTTCTCGATGTGCAGGAAGAACGCGTCGGCGGGAGGCACCACGGGCGGCCGCGCATACCAGCGATCGACCAGCTGGATACTCACCGCGACGAAGGCCACCGCGATCACCGCGTCGAGGACGAAGTGGTTCGCGGTCGCGACGATGACATAGGTGGTCAGCCCGACGTGGAAGGCGCTGAGCACCTGCACCACCCAGCCGCCGGAGACGCGGGCCAGCACCACGCTCACCCACAGTGCCCAGCCGACGTGCAGCGAGGGCACGGCCGCGAGTTGATTCGCACCCGACACCAGCGACGAACCCCAGGACCCCCAGGTGTGGCCGTCGACGACGGTGTCGGTGAAGCCCAGCTCGGGTAGCAGCCGCGGCGGGGTGACCGGGAAGAGCGCGAAACACGCGATGGCCAGGATGTTCAGCAGCAGGAAGGAGTCGCGGGCGCGGGCGTAGTCGGCGCGGCGGCGAAAATACATCCAGAACAGCAGCGCGAAGGCACTGACGATGTAGGTGAACGCGTACTCGTAGTTGGCCAGGGTCGCGAGCAGCACGCGCGACTCCAGCCAGCGGTTGAGTGGACGCTCGAAGTCGATGGCGAGCCACTGCTCGAGATCGGAGATGCGATGGGCATTGCGATCGGCCAGTTCGCGGCGGGCCGGGGTGTGCAGCGCGTCGACCGCCAGGTACAGCCCGAATACCGCGAGCCCGACCACACAGTCCCGCCACAGCACCGGACGCGACGGATTGCCCACACAACCGTCATAACACATGTGTCGCAAGCTTTTACGACATCAAGCTGGGCGATTCGTCGGTTATCTCCTTGTTACCGGCGTAGAAGGCGCGGGCCAGCGGCGAATGGGCGAGTCCGCCGATACCGGCGGCGATCAGCGCTCCGGCGACCGCGACCCCGGCCAGCGCCCCGGCGGTGTGCGGTAGCGCGACCTTGAAGGCCAGCACGCCGACCACGTAACTGACGATCGGATTCGTCACGCTCATGGCCGCGATCGCCCATGGCAGCGGCCCGGCGGCGAAGGCGGTCTGCTCCAATACCAGCCCGCTGAGGGTGGAAACGGCGAGCAGATAGCCGGGCCAGTCGCCGGCGGTGGCGGGAATGCCGCGATAGATCAGATCCTCGGTGGTCAGCTTCATGAAGACCGCGCTCATCGCGAAACAGACGCCGGCGGCCACCGCGACGAGATTCGCCGCCACCCAGATCGGGCAGCGGATGCTGATCAGGGCGAGCAACGCCACCAGCGCCGCGGCGGAGAAGGTGGCCAGCAGTACGCGGCCGCGATCCGGGTCGCCCTCGAGCGGCGCCACGCCGCCGACGCCGAACAGAACTCCCAGCCCGGCGCAGACCAGCAGCGCGAACCAGATGTCGCGCCCGCGCGGGCGACGACGGCGACCGAACGCCTCGAGCGGAACCGCGAACAACAACTGCGTCGACATCAGCGGCTGCACGGCCGCCACCGAACCCAGATGCAGCGCCGCCGCCTGGGTCAGGAAACCCGCGAGATTCGTGATCCAGCCGCGCAGCCATGTGCCACTGCGCAGCAGACGGTGCATCAGTGTGGTCATACCGAAGACCCGGGCCGCCCGGGGTTGTTCGGCGACCACGGTGCGTGCCGCGCGCTGTTGCAGATAACCGGCCGCGGCGAACAGGAATGCGGCCAGCACTCCCAACGCAATGACCAGGACCATGCGGAACTCCGCTCAGGTGATCTATTCGCACTGTACGCCCGACTCCGTGTCGAACCTGATCATGAACGATGAGCGGGAACGGCGGACGAGCGGGGTGCTCAGAGGGCGTGTTCGTCGAGCCAGGTGCGGGCGAGGTCGGCCGCCGAGGCGTGTTCGTCACGCACGCGGCGGATCATGGTCGCGAATTCGGCCGTGGTGAGCTCGCCGGCGACGTAGTTGAGTTTCTTGATCTGCCGCTGGTCCAAGGCGCCCTGACGCAGCAGCGGGACGACGTTCTGCGCGCGGAAGGCATACGCCGGATCCGTGACGACGGCCGGATCCGTGCGGGCGGCCGAATCGCCGGGGCCACCCGGCAGCAGTGCGACGGCCGAGGTGAACACGCCCGCGTCGACGGTTCCGTCGCGCAATGCCTTTCGTAGTTCGGCATCGCCGGGAAATTCGACGTGACGGGTGATATCGCAGCCGTAGACCGTGCGCAGCGGCGTCACGACGTCGCGCTGCGGGTCCGGCGACGGCCGCAGCGGGTCGAGTTCGCGTCCGCCGGCGATGCCGACGGTCAGCTCACCGCAATGCGGTGCCAGATCGGCGGCGTTCGCCGGATAGCGCGCGGCCGCGGCGGCGCCGAGCGCGAGTTGCGGGCGCAGGTCCGTGGCGTCGGCGAGATCCGACACCGCCAGTCCCTCCGGCACGGCCCGGCTCAAGTCGTCGGCGACCGAGCCGACGTAGCGGGCCTCGAGCGTGACCGGCGACCCCGCCGTCATGTCGACCGCCGGGCCGGGGGCATGGTGTGCCGCGACGCTCTCGGCCGTCGCCCGGTCCGGCGCGGTCGCCGAGGACGAGGAGTCGAAGGTCGTCAGGAGATCGCCGCTGGTATCGCCGACCAGAGTGATCGTGCCCGCGTCCAAGGCCGCCAGATAGTCCGCACGCTGTCCGAGATGCTTCTTCACCGTCGTCGGCGTGCCGGCGCGCGCGAGCGCCTGCGCGTAGATTTCGGCGAGCACCTCCGACTGCGCCGAATCGCCGGCGCCGACGGTGATCGTCGCTTCGCCGTCCTCGTTGGCACATGCCACCGCCAGCGTGGCGGCGGTGACGGCGACCAGAACCCGGGCCGTCACTCGCACCGATCCGGCCAATCCCATCCGGCGACACCCACTCCCGATAGTCAGCGACAACCACATCCGGCGGCCGGGGCGCCCCGGCACAGGAATCGTAAGTGGGCCGCGTCCGTGCCGCCGCCCCGCACCCCTGCCGGCCCGCGAACCGGACTCTCGAGCAGTATTCAGCCGGGTCTCAGCCGGGGCGACGAATAATGTGCGGGTGCAGCCGGGACGCATTCTCCTGATCGAAGACGCCGACGCCATTCGCACGGCGGTCGCTGCGGCCGTGCACGCCGCCGGGCACGAGGTTCTGGCACGCGAACACGGCGACCGGCTCGAGCCCGACCTGGAGCGATTCCGTCCCGATGTCGTCGTGCTCGACGTGATGCTGCCGGGCCGCGACGGTTTCGGCTTGCTCGAGGTGGTGCGCGCCCGCAGCAGCGCCGGAGTGGTGATGCTGACCGCGCGCGACGGTGTGGAGGACCGGGTGCGCGGACTGCGTTCCGGTTCCGACGACTACGTGGTGAAACCCTTCGACCTCGCCGAACTGGTGGCACGGATCGAGGCGCTGTTGCGGCGGATGGGGCGCATGCACAGTCGCATCGCCATCGACGATCTGGTGCTGGAAACCGATTCCGGCGTGGTGCTGCGTGGCCGCGAACCGATCAGCCTCACCGCCACCGAATTCAAACTCCTCGCCTACCTCGCCGCGCACCGCGACCGAGTCGTCACCAAAACCCAAATCCTCACCGCGGTCTGGGGTTACGAGGACTACGACCCGAACCTCGTGGAGGTCTACGTCAGCGCGGTGCGCCGCAAACTGGAGGAACACGGACCGCGACTGCTGCACACGGTGCGCGGTATGGGCTACGCGTTACGGGCGAATCCGCGATGAGCGGCACCCCCGGCCACCGCGCGCCCCCACCGCCCGATCTCCCGGACGGCGCGGGCGAATCCGGACCGCACACGTTGCCGACGATATCGCTGCGCCGCCGGGTAACCCTCACGGCGGCAACGGTTTCCGGGCTCGCACTGGTCGTGGTGGCGCTGGCGGTGCACAGTCTGTTCGGCATCGTGGTGGCGCGCAGCGAGAACACCGTGCTCACCGATCGGGCGCAGCTGGCCCGGCAACTCGCGCAGCAGAACACTCCGCCCGCGGAATTGATCGCCCGCGTGGACAATCGCTCGGTCCGGGCGCGGCTGGTCCTGGCCGACGGCACCGCCTACGGCAGTCTCTCGCCCCGGCACGCCGGCGACAGCGGTATCCGGACCAGAACCATCACCCTGGGCGGTGGCGGCACCGTGGACCGCGCCCGGCTCACCCTGCAGGTCGACACCCCGCTGCTGACCAAGCTGCGGTCGCGCCTGGGTCTGGTCCTGATCGGGGTGACCGCGACCGCCCTCGTCGTGATCACCGCCGCGCTGTGGTGGGGATTGCGCCGAGCGCTGGCACCCTTGGATTCGATGACCCGGCTGGCCCGCGACATCGCCCGCGGCCGCCGTGGACGCCGCCTCTCCCCCGCCCGTACGGATACCGAATTGGGCCGCACGGCGAGCGCATTCGACGAAATGCTGGACGCCCTGGAGGGCGCGGAGGCCCGGGCCCGGGCCTCGGAACAGCAGATGCGCGCCTTCGTCGGGGATGCCGCGCACGAACTGCGCACCCCGATCGCGGG
Source organism: Nocardia sp. AB354 (assembly GCF_049538315.1). NCBI lineage: Bacteria > Bacillati > Actinomycetota > Actinomycetes > Mycobacteriales > Nocardiaceae > Nocardia > Nocardia sp. AB354. Next base: position 428,148 of record NZ_JBMVFU010000002.1, on the reverse strand, counting down.
GATCAAGGCCATGGCCGAAGCGGTGCTGCATCAACCCGCCGATATCGACACCGAAGAGCGTGAGCGCATGTACCTGCTGCTGGTGCGCGAGGCGCAGCGGGCCGGCCGCCTCGTGGAGGATCTGCTGGACATGGCGCGCATCGACGCCGGGCTCACCCTGCAACCGCAGCCGGTCGACCTGCACGAACTGGCCCGCACCCAGCTGGACCGGATGCGAGTCCTGCATCCCGGCACAGCTTTCCGGCTCACCGGCCCCTCGGTGCCGGCGGTCGCCGACCCCGAACGCATCGGCCAGATCCTGATCAACCTCCTGGCCAACGCCTGCCAAGCCATGGGACAGGACGGAACGGTGAGTGTCACCGTCGTCGAGCCCGGCGCGCCCGGCGGCCGGCCGGACATCCTGCCCCCCATGGCCGAAATCCGTGTCGCCGATACGGGTCCGGGCGTGCCCGCCGCGGAACGCGAGCACATCTTCGACCGCCTGGTCCGCCTCGACGCCGCCCGCGACCGGCGCCGCGACGGCGCGGGTATGGGCCTGGCGATCGCGCGCGGGATCGCCCGGGCCCACGGGGGTGACCTCCGCTGCGTCGAGCCGCCGCCCGGAACCGCCGGCGCGGTATTCGTACTGACGCTTCCGCCGGCCCCGCCGACGGCCGATGGTCACACGGCCGCGCGGTGAGCGCCGAAGGCCGCCCGCCTTTCTGAAGTTCGGCTGAAGATCCGTCCGGCCCACTCGGCGTTTTCAGGGTCCTTTCAGATTCGGCGCGCAGATTCGGACCCGACACGTTCCCGTATGAATGGAGTTACCGGTATGAAGCGCACTGTCGCCGCCCTGCTGGCCGGCACCGCCGGAATCGCCGCCCTCGCCATCGCCGTGCCCGGCGTCGCCTCGGCCGACGCCCCGCAGTGCAGCCCGCAGGCACGCGCCCAGGTCCAGGCCCAGACCGCCCCGCAGGTCGCCGCATTCCTGGCGGGCCACCCGGATCTGGCCGCCGAACTGGCCAAGGTGAAGGGTATGCCGAAGGATCAGCGCAAGGCCGAGATGCAGGCCTATCGCCAGGGCCACCAGCAGGAGCTGAAGGACTTCCGCGGGGTGCGGCAGCCGATGATCGACTACCGCAAGGCCTGCCACAAGAAGTAGCGGCCGCGCGTCGGCGTCCGAATACGGCGAGGGCGCCCCGGGAGTTCCCGGGGCGCCCTCGCCGTGATCGAACCTGGTGTTACGCAACGCCTTCCGCGCGCGCGGCCGCAGCCACGGCCTCGGCGACCGCCGGAGCGACCCGGGGATCGAGCGGGCTCGGGATGATCTTGTCGACCGAGAGTTCGTCGGCCACCACACCGAAGATGGCGTTGGCGGCGGCCACCTTCATGCCCTCGGTGATCCGGCGCGCACCGGCATCCAGCGCACCCTTGAACACGCCCGGGAAGGCGAGCACGTTGTTGATCTGGTTCGGGAAGTCGCTGCGGCCGGTCGCCACGATGGCGGCGTAGCGGCGCGCGACCTCCGGGTGGATCTCCGGATCCGGGTTCGACATGGCGAACACGATGGACTCCGGCGCCATCGAGGCGATCAGTTCCTCGGCGATGGTCCCGGCCGACAGGCCCAGGAACACATCCGCACCGGCCAGCGCCTCGGCCGCACCGCCGGTGACGCCACGCGGGTTGGTGCGGGCGGCCAGATCGGCCTTCACCTCGTTGAGGTCCGTGCGGTCCCGGCTGACGATGCCCTTCGAGTCGAGCACCACCACATCCGACACGCCGGCGGCCAGCAGGATGTTCGAGCAGGCCACACCCGCGGCACCGGCACCGGAGACGACCACCTTCAGGTCGGCGATATCGCGCCCCTGCACCTTGGCCGCGCCGTTGAGCGCCGCCAGCACCACGATGGCGGTGCCGTGCTGGTCGTCGTGCATGACCGGGCAGTCCAGCGCCTCGACGACGCGCTTCTCGATCTCGAAGCAGCGCGGGGCGGAGATGTCCTCCAGGTTCACCGCACCGAAGCTCGGACGCAGGCGCACCAGGGTTTCCACGATCTCGTCGACATCCTTGGTGTCGAGCACGATCGGAATCGAGTCCAGCCCGGCGAACTTCTTGAACAGCGCGGCCTTGCCCTCCATGACCGGCAGCGACGCCCGCGGACCGATGTCACCCAGGCCGAGGACCGCGGTGCCGTCGCTGACCACGACCACCAGACGGTCGGTCCACGTGTAGCGCTTGGCCAGCGCCTCGTCCTGGTGGATGGCGCGACTCACCTGCGCGACGCCCGGCGTGTACGCGATGGACAGATCACGCTGGGTCTCCAGCGGTGCGGACAATTCCACCGAAAGCTTGCCACCGAGATGGCCGGCGAAAATTTCCTCGTGCGTGATAGCGGACAGATCGGTCGTATCGGTTTCACGGCTCGCTGTAGTGGCATTCGGTGCGTCAGTCACAGATGACACGATTTCACTCCTGCTCGGTCCGGGCTGAACCGGCTCACGGTTACCGCCGGGTTTTCGTATAAAAGGTCTTCGAAATTCGAACGATGTGCGCCGACCGCGCGTTCACGTGGCCGCGCAAAACCGTTCGGTGATTACATCGCGGCATGCCGCGGGGGTACCGGCTGGTACGGCATACGCGCGTTCGCGCCTTTGCGGGCTTGCTTCTTTGCGATCTGGCCGCGCACGATCCGTCGAGCGAGAACCGGACGGGTGGTCCGGGCAAGGCTGCGGGGTGATCCGCGGATCGGAGCCGTGCGTCACGAACCGAAGGTCACCAACCGTCCCGGACCGGGCGGTGGCGTCGGCCGGGAATCCGCAACATTCTGCCAGTACGGACAGGGAGTTGCAAAATCGCTCCTCGACCGGGGCACGATCCTCTCGATGCGGGGCCGGCCCTAGGGCGGGTGTCTACTGCCATCTTCCGAGGGTAGGGCCCCCGAATTACCTGCGCGTAAGGGGAAACTCGCCCCTGCTGGGAAGCAGCGGTGAACAGTCCCACCGCCACCCGGAACGCCGATGTGAGCTCAGGGTGACGCAGGCTGCCACGTCCGGGCCTGTCCGCTACGCCGGGCGCACCCAGATCTCGTTCACGCCGCCGGTCAGCAGGCGGCGCCGCCAGTTGCGAGCCGGGCCGGGATGATCGGTGCGCCGATGCAGGCCCCGGGTCTCGGTGCGCGCCAACGCGCTGTACTTCGTCCAGCGGGCCACCGCCAGCAAGGCCGCGGCCTGCCGGGCCCGCACCTGGTCGGCGCCGGCGCCGCCGAGCCCGTATTCGGTGACCGGCCACATCGCGTCGAGTTCGGCGATGCTGTCGCGCAGGCTGCCCGCACTGCGCCAATAGCTGCGCCGCAGCGGCAACGTATGTTCCTGCACCAGCCCGATCACCGCACGGGGATCGATATCCGCGCGCGGATCGTCGCCGGGATGGGAATTCAGCCCGGCCCCCGGAACCGGCCGCGCGGCGCCGACGCGGCCCCGGTGGCGAGCGAACCGCGCCGCGCCCGATCCGGCCCACATTCCGGACGAGATCGCCCACCCGCCGCCGTGCCCGTCGAACCCGCCGACCGCACCGGTGATCGGTTCCCGAGATGCCACGTCCCCCGCGGCATACAGTCCGGGAACCGTTGTGGCGCAATCGAATCCGGTCAGCTTGATGCCACCGGAACCACGCACGGTGCCCTGCAGGACCGGACGCAGTCGCACCCGGCCGGCCGACGGCGACGCGTCGGCACCGGCGCTCGCGGGCACCGCCGTGGTTCCCGATGGCGCCGCCGACGCGGGGCCGTACCGGACCGCGGACTCCGGCGGAATGTCGGCGTAGACCGCCCTCCCCTCCGCCAGCGCGGTGAGGGCCACGGACCGGACGGTGAAGTCGTCACCGTCGATGCGAGCCCCCGATTCGTCGTACAGCGAGGCGAACCGGGGCTCACGCAGATCGCTCATCGTCGCAAGACCGTAGGCGCCGGAGAACTCCATGCCCGACAATTCGGTGCCCGCCTCCGCCGCCATCAGCAGGCCCTCACCGGTATCGACATCGGTTCCCGCGCCACCGGCCAGAAACGCGCACCCACCCGTCGCGAGCACCACCGCACCCGCGCGGATGGTCCAGCCGCGGTATCGGTCGTCACCGGCGAGCCCACCGGCTCCGCACACCGCGCCGTCGCCGTCGACCAGCAGATACAGCGCCGGATGATGATCGACGACCTGGACACCCAATCGGAACAGCGTGCGCCGCAGAGCCGCCAGATACCGCCGGCCCTCGAGGTGGACGCGCGTCGACGGCCCGTCTCCGGCCTGCCGGTATCCCCAGCGCAGCAAGTGGGCGATGCGGTGATGGGTCTCGCCGAGCACCCGGTCCATCCACTCGGGGTCACCGAGGTCACCACCGCGCGAGAGACTGTGCGCCAGCGCCCGCTCCCGCTCCGGCCCGGGCGGGATATCCCACAGCGCGACAACGCCTTTCGACGTCGGACCGCATTCACCGCAACGACCCTTGTCGACCAGGATCACGCGCGCTCCGGCCGTCGCCGCCGTCAACGCCGCCCAGGCACCCGCCGGGCCGCCACCCACCACCAGCACATCGGCGGACGTCTCCGCCGCGAACTCGGATTCCGCGCGAATAGTGGACCGGCTACGCACGCTCACAAAGGAAAATATTCGGCCACAATTCATCCGGCCGCAACTGTTACGCGGAGATCAATTCCACCATTGCGTAACCAATAGGTAACCCGCCGCCACAAAGACGACCAGAGATCCGAAAAACGCCGGAATTCCCCGACGCCGGTCGGAAAAAATTTGCGCGCCGAGCGCCAGCGCCGCCATTCCGATATGCCAGCCGACACTGCTCGCACCCGGTCCGGGAAATCCGCGCCGCACCCCCAGGACCGCCGCGCCGACGACGACCGCCGCCAGCACCACCAATCCGGCGGCCACCGTTCCGCTGAGCGCCCGCACGACCCTCACGAGGCGACCACCGCGACGCCGCTCGCCTTCTCGGCCAGACGCTCGAATTGCTCTGCGTCCGTGAGGCATTCGCCCAGGCCCACGGGCTTGTCGGCGCCGTGGTAATCCGAGGATCCCGTACCGATGAGGTCCAGTTCGCGCGCCAGCTCGCGCAGCACCGCCCGGTCGGCGGGATTGTGGTCGGGGTGATCGATTTCGAGTCCGCCCAGCCCGTGCTCGGCCAGATCGCGGATGTCGTCGAGCGCCAGCAGCCGCCCCCGGGTGCGGGCGCGCGCGTGCGCGACCACGGTCACCCCACCGGCCGCGGCCACCATCTCCACCGCCTGCCGCAGCGGCGTGTCGGCCTTCTCGACGTAATAGCGGCCGCGCGGCGCGAGCAGATCGTCGAAGGCCGCGCCGACCGTCGGGACCACACCGACCTCGACCAGCGCTCGCGCCAGATGTGGGCGTCCCGCTGCCGGGCCCGCCGCGGCGAGTACCGCGTCCGGGTCGATCGGCAGGCCATCGGCCACCATGAGATCGGCCATCGCGCGCACGCGCGAGACGCGTTCGGTGCGCAACCGCTCGCGTTCGGCGGCGAAGGCGGCATCGGCCGGATCGAACAGGTAGGCCAGCAGATGCACCGGCACCGGCCAGCCGTCCTCCCCCATACCGACGCAGGACATCTCCATCCCGCGCACCAACCGCAGCCCCGCGGGCAGCGCGGTGACCGCCTCGTCCCATCCGGAGGTGGTGTCGTGATCGGTGATCGCCACCACGTCCAGCCCCGCCGCCGCGGCGGCGCGCATCAGATCGCCGGGAGTGTCGGTGCCGTCGGATGCGGTCGAATGGGTGTGGAGGTCGATACGCACGCGTTCCATCTTGCCCAACTAGCATCCGGGGCGTGCCCTCGATACCGCCGTTTCCCCCGTTCCGTGGCTCCGGGAGGTCGCGGCGGGGGCCGCAGCTGCCCCGGATTCCGGTTCCCACCGCCCGCGCGATCGTCGATTGCGGCGTCTATGTCGACGGCCGCCGCCAGTCCGGACATGTGACCCCGGCGGCCGCGCTGGCACAGGTGCGCGAGCGCGGCGACGGCTTCGTCTGGGTGGGCATGCACGCTCCCGACGCCGACCAGATGGCCGAGGTGGGCGAGATCTTCGGCCTGCACGAACTCGCGGTCGAAGACGCCGTGCACGCCCATCAGCGCCCCAAACTGGAACGCTACGACGACACCCTGTTCCTGGTGTTGCGCACCGTGAAATACCTCGAACACGACCCCAACTCGGTCAGCGAGATCGTGCAGACCGGCGAGATCATGATCTTCATCGGCGCGGATTTCGTGGTCACCGTCCGCCACGGCGAGCACACCGCGCTGAAGGTGGTGCGCGAGGAGATGGAGAAGCATCCCGAACGCCTGGCGCTGGGACCGGGCGCGGTCCTGCACGCCGTGGCCGACCATGTGGTGGATACGTATCTCCTGGTGACGCAGTCGGTCGAAGACGATGTCGAGGGCATGGAGGAAGAGGTCTTCACCCCGCGCAGCCGGCTCACCATCGAGGCCATCTATCAGCTCAAGCGCGAGGTGGTCGAGTTGCGGCGGGCGGTCAACCCGCTGGCGCTGCCGCTGCAGGTGCTCAGCCGCAGTTCGGAACTGCCGATGCCGAAGGAGATCCGCCGCTATCTGCGTGACGTCGCCGACCACCACACCGCGGTCGCCGAGCGGATCAGCGATTTCGACGAGGCGCTCAGCGCGCTGATCAACGCGGCGCTGGCGAAGGTCAGCGTGCAGCAGAACACCGATATGCGCAAGATCTCGGCCTGGGCCGCGATGGCCGCGGTGCCGACCATGATCGCCGGCATCTACGGCATGAACTTCACCCATATGCCGGAGCTGTCGTGGACCTACGGATACGGGATGGTGTGGATCGTGATCCTGGTCATCTGCGGTGCGCTGTTCGTCGCGCTGCGGCGCAACAAGTGGTTGTGAGGCTGGACGTTTCGCCGCCGGGTGCCCGCGCGGTCTTACAGATTCGCGGCGGCCCGGTGCGGATCCCGGATGTCGATCCCCGCTTCGGCCCACGCGTCCCGGAGCGCCGCGGCCCCGCGCACCCGCACCCACGCCGCCTCGGTGGCGGTGATCGGCGCGACCGACAGGAATCGCACCGGATCGGCGGGTTCCGGCAGTGCCACCTCGGCGATATCGGCCTCGCCCAGCAGAACAGCGGTGAAGGGAGCGTTGTGCCACAACGGTTCTCCGAGGTCGAGCAGCGCATCCGGTTGCAGCACAACGCCTTCCACCGCGGGCGCGGCGATCAGCACGCCTAGTCCGCGCGGCAGGCCCGCCTGGGCACCGGCTCCGCCGCGCAGCGTCAGCACCAGTTCGGCGCGCGGGCCGCGCACGGGGTCGGCCAGCGCCGCCGCGGAATCGGTCATCGGATGCCGGGAGCCGCCGAGGGTGACGTAGTGCACGAACTCGCCGTCGGGGATGCGCAGGATGTCGATCGGCTCCAGGCCGAGAAAGGTCACCGACGCGGAATCGAAGCGGGTGTCGTCGAATCCCGACCCCGTCCGGGGGATGCCGAAATGCGTCAGTACCGCGGACCGCACCTGATCGAGTTCCATAGCCCTAGAGCGTGCCAGAGCCCTACAGCGCCAGGCGCGCCAGCATATCCCGCGCCTGCTCGGCCACCTTCGGGTCGCACAGCACGTCGTAGCGGCCGGCGACCAGCTGCATGGTGGAGGCGAAGTCGCGGGTGCCGCGGGTGGCGGCGTACGGGATCACCGCCGAGATGAGCCCGAAGATGATGCCGCCGACCAGGCCGACCACCAGCGGCCCGATCACGCCGCCCGTGGTGAACAGGCTCAGCAGCAACCCCAGGAACAGGCCCAGCCAGGCGCCCGAAACCATGCCGCCGCCAATGACTTTGCCCCAAGTAAGCCGGCCCAGCACTCGTTCGACCTGCATCAGATCGACACCCACGATGGTCATGTTCTCCACCGGGAACTGGTTGTCGGCCAGATAGTCGACCGCCCGCTGCGCTTCGGCGTAGGTCGGATAGGAGGCGACCGGCCACCCCGACGGCGGCGTCGGCAAGCCGGGCCGATTGCGATTCGGACTACCCAACGGATTGGTCATAACTCCACGATCCTAGGTCGATATCGCCGCTGCGGCTGGATGCGACGACTCAGCGGCGCACCGCGTGTCCGATTTTACCGCCGAAGGGCAGCAGTTCGGACATTGCACCGCCGAGGATCACACCGAGTGGACCGCACGCATCGACCCGGACGAACCCCGGCTCACGCCAAGCGGACCTCGGCGGTGGCCAGACCGAATATCTTGCGGCCCGCCGACTTCGCGACGACCACCACGACGGCGGTGCGGGCCTGCGGATCGAGGGATTTGATCCGGCCGGTGAATTCGACGACGCCCGCGGACCGGGCGTCCACGATCGTGTAGTTCGACAGCCGCACCGCGTATCGGGTCAGCGCTCCGGGGTCGCCCAGCCATCCGGTGACGAAGCCCGCGCCGAGCCCCATCGTGAGCATGCCGTGCGCGATGACGTCGGGCAGGCCCGCGAGCGCGGCGACGCCGTCGTGCCAGTGGATGGGGTTGGCGTCACCCGAGACACCCGCGTAGTTCACCAGATCACCGCGTGTGACCCGCGCGGTGCGCGGCGGGAGCTCGTCGCCCACCGCGACCTCTTCGAAGCGAATGACATTGTGCAGTACGCGCTTTCGCGATACCTCGGAGAAGCGGTGGTCGCGGCGAGGCGCGACGGCGGCTTCCAGCACTTCCGCCTCGGAAAGCCCCTGCGCCGCCGACGGCGCCCCGACACCCTGCATGATCACGCGTTCGATCGCACCGCCGATACCCGCGTCGATATCGTCGCCGGCGACACCGACCGCGGTCGTGTGCATCACGTGGACGACCTCGTCGAACTGATCGGTGAAGGTGTTGGTGACGGTGATCAGATCCTTTCCGGCGATGGTGCGCACCGCGGCGACCTCGACGTCGCTCACCAGACGATCACCGGAGACCACCGGCCGATGGAACTCGAAAACCTGATCGGTCTGGACGTACACGTCGTAGCCGGTGATGACGCGTTCGAACAGCCGGCGATTGGCCAGCATCGCGGGAATCGACAGGAACGTGGGCGGCGCGACCACCGCGCCGTAGCCGTACTCCGCGGCGGCCGCCTCCCGCCAGTGCACCGGGCCGTGATCCTGCACCGCACGGGCGTACTCGCGAATCTTCTCCCGCCCGACCTCGTAGTAGTCCTCGGCACGGTAGGCATATCCCACCAGGGACCGCGTGTATGCCGCCACATCCACGGTTAGCTCGGACAAGCCACACTCCTCAACGCTCGGCTGCGCTGGAGCGTAAGCACGCCGCAGCCACCGGTCGCCGGATCCGCCTACCTTTCGGAAGGTTTCACGACACGCGGGCGGGCCGATTGTGAGTTGTCGCTATGCCTGCGGCGGGACGAAACTCGTGCTGCGGGCCATCCCCGCGGCCCGGCCCTTCTCCGCGACGACCTGCGCCATCTTCGCGCTGGCCTCGTCGATCATCTCGTCGCCGAGCATGACCGCGCCGCGGGCGCCGCCGGCGGTCGAGGTGTGATACGCGTAGGCGTCGAGGATCTCCTCGGCGCGGTCGTAATCGGCCTGGCGCGGGCTGAAGATCTCGTTGCACGCCTCGACCTGTGTGGGGTGCAGCACCCATTTGCCGTCGAAACCGAGGGCCGCGGTGCGGGATGCGGCGCGGCGGAAGCCGTCGAGATCGCGGATCTGCAGATAGGGACCGTCGATGGCCTGCAGGCCGTGGGCCCGGGCGGCGAGCAGGATGGTCATCAGAATGTGGTGGTAGGCGTCGCCGGGCGCGTAGCCCTCGGGCTGTTCACCGACCACCAGGGTGCGCATGTTGATACTGGCCATGAAGTCGGCGGGACCGAAGACCAGGGTCTGCACGCGCGGACTGGCGGTGGCGATCTCGTCGATGTTGCGCAGTCCCTGCGCGTTCTCGATCTGCGGCTCGATGCCGATGCGGCCCACCTCGAGGCCGTTGGCCTTCTCCAGCTGGGTCAGCAGCAGATCGAGCGCGCGCACCTGGGCACCGTCGAGCACCTTGGGCAGCAGAATCGCGTCCAGATCGCGGCCGGCGCCCTCGACCACCGAAATGACGTCGGCGTAGGTCCATTCCGTCGTCCAGTCGTTGACCCGCACCACCTTGATCTGATTGCCCCAGCCGGGCGAGTTCAGCGCGGCGACGATATTGGCGCGGGCAGCGGCCTTGGCGGGCGGAGCGACGGCATCCTCGAGGTCGAGAAAGATCTCGTCGGCGGGCAAACCCTTGGCCTTGTCGATCATCCGAAGATTACTGCCGGGTACGGCTAGCACCGATCGACGCGTTGACATGGGCGGCTCCTGAATCGTCTCGCGGGGCGGCACCACATAGCCTTGCACTTATGGCAGCAACGAAAGTTTTCGCCGCCAGGCTGGCGGGCCTGGTGGTACTGGGTCCGGACGGCGAGTCTATCGGCCGTCTGCGGGACGTGGTGATCTCCATCCGCTACGACCGCCAGCAACCCCGGGTGCTGGGACTACTGGTCGAATTACCCACGCGCAAACGTATTTTCGTCCCGATGCTCCGGGTCAACGCGATCGAGCCGAACTCGGTCAACCTCAACACCGGCACCGTGAGCCTGCGCCGCTTCGAACAGCGGCCCGGCGAAATGCTGGCGTTGGCGCAGGTGCTCGACTCCAAGGTGCGCGTCGTCGATCCCGAACTCCCGGACCTGGAAGGGGTGGACGTCTTCGTCGTCGACCTCGGCATCGAACAGAGCCGCACCCGCGACTGGGTGCTCTCGCGGGTGGCGGTGCGCGGACATCGGCGCCTGGGCCGGCGACGCGAGGTGCACGTGGTCGAGTGGTCGGATGTGCGCGGGCTGACCCAGCACGAACTGAATCTGCCCGGGCAGGACGTCACCCAGCTGCTCGGCCAGTTCGAGGGCCTGCGCCCGGCAGACGTGGCGCATCTGCTGCGCGAACTGCCCGAGAAGCGCCGGATCGAATTGGCCCGGGCCCTCGACGACGAACGGCTCGCCGACGTCGTGCAGGAACTTCCGGAGAACGACCAGGTCGACGTGCTGCAGAATCTGGGTGTCGAACGCGCGGCCGACCTGCTCGAGGCGATGGACCCCGACGACGCCGCCGACTTGCTGGGCGAGCTGCCCACCGGCGAGGCCGAGGCGCTGCTGGCGCTGATGGATCCGGAGGAATCGGAGCCGGTGCGGCGCCTGCTCGAATATTCGCCCTACACCGCGGGCGGCATGATGACGCCGCGCCCGGTGGTGCTCACGCCCGCGGCGACCGTCGCCGAGGCATTGGCCCGCATCCGCGACCCCGACCTGACTCCGGCGCTGGCGTCGATGGTGTTCGTGGTCCGCCCGCCGACCGCGACGCCGACCGGCCGCTATCTGGGTTGTGTGCACACCCAGGCGCTGCTGCGGGAACCGCCCGCGACCATGGTGGGCGGGCTGGTCGACAGCGACCTCACCCAGTTGCATCCCGATGCCGCGCTGACGGCGGTCACCCGCTACTTCGCGACCTACAACCTGGTCTGCGGGCCGGTGGTGGACGAGGAGAATCACCTGCTCGGCGCGGTGAGCGTCGACGACGTGCTGGACCATCTGCTGCCCGAGGACTGGCGCGAACAGGACGAGGACGCCACCGAACCGGCGAGCACGATCCATTCCATCGCGGCGGCGTCGCGCGCGGCGGCGACGGGTAACGCGGGGGCGGGTAAAGCGGCGGCCGGAAGGGCGAAAGCATGAGTGAGCGCAGCGAACGCGCGAGCCGCCCGGACAAGCCGATCGCCCGGGCGCGCTTGGAGACACCTGTCGAATCGCGGTTCCGATTCGAGATCGACCCCGAGGCCGTGGCGCGGGGCAGTGAGACCGTGGCCCGCTTCCTGGGGACCGGTCGTTATCTGCTGTTGCAGACGGTCGTGGTCGTGGTCTGGATCGGCCTCAACGTCTTCGCGGTCAGCCTGCAGTGGGATCCGTATCCGTTCATCCTGCTCAACCTGGCCTTCTCCACCCAGGCCGCGTATGCCGCACCCCTGATCCTGCTGGCCCAGAACCGGCAGGACAACCGCGACAAGGTATCTCTCGAGGAGGATCGCCGCCGCGCGGCACAGACCAAGGCGGACACCGAATTCCTGGCCCGGGAGCTGGCGGCGCTGCGGATCGCGGTGGGCGAGGTGGCTACTCGCGACTATCTGCGCCGCGAACTCGAGGACATCAAAGACGCTCTGGCGCGGCTCCAACTCCATGCGCCTCTGGACGACGAAGATGCTGTCGAGACGGCGAAGTCCAAGAAAAGTACCGATCGAAAGAGGGGTCGAGTACCGATTTCGCCTCAAATAGATGGCGGCTGACCGCAATTATCGATAACAAGGTGCTGACCGACAGGTAACCTGGATCACGTTGTCCGTGGCGGCCCCGCGCGTATCAGGTCGCTCAACGACTACGAGGGGATTGGTTGTGCCGATGCGAATATCTGGACCGATTACCGTATCGGCGCTGGTGGTTGCGGGTTTGATGGCTACAGGTTCGGCGGCGCACACGACCGCGCGAACCAGTGCGCCCAGGACGACCGAGGCGCGCTTGGCGGCAGCAAGCTCCCCCACCGACGCCGGCAACTCCGACCCCGAGGCGGTGGGGCTGGTACCGGCCGCTCCCGAACCTCCTCGCAAACTCAGAGCTATGACGGCGCCCGCGGATGGGGCGCCGTTGTTCGGCGGTACCGTGCCGCTGCAGGACATCGCGTTGCCGGGCGGTAGCGGAGCCTTCGGAATTCCGGAGATCGTGCTCGCCGCCTATCGCAATGCCGAACTGACACTGCAGTCCTCGGAGCCGAACTGCGGTCTCAGCTGGAGCCTGCTCGCCGGGATCGGGCGCATCGAGTCCAATCACGCCGGGCACGGCCGCACCGACGCCGCGGGCACGACCATCGGCACCATCTACGGACCGTCGCTGGACGGCACGCTGCCGGGTAACGAGGTCATCAAGGCCGCCGACGGCAATTTCGTGCGGGCGGTCGGCCCGATGCAGTTCCTGCCCGGCACCTGGTCGCTGTACGCGTCCGACGGTAACGGCGACGGCGTCGCGGATCCGAACAACGTCTTCGACGCGTCGCTGGCCGCGGGCAAGTACCTGTGCTCGGGCGGGCTGAATCTGCGTGACCCGCAGCAGGAACTGCGCGCGGTCCTGCGCTACAACAACTCGATGGCCTACGCCGCCAACGTGCTGAGCTGGGCCAATGCCTACAAGACCGGCGGCGCGCCGACCCAGGTGCAGATCTCGCCCGATCTGATTCCCCCGGGCACGATGCAGGCCCCGCCCGCGGGCCCGGACATCCTCGCCGCCAACGGCAGCATTCCGACCACCACCGCGCCGCCGTCGCAGGCCACCACCACCGCGCCGACGCCGCAGCAACCGACCCAGGTGATGATCAATATTCCGGGGCTGCCGCCGATCCCGTGCGGCATCTTCTGTCCGCCGCCGAAGCCGAATCCGTGCGACCCGGCCGTGGTGCCGGCGCCGATGCCGCAACCCGGGCAACCCGCACAACCGGCCGCACCCGCGCAGACTCAGCGCTGGGCGGCGGGCGACCCGGTGCGCCCGATCGATCCGCAGGCCGCCGAGGGCAAGCCCATCGATCCGAACGCGCCCGCGAATCAGAATGCGGCCCCGGCCGATCCGAACGCACCGAAGCCGGCGGCACCGGCGTGCACGCAGCCGCAGGGCCAGCCGGCGCCCGGCAGCCAGCCCGGGGCACCGGCACAAACGGACGGGGCACCGGCACCGGCCGCGCCCGAGCAGCAGTCGCAAACACCTTCCAAGACACCGGAACCCGGCCCGGAGGCTCCCGCGCCGGCACCGGCGGCGCCGCCGAGCCCGACCCAGCAGCCGGGAATCACGCTGCCGTTCGGAATCGTCGTCCCGCTGCCCGTCCTGCCCGGTCCGCCGGCGCCGCCGCAGTAGTAGTAGTCGCTCGATACCCTCGCCCGATCCGAAACCCCCGCTGAGACGGGGGTTTCGGCGTAAACGGGAGAGGCGGTCACGAAGCAGTAACGAAAAGGTCTCGGATGCGGTAATCTGATCTCGTTGTGTCACGAAAAGCTCACAGCGAGCATTGGAGGGTCACCACATCGTGGGACGTCACCGTAAGCAGCCGGCCACCCCTGTCCGGCGCGGATCCGTTATCGCTCTGACCGGACTCGTCCCCGCGGGACTCGTCGCCGTCGGCGCCTCTGCCGCCGAGGTCAACACCGGCGAATTCACCGCTGTGGCTCTGCCGCAACACACTCCGGACGCCCAGCAGGCCGTCGACCAGCAGGCCGCGCCGGACGAAATGATGCGCGCCGCAAAGCATCCCGGCCCGCCGATCGTGAAAACCGTTGCGCAGCCGGAAGGCCGGGTCGCCGCCGATCTGCCGCCGGGACCGAACGGTATGCCCGGCATCGCCTACGCGGCCTACCAGAACGCGGAACGCATTCTGGCCCAGGAGGAACCGGACTGCCACATGCCGTGGTCGGTGCTGGCCGGTATCGGACAGGTCGAATCGCATCACGCCTACGGCAAGGCCGATTCCAAGGGCGTCGCGCTCGACCCGATCTACGGGCCCGTTCTCGACGGCAGCCTGGCGGGCAACAACGTCGTGCACGCGAACGGCGACGACCTCGACGGCGGTATGCAGGGCTTCACCCGGGCGGTCGGCCCGATGCAGTTCCTGCCCGAGACGTGGCGCAAATTCGCCGGAGACGGCGACGGCGACGGCATCGCCGATCCGCAGAATCTCTTCGACGCCGCCCTGACCGCGGGCAACTACCTCTGCTCGGGCGGACTGAACATGACGGATCTGTCGCAGCAGTCCAAGGCGATCATGCGCTACAACAACTCGATGGCCTACGTCGCCAATGTGATGGCATGGGAGGTCGCGTACCGCACGGGTGTGGCGCCCAAGCCCAGCCAGCTGCCGCGAATCTGAGCCGGACGGTGACGGGGCCAGGCTGCCGCCTCCGGCCCCGTCGCTCCGGTCGCTGTGTCTATGGCGACCTACGCGGCGGCCTCCGGGGTTACGCAGGCTGCCGCCTCCGGCCCCGTCGCTCCGGTCGCTAGACTCACGGCTATGCCAGTGGTTACGGAAACGGATGTGCGGGGCGCGCTCGCAAAGGTGGACGACCCGGAGATCCGCAAGCCGATCACCGAACTCGGCATGGTCAAGAGCGTCTCGGTCCGCGACGACAGCAGTGTGCACGTCGAGATCTATCTGACGACCGCGGCCTGCCCGCTGCGCACCAAGCTCACCGAGATGGTCACCAAGGCGGTGGCCGACGTCGCGGGCGTCGGTGCCGTGACCGTCGACCTCGATGTGATGAGCGATGAGCAGCGCACCGAACTGCGCAAGCAGCTGCGCGGCGATTCCGCCGACCCGGTGATCCCGTTCGCCCAGCCCGGATCGCTGACCCGCGTGTACGCGGTCGCCTCCGGTAAGGGCGGTGTCGGAAAGTCGAGCGTCACGGTCAATCTCGCGGCCGCGCTCGCCGCGCGCGGCCTGTCGGTCGGCGTCCTGGACGCCGATATCTACGGCCATTCCGTACCGCGCATGCTCGGCACGGACCAGCGGCCCACGCAGGTCGAGCGGATGATCATGCCGCCGGTCGCCCACGACGTGAAGGTCATCTCGATCGCCATGTTCACCCAGGGCAATACCCCGGTGGTGTGGCGCGGCCCGATGCTGCACCGGGCGCTGCAGCAGTTCCTGGCCGACGTGTTCTGGGGCGATCTGGACGTGTTGCTGCTGGACCTGCCGCCCGGCACCGGTGACGTCGCGATCTCC
Source organism: Nocardia sp. AB354 (assembly GCF_049538315.1). Taxonomy (NCBI): domain Bacteria; kingdom Bacillati; phylum Actinomycetota; class Actinomycetes; order Mycobacteriales; family Nocardiaceae; genus Nocardia; species Nocardia sp. AB354. The sequence continues at coordinate 412,321 of NZ_JBMVFU010000002.1, read as the reverse complement.
ATCGCTCAGCTCATTCCCAACGCCGAGATCCTGGTGGTGACCACGCCGCAGCCGGCCGCCGCCGAGGTCGCCGAACGGGCCGGGGCCATCGCCCTGCAGACCCGCCAGCGCATCGCCGGTGTGGTGGAGAACATGTCGTGGCTGGATCTGCCCGACGGATCCCGCATGGAGCTCTACGGGTCGGGCGGCGGCCAGGCCGTCGCCGACCGGCTCACCCGCGCGGTCGGCGCCGAGGTGCCACTGCTCGGCCAGATCCCGATCACCCAGGAATTGCGCGAGGCCGGTGACGAGGGCACCCCGATCGTGCTGAGCGACCCGGAAAACCCCGCGGCACAGGCCCTTCAAGGGATCGCCGATAAATTGGCGGTGCGCCGCCGCGGGCTGGCGGGCATGTCGCTGGGCATCGACACCACCCGTCACCTATAGGGCGGTGCCGGCCCGCCACAGCTGCCGAGATCGCTGTCGGTGTCGCCACCTAAGCTCGACCTATGCTCACGCTGCTGTTGTACGTGCTCATCGTCGGCTTGGTGGCCGCGTTGCTGTTCCTGGTGGCCAGTGCGGTGTTCGGGCGCGGGGAGGAATTGGGGCCGCTGCCGGAGGGGACAACGGTGACGGTGCTGCCCGCCGCGGGTATTCGCGGCTCGGATGTGCGCGCGTTGCGGTTCCAGCAGGTGTTCCGGGGGTACAAGGCGGGCGAGGTCGACTGGGCGCTGAGCCGATTGGCCGCCCGGATCGACGAGCTGGAAATGCAACTCGAGCGCAGCCGCAGCACCTACCCATCCGCCGCCGGAGAACCCGAAATCACACCGGCGCAACCGAATACGGGAACCACGCTCCCTCCCACGGACACGCCTCCGGCCGCCGGCAACGGCACGACCACCAACTTCAGCACCGGAACCTTCTTCGGCGGCGCCACCTTCGCCGGTCCCGGCGGCGCCACCTTCGCCGGTCCCGGCAGCGCGAATCCCAACGGCCTGGGCGGACCGGCTCCGGCCGGTCCGGGTACCCCGGCTGTCGGCGGTGCGACCGGTCAGATTCCTGCCGATAGCTCCGGCAGCGGCTTCACCCTCGGCGCGAGCTCCACCTCCAGCACCGGCTCTGCCCCCGGCGCAGGCTTCACACCCGGCGCGGGCTCTACCCCCGCCGCCGGCTTCACCCCCACCGCCGGCTTCACCCCCGGGGCGGGACCTACCCCTGGCGCGGGCTTGACCCCTGGCGCGCGCTTCACCTCTGGCGCGGGCTTCGCCCCCGGCGTCGGTTTCGGCAGCCTGCCCGCCGGGGCGGGAATGCCCACCGGCACCGCCCTCCCCGGAACCGGCTACCCGGTGAACGGATATGCACCGGCCATCGGTACCGCCCCGACCGTCGCGGGCCCTCACGCCACCACACCCAGCGGGTCCACTGTCGGTGAGCCGGGCAGCATCGGGCAGGCGTCCGGCACGGTCGGTGTCGCTTCACCGACCGACGCCGCCGCGCAAGCAGCGGCATCGGGCTCCGTCGAGCAGGGCACCACCCCGCAGGCTTCCGCCGGGCACGACGGGGTGGCGCCGACCGACCGGTCGACGACCGTCCGCCCCGAGTCGGAGACCACGAGCGAAGCGGGAGTGGCCGGAACCACCGGTTACATCGCTCCCCCCGGGCCGGACTCGACGACCGGATTCGCCCCGGCGACGGAGACACCCGCGACCGGCTGGGCGCCGCCGCCGTTACCGGGAGACCCCCCTTCGGCCGCCGGAGGGCCTCGATGAGCGTCGAGGCGGTGGTGGACGATGGGAAGGTGCGCTGCGGCTGGTCGCAGTCCTCGCAGCTCTACCGGGACTATCACGACACCGAGTGGGGCCGGCCGCTGCACGGCGACGACGCGCTGTTCGAGCGGATGTGTCTCGAGGCGTTCCAGTCCGGGCTGTCCTGGATCACGATCCTGCGCAAGCGGCCGGCGTTCCGGGCGGCCTTCGCCGGATTCGCCATCGACCGGGTGGCCGAATTCGGGGACGACGATGTGGAGCGGCTCCTGGCCGATCCAGGCATCGTGCGCAATCGCGCCAAAATCCTTGCGTGTGTCGCCAATGCCCGGGTTGCACGGGAGTTGAGCCCCGGGCTGGACGAGCTGCTCTGGTCGTTCGCGCCGCCCGCTCGCCCGCGCCCGCGCGAACTGTCCGACGTGCCCGCCGTCACACCCGAATCCGTCGCTCTCGCAAGAGAACTCAAGAAGCGCGGGTTCCGGTTCGTGGGTCCGACCACGGCGTACGCATTGATGCAGGCGACCGGAATGGTCGATGACCATCTGGCCGATTGCTGGGTCGATCTGCGGCGTTGATCACGCGCCACGCCGGTCGGTTTTCGAACTCAGGTACCCGGCCGGTTCGCTGATAAGGAAGAATAGGCGTGGTGCAGCCCAACCGGACATGCCTGTCGCGTCCGGCGGCTGCCTGTTGGTGACAACACATTAGTTCCGAGAAGTGCGCAGCAGACCGCGCGGATCTGGAGGGAGCAGAGGATGGCGGCCATGAAGCCCCGCACCGGGGACGGTCCCCTCGAGGCAACCAAGGAAGGGCGTGGAATCGTCATGCGGGTTCCACTCGAGGGTGGCGGGCGTTTGGTCGTCGAGCTCACGCCGGAGGAAGCGGCAGCTCTCGGTAAAGAGCTCACCGCGGTCACCAGCTAGCCGCTCGACCCAACGAAATACACCGGTGATGAAATTGCCGGCGCGAACCCGCGCGCGCAGATCCGGCCGGGTCACCGGCTGGATCTGCGCCCGTCGCGTCGGCCTCCTCGGCCGGGCGGCCGAGAATGCCCGGCGGATCACATGACCGGACCGAACCGCGGAACACGGCAGGCGGCACCCGGCACGACGCCGGGGCCGCCCACAGACCACGCCTCACCCTTGGCCGCGATCGCATCCGCGGTGGCCTGCCCGGAATGTCGTGCGGGCGTCGAGCTCCGGGATCGTCGCCTGATGTGCGAGGCGGGCCACAGCTTCGACATCGCCAAACAGGGTTACGTCAGCCTGCTGACCGGCGCCGCCACCAAGATGACCGGCGATACCGCCGACATGCTGGACGCCCGGGCGCGATTCCAGAGCGCGGGCCATTTCGACCAGATCACGCGCGCGACGGCCGACGTCGTCGCGGATGGCGCACCGACCGGCACGATCCTCGAAATCGGCGCCGGCACCGGTTACTACCTGGCCGCCGGGCTGGAGGCGGCGCCCGCGGCGCACGGCATCGCACTCGACGTCTCGAAACCGGCGGCGCGCCGGGCCGCTCGCGCCCATTCGCGTGCGGCGTCGATCCTCGCCGACGTCTGGCAGGGGCTGCCGATCCGCGACCGTGCGCTCGACCGGGTGCTGTGCGTCTTCGCCCCGCGCAATCCGGCCGAGGTCGCGCGGGTGCTGCGCCCCGGCGGCGCCTTCGTCGTCGTCACACCCACGCCACGCCACTTGGCCGAACTCATCGCCCCGCTGGACATGGTGGGCGTGCAGACGGACAAGGACGCGCGCCTGACCGACGCGCTGTCCGCGGATTTCCGGCCCGCCGGACGCGTCACGGTCGAATACGAGATGACCCTCGATCACGCCGCGATCGCGAATGTGGTCGGCATGGGTCCGTCGGCTCATCACGCCACCGCATCCCGCGACGACCTGATCGCCGGCCTCCCCGAAGCGATGCCGGTGACGGCCTCGGTCACCGTCGCGTCCTACCACCGCTGACCGGCGGCCACCCTGCTCACCGGAAGAAGGCCGCAACCCGCTCCCGGTCGGCATAGACGTAGATCTCCGCGATACGTCCGTTCGTCACCGTGAAAGCGAGCAGCACCCCGGGCTGCCCGTCGAACATGATCACCGCACCGACGGCGCCGTTCACCAGCACCGGCCGCACATCCGAGGACGGCCGGGCGAACAGCAGGGCACGGGTAGCGGTGTCGCGCGGGCCGTGAATTTCCCAGCCGCCTCCCGCACCGGCGTCGGCGCGCAGCACGATCTCCGGGGCCAGCTGCGCCACCAGAGCCTCGAAGTCGCCACGGCGGGCGGCGGCGAAGAACGCCTCCACCACCGCCCGCTGGTCGGCGAGTTCCCCGTCCGGTGTCGGCGCGGCCCGCAGTCGGCGACGAGCGCGACTGGCCAATTGGCGGGTGGCGGCCGGGGTCCGGTCCAACAGCGCGGCGATGTGATCGAACGGCACCGCGAAGCTGTCGTGCAGAACGAAGGCGATACGTTCGGCCGGCTCCAGCTGTGACAGCACCATCTGCATCGCCAGGCCCACCGAATCCGACAGCAGCGCTTGCTCTTCCGGCGCCGCCGGACCGTCGGCGGCGACGAACAGCGGATCCGGCAGCTGGGTGCCGCTCGGTTGTTCGGGCCGAGACCGTCGGGTGCGCAACAGATCCAGGCAGGTGTGCGCCACAGCCGTGGTGAGCCAGGCATCGAGGTTGCCGACCGCGCGGGGCGGGCTGCGATGCACGCGCAGCCAGGTCTCCTGGACGGCATCCTCGGCATCGGTCGCCGAGCCGAGCATGTGGTGCGCGAGCGCCCGTAATCGCGGCCGCTGATCGTGCAGCCGTTGCAGGGCCTGCTCGCGCTCGCTCACGCCGGTCACATCCTCGCCACGCGCTACGCCGTCTCAAGTGTGGCCGTATCAGTGCGACCACTCACCATCATCAGCCAGGAGGCAGCCATGCGCAGTCTTTCCCGCTCCGCGCCGGACGGTACGACCACGTCGGCCGGCATCATCGGACGCCTTGCCCGCCCACCCGTGCTCGCGATCGCCGACGGCCGCTACCGCACCGTCGGTTATCGGGTCGCCACCGCGGCCATTGTCGCCGAGGCCGGGGTGGGCGGCGTCTGGGATCTCGCCCGCATCCCGTTCGTGACCGATGTGGTCACCCAGCTCGGGTACCCACGCTATTTCCTGGTGTTGCTCGGCGTGTGGAAGATCCCGGCCGCGATCGTGCTGGCCGCTCCCCGGCTCCCGCTGTGCAAGGAATGGGCTTATGCCGGAACGTTTTTCGTCTACACCGGCGCGATCGCCTCACATCTGGTCACCGGTTACGCCCGCGCGGAGGTCGGGATTCTGAGCGTCATGACCGCGCTGACCGTCACGTCCTGGGCGCTACGGCCCGCCGACCGTTGCCTGCCCGGCCGTCAGCCCTTGCGGATGCGGTCGTAGAGGTCGGTGGTGCGGGCGGCGACCTGCGCCCAGCTGAATTCGGCCGTCGCGCGTGCCCGGCCGGCCGCCCCGAACCGCGCCGCGGTCTCCGCGTCCCCGGCGAGGTCGTTCACCAGGTCGGCGAGGTCTCGTTCGAAGCCGCGCGGCGCCTGCGGGTCGTAATGCGCCAGTCGTCCGGTCTGCCCGTCGAGAACCACCTCCGGAATCCCGCCGACGTCCGACGCGACCACCGCGGTACCGCAGGCCATCGCCTCCAGATTCACGATCCCGAGCGGCTCGTACACCGAAGGGCAGATGAAAACGCTTGCGGCGGAAAGGATCTGGCGAACCTGCTCGGTCGGCAACATATCGCGGACCCAGAACACGCCGCCGCGTGTCGCCGCGAGTTCGCGCACCGTCGCGGCCGCCTCGGCCTCCAGCTGCGGCGTATCCGGTGCGCCGGCACACAGCACCAGCTGAATCCCCGGGTCGATGTCGCGCGCCGCGGCGAGCAGGTGGGCGACCCCCTTCTGCCGGGTGATGCGGCCGACGAACGCCGCGATCGGCGCATCGTCGCGTACCCCCAGTTCGGCGAGGACATCGCGGGCCTCGGGCACCGGACCACCCGGGAACCAGGCCCGCGTGTCGATCCCGTTGTGCACGACGTGTACTCGCCCGGGGTCGACGGTCGGGTAGGCATCGAGCACATCGTGGCGCATGCCCTCGCTGACCGCGATCACCGCGTCGGCATTCTCCATCGCGGTGCGCTCCGACCACGACGACAACCGGTAACCGCCGCCCAGCTGTTCGGCCTTCCACGGCCGGCGCGGTTCCAGCGAATGCGCGGTGAGGACGTGCGGGATGCCGTACAGACTCGCGGCCAGATGTCCGCCGAGCCCGGTGTACCAGGTGTGGGAGTGAACCACGTCGACCGCGCCGACGGCATCGGCCATGCGCAACTGCGCCGACATCATCTGCAGGGCGGAATTGGCGGCGTAGAGCATCGGATCGGGCTGATGGACCACCGCATCACCGCGTTCGGCGCCCATGCAGTGCACCGTCACGTCGCACAGCCGGCGCAACTGCGGGACCAGTTCGGTCACGTGTACTCCGGCCCCGCCGTACACCTCGGGGGGATATTCGCGGGTCAACATCGCGACCCGGAGCCGGTCGGGGTCGGCAGGCGATATCGGCTCGCGGCCGCCATCCGCGAAACTCACCGGTCCAACCTAATCGGTACGCCCCCGCCCCACCACACCTGCCCGGCCACGCCGGAGTGAACCGGCATCGGACACGCCGTGGCCTGGGACGGTAGGTTGAATTCCGTGAGGAGCCAGCCGCACGTACTCGGAGTAGTGCTAGCCGGTGGTGAGGGCAAACGACTCTTTCCCCTCACCAAGGACCGCGCCAAGCCGGCGGTCCCGTTCGGGGGCGCGTACCGCCTGATCGACTTCGTCCTCTCCAACCTCGTCAACGCCGGTTATCTGCGCATCTGTGTGCTGACCCAGTACAAATCGCATTCCCTGGACCGGCACATCTCCCAGACCTGGCGGCTGTCCGGCTTCGGCGGCGAATACATCACTCCGGTCCCGGCCCAGCAGCGGCTGGGACCGCGCTGGTATACCGGCAGCGCCGACGCGATCATGCAGTCGCTGAATCTGATCTACGACGAGGACCCCGACTACATCGTGGTGTTCGGCGCCGACCACGTCTATCGCATGGATCCCGAACAGATGGTCGCCCATCACATCGATTCCGGTGCGGGGGTGACCGTGGCCGGAATCCGGGTGCCGCGCAGCGAGGCCAGCGCCTTCGGCTGTATCGATTCCGACGAATCGGGCCGCATCACGCAATTTCTGGAGAAACCGGTCCATCCGCCCGGCACACCCGACGATCCGAATATGACCTTCGCCTCGATGGGCAATTACGTCTTCACCACGAAGGTGCTCGTCGACGCGATCCGCGCCGATGCCGACGATGTCGATTCCGATCACGACATGGGTGGTGACATCATCCCGGCGCTGGTCTCCCAGGGGCAGGCCGGTGTCTACGATTTCGCGCGCAACGACGTTCCCGGTTCCACCGACCGCGACCGCGGCTACTGGCGCGACGTCGGGACGATCGACGCCTTCTACGCAGCCCATATGGATTTGGTGTCGGTGCACCCGATCTTCAATCTCTACAACAAGCACTGGCCCATTCGAGGCACGGCCGAGAATCTGGCACCGGCGAAATTCGCGCAGGGCGGGCTCGCCCAGGAGTGCATCGTGGGCGCGGGCAGCATCCTGTCCGCGGCGACGGTCCGCAATTCGGTGCTGAGCTCGAATGTGTTCATCGAGGACGGGGCGACCGTGGAGGGCAGTGTGCTGATGCCCGGAGTGCGGATCGGCCGCGGCGCGGTGGTGCGGCGCGCGATCCTGGACAAGAACGTGATGGTCGGCGAGGGCGAGATCATCGGCGTCGATCTGGACCGCGACCGCGAGCGGTTCGCGGTGAGCAACGGCGGCGTGGTCACCGTCGGCAAGGGCGTCTGGGTCTGAGCCCCCGATGTCGGGGTGAGCAACCGGCTCAGCGGCCCGGCATCGGATACTGCGGCGGCGGGGCCGGTTCGGTGACGCCCGGACTTTCCGGGGTGTAGCAGAACGGCGCACAGGTACCGTGCGGCACTCTCGGATATCTCGACGGATCGTCGAACTTGTCGTCACTGACCAGCAGCATCACCAGCAGTGCCACGAAGACCGCCGCGCCGAGGCTGACGAGAGCCAGGACCAGCCACCCGCGAGGCGCGACCTCGATCAGGATTCCGCGCTCGTACACTCCCCGCCTCCCGGTACCGCCGAATTACCCACTGTGCCAATGGTATCGGCAGTCCGGTGGTCCCGGCCACGGAAAGTGCCGCCCGGCGCTCCGGGAGAGGAGCGACCGGGCGGCGAAATGCCTTGCGGATCAGCGCAGATCGCGTCGGCGCCAGCCCGCGAGTCCGACCGCGGTGATCACCGCCGCGAGCACCAGCAGCACGATCACCGGCATCGCGCGGAAGTCCTCCGCCGGCAGCTTCGGCAGATGACCGTAGGGGTTGAGGTCCAGAACCCATTGCGGCATACCGGAGATCGAGCCGAGCAGATAGATCGCCACCCCCGCGGTGAACACACCCCACGCCACCGGGGTCCAGCGCGGCAGCAATCCGAACAGCAGCACGGTGATCGCGGTGAACACCCACACCGCGGGAATCTGGATCATCGCCGCTTCCAGCGCCTGCGGGAACTTGCCGCCCATATCCGACGCGGCGATCCCGTAGGACAGGCCGCCGATCACGCCGGAGGCGAACAGCGCCACCACCGGACCGCCGAAGGCGAAGATCAGATGGCTTGCGGCCCAGCGAATTCGGCCGACGGCGCCGGTGAGGACGGTTTCGGCGCGATCGTCGCTCTCCTCCGCGTACATCCGCAGCGCGGCCGAGATCGAGAAGGCCGCCGCGCCCAGGCCGACCATCGAGAAGGCGGTGTTCAGGAAGGCCTGTTCCACCCCCTGCGAACCGCCGAGCCGGGCGATGATGTCGCGGACGGTCTGGCTGGAGCCGATCTCGTCGCCGATGCCGTGAACCACGCTGCCGATGATCAGGCCGTAGAGCGCGAGCCCGACCGTCCACGCCGCCAGGGTGCCGCGCTGCAACCGCCAGGCCAGCCCGAACGGCCCGCTCAGCAGGGCCGATCCGGCGGTCGGACCGGGCCGGTCGGCGATCAGTCCGGCCCCCATGTCGCGCCGCCGCAGCAGCGTGTAGGCGACCGCGACCAGCACGACGGTGGTCACCGCATGCAGCAGCAGCACCCACCAGCGATCGCCGGCGAAGGGGCGGACCTGCAGCGACCAGCCCTGCGGCGACAGCCAGGTCAGGATGTCGGTCGGACCGTCTCCGGCCCGCGCGTCACCAATGGCGCGCAGGGTGAAGGTCACCGCGAGCACCGCCAGCGCGATGCCGCGGGCCAGCCGGGCACTCGCACTCAGCTGCGCGGCGACCGCGGCGACGGCCGCGAAGACGATGCCCGAGGCCGCCAGCGCCGCGCCGAAGGCCAGCGAGCCGTCGAACGGCACTCCCGCCGAGGCGATGCTCAGCGTCGCGACGATTCCGACCGCCACGCAGGCGGCACAGGTCAGCAGCAGGGTCGCGGTCAGGGCGGCGAAGCGGCCCACCCGGGTCGAGGCGAGCAGCTCCTCGCGTCCCGTCTCCTCCTCGGCGCGGGTGTGCCGGATAACGGTGAGGATGGTGGCGATGCCGATCAGGGTGTAGAACGCCCCTGCCTTCCACACGCCGGCCGCACCGATGCTGGTGTTGTAGATCGGGCCGTACAGCGCCAGCTGCGCCGGGCTGGACAGGATGGTGTGCGCGAAATTCTGCAGATCGGCCGGCGACGAGTACAGATTCTTCACGCTGGAGACGTAGACGCTGCCCAGCGGCGCCGAGAGCAGCAGCACCCACAGCGGCAATACGATGCGGTCCCGCCGCAGATACAGGCGCAGCAGCTGCCCGGTGCCGGTGAAATCCGAGGACCGAGTGGAGCGTTCGGCGAATCCGCCGTGCGGGCGGTCGAGGGTCGCGGTGGTCATTTCGTCGCCTCGCTCAATGCCTGCTCGTCCCGCGACGCGGAGGTGTGCGCGGGTCGCCGGGCATCGGCCGGCGCGTCGCCGTCGAGCGAATAGTGGCGCAGGAACAGCTCTTCCAGCGTCGGCGGCTGACTCACGAGGCTGCGCACTCCGGCGTCGCCGAGAACCCGGATCAGTTCGCCGAGATGTTCGCTGTCGACCTGGCAGTGCAGCGTGTGGTCCTCGATCGTGACGTCCTCGACGCCCGCGATGGCGCCGATATCGCCCGGGTCGCCGATGAGTTCGGCCTTGATCGATGTGCGGCTGAGATGACGCATCTCGGCCAGGGTGCCGCTCTCGACGGTCTTACCGGCGCGGATGATCGTGACCCGATCGCACAGCGCCTCCACCTCGGAGAGGATGTGGCTCGACAGCAGCACGGTAGCGCCGCGCTCGGCCGCCTCTCGCGCGCATTCGCGAAAGACCTGTTCCATCAACGGATCCAGGCCCGAGGTCGGTTCGTCGAGCAACAGCAGTCGCGCGTTCGAGGAGAACGCGGAGACGAGTGCCACCTTCTGCCGGTTGCCTTTGGAGTACGCGCGCGCCTTCTTGCGCGGATCGAGTTCGAAACGCTCGATCATCTCGGCGCGGCGCGCGGTATCGATGCCGCCGCGCATCCGCGCCAGCAGATCGATCGTCTCCCCGCCCGACAGCGACGGCCACAGCGTGACATCGCCCGGAACGTAGGCGATATCGCGATGCAACTCGACCGCATCGGTCCACGGATCGCGCTCGAGCACCCGGGCCTGCCCCGAGGTGCGCGCCAGGATGCCGAGCAGAATGCGGATGGTGGTCGACTTGCCGGCCCCGTTGGGCCCGAGGAAGCCGTGCACCTCTCCCTCGGCGACCTCGAGGTCGAGGCCGTCCAGGGCGCGTACCGATCCGAAATGCTTGTGCAGCTTCCGGACCTCGATTGCCGATGACATCGAATCTCCTTGTGAGATAAGGGTTCACATTTCGGCGAGCAACGAGTCGAGCACCGAGGAATCGGCGAACAGGCCGTGGGTGTTGGCCTCGACCGCCGGCAGCATCATCTGATCGGCGTACTCGCGCAACGCTTTTCGAAAGTCGAGCTTTCCTTCGTGGCGGGCGGCGTAGAGCTGCAGGAAGAAGAAGAATCCGCCGCCGTTCTGCACCGCCAGATAGTTCGCCGTCGCCGATACGTCCCTGGGCCGGCGCAGCGTGCCGGCCTCGATACCGACCTCGAGATAGGACTCCACGTCCGCGCGCATCTGATCGAACAGCGAGGTCATCAGCGTTCCGCCGGCCTGGAAGCTGCGCATCAGATACGCGGTGTAGGGCGCGAACTCCTCGATTTCGGCGAGGGCCTTCAGGGTCGAATTCGGCGAGGGCTGCTGGACGTATTCCGTCTTCGCGGCCCGGATGACGGCACGTACGTGCTCGTCACACGCCTCGCGCAGGCCGTCCTTGGAACCGAAGTGGTGATTGACGAGGCCGGGCGAAACCCCCGCCGCCTTGGCGATGGCCCGCACCCCGACCCCGAATCCCTCTTCGCCGAAGACGACGATCGCCGCGTCCCGGATCCGGGCGGGCGTGCTCAGATCCGAGGCGGATCCTTCCGGTACGGCTGCTCCCTTAAACACATGTTCAATATACTAAACACTCGTTCAATCCGCACGCAAGACTCGGCCCGTGACAAATTTCGAAAGCCGAACGCGCAGGTAGACAGCTTTCAGCGAGCTATTTCCGGAACCGGCTCGATCGAACCGCCGGACCACGGGGAGCGGCGACTAGCCGCGCGAGGCGCAGAGCAGCCCGTCTCCGACCGGGATCAGCACGCTGGTCAGGGCGGGGTCCTCGGCCACGGCCCGGGTCGCCGCCCGCACCGCCTGGGTCGCGGCGTCGCGCTGCGCCGGATCGGGCACCCGCCCGCCCAGCAGCGCGTTGTACATCAGCACCGCCCCGCCCTCACGCAGCAAACGTACGGCCTGCTCGACGTATTGCGGATGCTCGAGCGGGGCCGCGTCGATGAACACCAGGTCGTAGGCGCCGTCGGCGAGCCGGGGCAGCACGTCCAGAGCGCGGCCGTTGATCAGCCGGGTGCGCGCGGGCGCGACATCGGCCGCGCGGAAGGCGTCCTTGGCCGCACGCTGATGCTCCGGCTCGGAGTCGATCGTGGTCAGCGTCCCGTCCTCGCGCATGCCGTCGAGCAGCCACAGGCCGCTGATTCCGGCGCCGGTGCCGACCTCGACCACCGCTCGGGCGCCGAGCAGCTGGGCGTACATGCTGAGCAGCGCTCCCACCGACGGCGGCACCGGCGCGGCGCCCAGTTCGGTGGCCCGCTCCCGCGCGGCGATGAGGATCTCGTCCTCGACCACGGATTCCTCCACGTAGGCGAGGTTGCGCTGCAGGGCCGATGCCGCTGGGATGTGGCTCACGAATATGAGGCTAACGGCGTGGCTGTCCGGGGGCGCGACGACGGCCGGTGTTTTTCTCAGGTGTCCCTCAGCCTCCCCATACCACCGGCACATCGGGAACCGCCAGAGTATTGACCAAGCAAGGGCCGGCCGACCGCCGGACGGCGCCCGGGAACACCGGACTCGGGTCCGGGGTTGTACCCGGTACGCGACGACCACCAGTCGTCGTGCGCCTTCCACGGTCCCGAGTAGGAGGTCACCCCATCCACAAGGTCGATGCGGCGCGCGAGTACGCCACCCTGCCCGAGTCGAGTCTGCCGATCGGCGTCTCGGCCGATTACGAGCTGCCCGCTGCCGCTCGTAGCGATGTCCGTACCGAAGTCGAAGTTCGTCCGGAAGCCGAAGTCGGTCCCGAAGCCCGGGCCGTCGTCGCGAACGGCGCCGACTTCGACGATACCGAATCCGTCGCGGGCGAGGCCGCGGACGACGACGCGCTCAGCGGTACCGCCGCCTTCGACGCCACCGGCGACCGCACCATGATGCCGACCTGGGACGAACTGGTCCGCGAGCACGCCGACCGGGTGTACCGGCTGGCCTACCGCCTGACCGGTGACCCGCAGGATGCCGAGGATCTGACCCAGGAGACGTTCATCCGGGTCTTCCGCTCGCTGCAGAACTACCAGCCCGGCACGTTCGAGGGCTGGCTGCACCGGATCACCACGAATCTGTTCCTCGACATGGTCCGCCGGCGCAACCGCATCCGGATGGAGGCGCTGCCCGAGGACTACGACCGGGTGCCGTCCGAAGGTCCCGGGCCCGAGCAGGTCTATCACGATGCCCGGCTGGATCCGGACCTGCAGCGGGCGCTCGACGCGCTGGCGCCGGAATTCCGCGCGGCCGTCGTGCTGTGCGATATCGAAGGTCTGTCCTACGAGGAGATCGGCGCTACCCTCGGTGTGAAGTTGGGTACCGTGCGCAGCCGGATCCACCGCGGCCGTCAGGCACTGCGGGAATACCTTGCGCATAATGGTTCTCAGCAGCGGTTCGCCGCTGAGGAGAAAGTCGGGTAAAACAGCGGTGCAGCGCCGCGGCCGTGCCCGGCGAAGCTGTAGTCCGTCGGAAGGGTGTGCATCCGTATGACCGGCGAGGGTCGTTTCGCCCCCACCGAACACCTGGCCAATGAGGCCGTCGTCGCATATGTCGACGGCGAGCTGAGAATGAACGCCTATCTGCGCGCGGCCGAACATCTGTCCCGCTGCCCCGAATGCGCCGCCGAGGTCGAGGCGCAGCAGCAGGCCCGGGTGGCATTGCGCCGGGCGGCACAAATGCAGATTTCCGCGCCGACCGACCTGCAGGACACGCTGAGCAGAATTCCGCTGGCCGACCTGACCGGACGTAGCACCGAAGATATGTCGCGCGGCGCGAGTTTCCTCGGCCTGCGGGCGGATTCGTTCCGTTTCGCTTCCTCCTCGAATCGAGAAATGGGATTCGAGAGCAGGCGGTGGACGGGATGGTGGCGCAAGTAGAGTTTGCGAACGTGACCACCGAATCGACGCCGTCCGCTTCATCGGATTCGGCGGCCAGGGGGAACCTGAGGCCGTCGGACGCGCCCGTGCTGGGGCCGCGCCCGGTGTACCGCCCGGATATCGATAAACACACCGCCCGCGCTTTCCGCCGCCCCGAGGGGCAGGCCGGATCCTTCGCATCGCACACCCAGGCCGCGTCCGCGCCGCGCCACGACAGTCCCGAATTGGTCAATCGCCCGCCGGACGCGGTGCTGGCCGAGGCCTTCGGCCGGCCCGCGGGTTCGGACGAGCGCCTGCAGCGAGATCCGGACGCCGCAACCGACACGCCCGATAGCGGCGCACCGGTCGATCCCTGGCGCGATCCCGCCGCCGCGGCCCGCCTCGGTGATCCCGCCATCCACACCCCCGCCCCGCAGCCGCTGCCGCCGGGTACCAAACTCGGCGCCCGCGAGGTGCTGTTCGGCGGCAGGGTTGCGCCCAAGGCATTGGCCGTCCTGGGTGTGGTCGCCCTGATCATCGGCGTGCTCGGCGGCCTGGTGGGCCGGTTCACGGCCGAGAACACCGGGGCGCTGACCTCGCGCAAGATCGCGCTGCAGCAGGAGAGCAACACCGACAAACCGCACAGTCAGGTCGCCAAGGTGGCCGACGCGGTACTGCCCTCGGTCGTCTCGATCCGCGAGACCGTCGGCGACAACGGCGCCCTCGGTTCGGGCGTGGTCATCGACGGCAACGGCTATATCGTCACGAACAATCACGTCATCTCGATGGCGGCACAGGACAAAAGCGGGCGGGCCAAGATCCAGGCCACCTTCTCCGACGGCACCAGGGCACCGGCCCAGCTGGTCGGCCGCGACCCGAAGACCGACCTCGCGGTCCTGAAGGTCGACGTCAAGAACCTCACCGTGGCCCGGCTCGGGAAGTCGAGCGATGTGCAGGTCGGTGACGACGTGCTGGCCATCGGCTCGCCGCTGGGCCTGAGCAAGACCGTCACCTCCGGCATCGTCAGCGCGTTGCATCGCGCGATCCAGGAGAGCCCGGAGGCCGGCGACGACACCGCCGGCGCCTTCGACGCCGTGCAGACCGATGCCGCGATCAACCACGGCAACTCCGGCGGCGCCCTGGTCGACGGCGAGGGCCGGCTGATCGGGATCAACACCGCCATCCGCAGCGAGAGCGGCGGATCGGTCGGCCTCGGCTTCGCGATTCCGGTGGATCTGGTGCAGCGGGTGTCGCAGACGCTGATCCGCGACGGTGTGATGTACCACCCGTGGCTCGGCGTGAGCGCGAAGACCAAGCAGGTCGAGAACGACGTCATGAGCGGCGCCGCGGTGGCCGATGTGGTCGGCAACAGCCCGGCCGCCAAGGCGGGCATCGCCGAGGGCGACGTGATCGTCAAGGTGGGTGATCGGCAGGTCACCGAACCGGCCGAACTCACCGTCGCCGTCCAGTCCCACCAGATCGGCGAGACGGTGAATTTCCAACTGATCCGCGACGGCCGTCAGGTCGATGTGCCGGTGACGCTGGAATCCGATAAGAACGCCCCGCAAGCACCCCAGTAGCCTGGTCTTATGTTCAATATCGGCTGGCCCGAGATGGTGATCCTGGTGGTCGCCGCGCTGGTGATTCTCGGCCCGGAACGGCTGCCGGGGGCGATTCGCTGGACCGCGCAGAGTCTGCGTCAGGTCCGCGACTACGCCTCCGGCGCCACCAGCCAGCTGCGCAACGATCTGGGACCCGAGCTCGACGAACTGCGCAAACCACTCGAAGAGCTCAACGAGCTGCGCAAACCACTCGAAGGTCTGCGCGGTATGACGCCGCGGTCGATGGTCACCAAGCACCTCTTCGACGGTGACGATTCGCTGTTCACCGGCACCTTCGGGGCAGCCGATCCGGGCAACGGCTCGTCCGGCGATTCCGGCACCTCACAGACCGGCTCGCCGAATTCTGTGACCGCACCCAGCTATTCGGTGCCAGAGCCGCCGAAACCGCTCGACCGCAACGAAAAACCGCCGATCGATTTCGACGCCACCTGACCGAAAAGCACTGATAGCACCCATTACGGACCGTCCGGTCCGGCCCAAATGCCCGGTGCGCTCGATGGATTCGGCCCCCGCGGCGGATTCGTCAACCGGACTAGACACATCCGGCTGTCGAGCTATCTAGACTTCGCACATGTCAGCCGACGAGGTGGCACGGGTGTTCGCGATCGAAGACAAGGTCGAACGCCTCAAGGCTGCCACCGAAGGGGTCGCGGCGGCCCAGCAGACCATCAACGAGCTCACCCGCATCCGCCGAGCGGTGATCAGGGAGTTGCACGCCGAGGGCTGGACCTTCGCCAGGATCGGTGCGGCAGCAGGACTTTCACGCGCCCGGATTCACCAGGTCAGCACCCAGGGCCCGGTGCCGGAGGGCCTGTTCTTCGGGCACGGACCACTCACCGTGCTCACCCCGGACCTGCGCGCGGTCACACGCGCCACGCCGCTGATCGGCGCGCCGGATGCCGCCGCCCCGCACCGGCTGGCAGAACTGTTGCGACAGCTGGGATTCACCGTCACGGTCGAACGATTCCTCCCCGGACGTCCCCTGAATCTCGACCGCGAGGGCCTGATCGTGCTCGGCGGGCCCGAATTGTCGCCCAGTCTGCGCTATCTGGTGTCGGCCGATCCGCGGCTGCGCCGGACCCTGGCTCGGGCCGGGCGGGTCCGCCGCGCGATCGAGGACCGGGCCGCCCGCCGGATCTACCGGCCGGGCGGCACCGAGCCCTACGACATCGCCTATCTGGCGCGCCTGCCCCGCCCCGACGGCCACGGAACCATTCTCGTCATCGACGGACTACATCCGCCCGGATCGCTGGGCGCGATACGGCTTCTCGGAACACGGCTGGCGACTCTGCACGAACGCGCCGACACCCGCGCCTTCTCGACGGTGGTCGGCGTCCGCTACGACCGCCACACCGGCGAACCGATCGAAGTGGATCTGTTGACCCCGATCTACCGTCACGAACGCTGAGTTCTCGGCCTCCGCTTCGCTCCGGCGGGGTTTCGGCCCGTAGCGAATTCAGGCGGCAACCTCTTCGGGGCGCAGGGTGTTCATCGGCGGCCGATCCGCGAGATGCACATCGGTGGTCAATGCCGTGAATTCCTCACCGATCAGCGGAAATTGCGTCAATGCCGCACCCGAATCTCGAATTCCGCTGCGTCCCAGCACGGTTCCGAGAATCTGCCGGCTCATGACACCCAGATCCGACAGCGGCCGATTGCGATGCGTGCGCACGCCCAGATTCACCTGGCCGATCGCCGAGAGGCCCAGCATGTCGAAAGTGTCCAGCAGCAGACCGATCTCCACACCGTATCCCGGGGCGAACGGCACCGCGGTCAACAGCTCGCGCGTTCCCGCGTACTCACCGCCCAAGGGCTGCAACACCTTCGACAGATCCGGACGCAACGCCGCCAGCAGTGGCCGCGCCACCAGTTCGGTCACCCGGCCACCACCGTGCTGCTCCACCGCCGCGCCTTGGCGCAGCGGCCGCCGGTAGTAGGCCTTCACCAGATGGATACCGTCCACGGTCAGCAGCGGACCCAGCAGTTTCGGCACGAACATCGGATCGGGATCGATCAGATCCGAATCGACGAACGCCACCAGGTCGCCGGAGGTCGCGGCCAGCGAGCGCCACAGCACCTCGCCCTTGCCGGGCACCGGCTCCAGTTCGGGCACGGCCTGCTCGCGGGTCACCACCTGCGCCCCGGCCGCCCGGGCCCGCTCCGCCGTCGCGTCCACGGAACCGGAATCCAGCACCACCAATTCGTCGACCAGCGTGCCGAGCAGCGGCCGGATACTGGCCACCACATCGGCGACCGTGCGCTCCTCGTTCAATGCGGGCAGCACCACCGACACGGTGCGCCCATCCTTCGCGTCGACCAATTCGTCGATCGCCCACTGTGGTCGGTCCCACGTATTCGTGGCAGTCCACTCGAACGTCATACCAGACCTCGCAAGGTTCGTGCGGGGGGCCGGATGCCCTGAATCGCCGCGATCATGTCCACTACTCGCCGGGTTGCGGCGACCTCGTGAACTCGGAAGACCCGGGCGCCGGCCGCGGCCGCCCACGCGGTTGCCGCCAATGTCCCCTCCAATCGCTCGGAAAGTCCGACACCAAGAGTCTCTCCGATGAAATCCTTATTACTCAGCGCCATCAAGACCGGCCATCCGGTATTTACAAGAATGTCCACGGCCCGCAACAGTTCGAGCCCGTGATACGTGTTTTTCCCGAAATCGTGGGTCGGATCGATGAGAATCGCATCCGCCGCGACCCCTGCCGCGCGCGCCGCGTCGGCGGCCCGCACCAATGTGTCGGTGACCTCGGACACCACGTCGGCGTACCGGACCCGATGCGGGCGGGTGCGCGGCCGAGCGCCGCCGGTGTGGCTGCACACGATCCCCACGCCCAGTTCGGCGGCCACGCCCGCGAGCTGCGGATCCGCCCCGGCCCAGGTGTCGTTGATCAGATCCGCCCCCTCGGCCACCGCCGCCCGCGCCACCTCACTGCGCCAGGTGTCCACACTGATCAACAGGTCCGGATAGCGGGCGCGGATGGCCGCCACGAACGGCACCACGCGCCGCGCCTCCTCCGCGGCGTCGACCTCGTCGCCCGGCCCGGCCTTCACCCCGCCGATATCGACCAGATCCGCCCCCTCGGACACGGCGCGCGCCACCGCGGCCATCGCGGCGTCGTCGGAGAAGGTGGCGCCCCGGTCGTAGAAGGAATCGGGGGTTCGGTTGACGATCGCCATCACCAGCGCCCGATCCGTCGCCACCGGCTTACCGCACAGGGTGGACAGCGGTGACGCAGAACTCATGGAGGTGAGTCTAATTGCCGGGCCGTCGGCGCCCTCGGACACGACCTAGCCTCGGGGTGCGGTACCGGCCGCCACCTCGTCGGGATAGCTCGGGTAGAACGGCACATATCCCTGGTCACGGCCCTTCAGCGCATAGACCTCGGTCGAATCGTCCGGGGTGAATCCCTGCTTGCGCAGGTCCACCTTGCGGCTCTTGAAGGTCGACGTGGTCTCCAGTTCGGGCACCACGCGGACGAACAGCGGCACCGCATATCCGGGCAGGCGGTCGTAGAGCTGAGCGGCCAGGCCGGAGCCGTCGAAGGCGGCGCCGGCGGCGAGGGTCACCGCGGCCATCCCCGCCTTGCCGTCGGCTCCGGGCACGTCCACGCCGTACACCACCGCCTCGGTGATACCGGGCGCGCCGTCGAAGGCGCCCTCGACTTCGGTGGTCGCGACGTTCTCGCCCTTCCAGCGGAAGGTGTCGCCGAGGCGGTCGACGAAGGCGATGTGGCGCCAATGCTGGTCGCGCACAAGATCTCCGGTGTCGAACCAGCAGTCGCCCTCGTCGAATGCGTTGCGCACCAACTTAGATTCGGTCGCCGACTTGTCGGTGTAGCCGTCGAACGGGGAACGGTCGGTGACCTTCGCCAGCAGCAGGCCCACACCGCCGGAGGCAACCTTGCGCAGTCGCCCGTCGGGGTATCGCCGCGCCTTGCCGGTCTCCTCGTCGAATTCCACCACGGCGTAGGGCAGCGGCCCGAATCCGGCGGTGCGGTCCACGCCGAAGGCGTTGATGAAGGCGATATTTCCCTCACTCGCGCCGTAGAACTCCACCACCCGGCCGATGCGGAAGCGCCGCCGGAATTCGTCCCACAACTCCGGGCGCAGGCCGTTGCCGACGGCCAGCCGCACCGAATGTTCGTGTTCGCGAGACGATTCCGGCTGGTTGAGCAGATAGCGGCAGAGCTCGCCGATGTAGATGAAGGCCGTCGACCTGGTCGCGATGACCTCGCTCCAGAAGTTCGACACCGAGAATTTGCGTCCCAGCGCCAACGTCGCGCGCGAGCCGAGCACCGCGCCGAGCGCGACGGTCAGCGCGTTGTTGTGATACAGCGGCAGGCAGCAGTACATGGTGTCGCCACCACGCAGGCGGATGCCCAGACCGCCCAGCCCGGCCATACTCTTCGTCCAGCGCAGGTGGGTCATCACGCTGGCCTTCGGCAAGCCTGTCGTACCGGAGGTGAAGATCAGGAACGCGCGCTCCCGGGCACGGATATCGGCGCACACCTCCGGGTCGGCCGGATCGGCGTCGCGGGCCAGTTCCCGCAGTTCCTCGGAATAGAGCAGATTCGGCGGCGGCTCGGGCAGCGAGCGCACCGCGTCCTCGCATTCCTCGCCGATCACGTTGACCGTGCTGTCGAGCAGGCCGAAGCTGTGGGCGAGCACCTGTTCGCGCTGATTGTGATTGAGCAGTCCGACGGTCGCGCCCAGCTTCACCGTCGCCAGTACCACGAACAGCGTCTCGGGGCGGTTGGTCATCAGCACGCCCACCACATCACCGCGGCGCACACCGCGCTGCGCCAGCACCTGTGCGAAGCAGTTCACCTCGGTATTGGCCTCGCCGTAGGTGTATTCGCGACCCTCGAAGCGCAGGAACGGCCGATTGGGATACCGCCGTGCCGCCTTCTGGAAGTACAGCCCGACCGAGGATTTGTCGTCGGCGCGCACGAGCATGCCGGTGGCGCCGCGCAGCATGCCCGGCGTTTCCACCGCCATCGCGGGCAGCCTGCGCACCAGATCCCAGAGACTGATCGTGTTGCGGGCCTCGGTGCTCACATTCTCCTCCAACGGGTTCCGGTCGAGCGGTGTCGAATCGCTCAGGCAGTGCCGATGCGCGGCGCGGTCAGGGCTCGGAATGCGGATGCCACATCCGCGGTCACGGTAATCCGATCCAATGCGGGCCGTCCGATGAATCCGGCCGCGCTCAGTTCGTCCAGCCACGCGAACAGCCCGCGGTAGTGGCCGTTCGGATCCAGCACCACCAGCGGCTTGCCGTGCAGTCCCAGATATCCGCCGGTCCACGCCTCGAAGAATTCCTCCAGCGTGCCGATTCCACCCGGCAGGGTCAGGAAGGCGTCGGCGCGATCCTCCATGATCTGTTTGCGTTCGCGCATGGTGTCGGTGACGATCAGCTCGTCGCTGTCCACATCGGCGACTTCCTGATGCACCAGACGTTTCGGGATCACGCCCGTGGTGCGAGCGCCCCCGGCGCGCGCGGCTACCGCCACCGCACCCATCATCGACACATGCCCGCCGCCGGAGACCAATTGCCAACCGCGCCGGGCGATTTCACTGCCCACCTCGGCGGCCAGCCGCAGCGCGTCCGGATCCGTGGCGCTGGCCGAACAGTAGACACACACCGCGAACGGCTGCCCGTTCACCACTTGTCCTCCGTCCCCGTGGACTCCTCGCCGCGGCGCGCGGCGGCCTGCAGCACGATGTCGATCAGCTCCTCCACACTGTCGGTCACGTGCAGCAGTCCCAGATCACCGGGCGAGATCTTGCCCGAGCCGGCCGGCGAATCCCGCAGCCAGTCGACCAGCCCCGCCCAGTACCGACTGCCGAACAGGATGACCGGGAAGCGGGTGATCTTGTTGGTCTGGACCAGTGTGAGCGCCTCGAACAGCTCGTCCAGGGTGCCGAAGCCGCCGGGCAGGCAGATGAACGCCTGGGAATACTTGACGAACATCGTCTTGCGGGCGAAGAAGTAGCGGAAGTTGATACCGAGGTCGACCCATTCGTTGAGGCCCTGTTCCATCGGCAGTTCGATGCCCAGGCCCACGGAGTATCCGCCCGCCTCGCAGGCGCCGCGATTGGCCGCCTCCATCACGCCGGGGCCGCCGCCGGTGATCACCGCGAAACCGGCCTCGGCCAGCGCGCCGCCGATGGCCCGCGCCGCCTCGTATTCGGGTGTATCCACCTGCGTCCGCGCCGAACCGAAAACCGATACGGCCCTGGGTATTTCGGCGAGGGCGCCGAAGCCCTCCACGAATTCGCTCTGGATCCGGAGCACCCGCCAGGGGTCGGTGTGCACCCAGTCGGTGGGTCCGCGGCCGTCGAGCAGATGCTGATCGGTGGTTCCGGTGCCCTGTTTGCGGGCCCGGCGCAACATGATCGGGCCCCTGAACTTCGGAGTGGACTTCGGTGATCTGGTCGGTGCGGGCTCGGACGCGGTGGACATGGGACCGAACCTACCGGTTCAGCCCTTGTGACCGGTCAGGTAGTTGCGCAGGATCTCGGTGACGACGGTGATCTGGCGGGTAGGTACGCGCTCGTCCACCTTGTGCGCCAGATTGGGGTCGCCGGGCCCGAAATTGACCGCCGGAATGCCGCGAGCGGCGAATCGCGACACATCGGTCCAGCCGTATTTCGCGCGCACCCCGCCACCGCCGTGGGAATGGACGCGTTCCACCAGGTTCTTCGCGGCCGGAGCCGACAGACCCGGCAGCGCGCCGGGCGCACCGTCGGTCCGCTCGAAGCTCACATCCAATCCGTCGAACACCTCGCGCACATGCTCGGTCGCCTCGTCGAGGGTGCGATCGGGCGCGAACCGGAAGTTCACCAGCACCTCGGCCTCGTCGGGCACCACATTGCCGGCCACACCGCCCTCCACCTTCACCGCGGACAACCCCTCGCGGTACACGCAACCGTCGATGTCCACCTCGCGCGGCACGTAGTCGCGCAGCCGCTGCAGGACGGGCGCCAGCTTGTGAATGGCGTTGTCGCCCAGCCACGCTCGCGCGGTATGGGCGCGGGTGCCGCCGAGGCCGAGGCGGACGCGCAGGGTGCCCTGGCAGCCGGCCTCGATCCACGCGCCCGACGGTTCGCCGAGGATGGCCAGATCGCCGTCCAGCCATTCCGGCAGCTCGCGTTCGATGCGGCCGAGACCGTTGTATTCGGCGGCGATCTCCTCGCAGTCGTAGAAGATCAGGGTCAGATCGCAGACCGGGTCGGCGACGGTCGCGGCCAGGTGCAGGAAGACCGCGTCACCGGATTTCATGTCGACGCTGCCGCAGCCGAACAGCACTTCCTCACCGTCGATCGTCTCGAACCGGCCCGGCACGTTGTCGGCGATCGGCACGGTATCCAGGTGACCGGCCATGATCACCCGGTGCGGCAGCCCGCGATTCGTGCGAGCCAGCACGGTGTTGCCGTGCCGCAGCACCTCAAAGCCCTCGGTCTGCTCACGCAGGGCCCAGGCGACGGTGTCGGTGATCGCCGCCTCGTCGCGGGAGACGCTCGGGATGTCGACGAGGGTCGCGGTGATCGAGATCGGGTCGGCGCGCAGATCGATGGTCACCGGACCAGCCTAATTGTTCGCACGTCTCACGACCGGGCCGAGCGGCTCCGGCCCTGGCGGCACAGGGAGCCCGCCACCTCGCGATCCGCACCCAGTAGGCTGAGGGGCCGTGAGCACACAGGGAGCATCCGCAGTCGGCCTAGCGACGGTGACCGTGAACGGGACGGTCCTCGACACCTGGTACCCGTATCCGGAACTGGGCACGTTCGAGACGTCCGAGACCACGCGGCTGAGCCCGAGCGACCCGGAGTACGCGCGCTTCGCCGATCTGGTCGGCCCCGACGAGGCCCGCCGGGTCGAGGTCGTCGCGGTGCGCACCACGATCGCGGACCTGTCCGCGCCGCCGATCGACACCCACGACGAATATCTGCGCCTGCATCTGCTCTCGCACCGGCTGGTCCGCCCGCACGGGCTCAGCCTGGAGGGGCAGTTCGGCCTCCTGGCCAATGTGGTGTGGACCAATTACGGCCCGTGCGCGGTCGAGGACTTCGAGCTGGTGCGCGGAAAGTTGCGCGCCCGCGGTCCGGTCACCGTCTACGGCGTCGACAAATTCCCCCGCATGGTCGACTACGTGCTGCCCGCCGGCGTCCGCATCGCCGACGCGGACCGGGTGCGGCTGGGCGCGCATCTGGCCGAGGGCACCACGGTCATGCACGAGGGTTTCGTGAACTTCAACGCCGGCACGCTCGGCGCCTCCATGGTCGAGGGCCGCATCTCCGCCGGTGTGGTGGTCGGCGACGGTTCCGATGTGGGCGGCGGCGCCTCCATCATGGGCACCCTGTCCGGTGGCGGTAAGCAGGTCATCTCGATCGGCGAGCGCTGCCTGCTCGGCGCGAACGCGGGCCTGGGCATTTCGCTGGGCGACGATTGCGTCGTCGAGGCCGGCCTCTACGTCACCGCGGGCACCAAGGTCGCGCTGCCGGACGGCCGCACGATCAAGGCGGCCGAACTGTCCGGCCAGTCGAATCTGCTGTTCCGCCGCAACTCGCTGACCGGCAGCGTCGAGGTGGTCGCGCGCAAGGGCACCGGCATCGAACTCAACGCCGCCCTGCACGCCAACTGATCTCACGCGAAACGCCCCTTCCCGCTCGGCATCCGATCCGAGCGCGGAAGGGGCGTTTCGTATCTCGTGCCGGGCCTAGTCGGTGCCGGCCTAGTCGATGCCGAAGCCGAGCACGCGCTGCGGGGTGATGCGGATCAGTTCCCGCGAGCCGCCGTCGAGGTAGGTGTCGACATCTCGCAAAGCCTGTGCCACGCCACGGATTTCGAGGCAGCGCACCTGCCAGGGATTCACCGAGGCGATATCGTCGACGACGAACGCGACCCGCTCCTCCTTGGCGAGATTGCGGAACTTCTGCGAGGCGCCCATGTTGTGGCCCGCGATATCGATGGTGCCGAGGGCTGCGTTGTAGCGGAAACCCACCGGGTTGTTCTGCGGCGATCCGTCCGGGCGGATGGTGGCCAGCCGACCCAGGCGTTGGCCCGCCAGATACTCGATCTGGGCTGCAGACAGCGTTGCGATCATGCGCCGACCTTAGAACCTCGAGTGCGGTACAGGTCAACCCGCCACGTTCCCGGCACCGGATCGTCGGATCAGCGCAACTGCTTCTTCTGCACCTTGCCCATGGCATTGCGCGGCAACTCGGTCACCATCAGCACCTCGCGCGGCCGTTTGTGCGCCGACAGCTGCTGGGCGACGAAGTCGATCAGTTCCCGCTCCGACATCGGGGTGTCCGCGCGCGGCACGACGTAGGCCCGGATGCGCTGCCCCAGATCCGCGTCCTCGATCCCGACCACCGCGACCTCGGCCACATTCGGGTGACCGAGCAGGCAGGTTTCGACCTCCCCGGCCCCGACGCGATAGCCACCGGATTTGATCAGATCCACCGATTCGCGCCCGACGATGCGATGGAATCCCTCGGCGTCGATCGCGGCGACATCGCCGGTGACGAACCAGCCGTCCTCGGTCCAGCTGTCGGCGGTGGCCTCCGGCCGGTTGAGATAGCCGTCGAACAGCATGGGCCCGCGCACCTGCAGTCCGCCGATACTTTCGCCGTCGTGCGGAACCGGCGCGCCCGTCTCGTCGCGCAACCGGGTCTGCACACCCGCCACCGGCAGGCCGACCCAGCCCGGCCGGCGCTCGCCGTCGGCCCGAGTGGAGAGCGTGATCATGGTTTCGCTCATGCCGTAACGCTCCACGGGCGCCTGACCGGTGAGCTCACGCAGCCGTTCGAAGACCGGGATCGGCAGCGGCGCGCTGCCGGAGATCAACAACCGGGCATTCGCCAATTCCTTTGCGGCATCCGGGTCTTCGGCGATACGCGACCACACCGTCGGCACGCCGAAGTACAGGGTGCCGGCCGCGGCCGCATAGGCGGCGGGCGTGGGTTTTCCGGTGTGCACGAGGGGGCTGCCGACTCGCAGCGGCCCGAGCACGCCGAGGATCAGACCGTGCACGTGGAACAGCGGAAGGCCGTGCACGAGTGTGTCTTTCGAGGTCCACGCCCACGCCTCGAACAGGGCGTCGAGATCGGCGGCGATCGCGCCGCGACTGAGCACGACACCCTTGGGCGCACCCGTGGTCCCCGAGGTGTAGAGGATGAAAGCCGTTGTGTTCGCGGGCGGTTCGGGATGGCTGTGCCAGGAGCGGGCGTGTTTGCGCACCGGAATCACCGGCAGCGTGGGGTTGTCCGGCGCCGCGCCGAGCCAGGCCCGCGCCCCGGAATCGGCGAGGATATGGTCCAGTTCGGCCGATCCGGCATCCGGCGGCACCGGCACGGCGGCGACCCCCGCGATCAGGCAGCCGAGGACGCCCAGCACGGTGGTGGCGGTCGGGCGGGCGAGAATCGCGACGCGGCCGGCGCCGGCGATGCGTTCGGCCACCGAGGTCGCGGCGCCGACCAGATCGCTGCGCGAGAGCGTCTCACCGTCGATGGTGACCGCATCGGGAATGTCATATCCGGCGGCCACGGCGGCCGGATTCAGCGAGGGCAACAGCGGCAGCGAACCGTAGGACATCGCGCCAACCTATCAATCCGGCTCGACGATCCGGCACTGCCGGCACTCTCCCCGGCCGAGCGGCCGATTGCGAATTCGTCTCGTCGCCCCGCGGCCGTTGACAGCGCATTGAGGTGGTGAGACTGTCGAAGTGCAGCCTTCTCACGCGGAGATGGGGGTCGACGATGACCACGTCCATTCGCACGTCGCCCGGGCAACCGGTCGCCGACTACGATGTCGCGGCACACCTGGACGGTTCGGCCGCCTTCTTCGGTGCCGCGGCCAACGTCATCATGCAGCTGTCGCTTCCGCCCGTCGGCTACGGCGTGGTGGAGAGCACCGTCGACAGCGGCAAGGTGATGGTGCATCCGGTCAAACGCACCCGCACCACGCTGACTTACCTCGCCGTGGCCATGCTGGGCAGCGACGACGAACGCGCCGCCTACCGCGCCGCCGTGAACTGGCAGCATCGTCAGGTCCGCTCCACCGCACAGAGCCCGGTCAAGTACAACGCCTTCGATCCGACGTTGCAGCTGTGGGTGGCGGCCTGCCTGTACTGGGGTTCGCGCGACCTCTACGAGCGCATGCACGGCCCGATGCCCGAGCAGGAGGCCGAGGCCTTCTACCGTCACGCTGCCCGGTTCGGGACCACCCTGCAGATGCCGCAGGCACTGTGGCCGGCCGACCGCGCCGCCTTCGACGCCTACTGGAACCGGCAGATCGCCGAGGTCCGGATCGATCCGACGATCCGCGCGTACTTCGATGATCTGGTGGACCTGAAGATGTTCCCGCCGCCGATCCGCCTGGCGTTCGGGCGATTTCACCGCTGGGTGGTCGCCGGACTGCTGCCGCCGAATCTGCGCGCGCAGATGGAGATGCCGTGGACCGAATCCGACGACCGGCGCCTCGCTAGGCTGCTGCACGCGGTCGGCGCGGTCGAGGGGCGAGTTCCCAAGCAGCTCAAGATGTTTCCGGTCAACGCGTATATGTTCGACATGAGGGTCCGGCGGCGCCTGGGGCTGCGGCTGGTATGACGCAACATGCCTCGTGCTGGTTGTCAGGAGCCGGCGATCCTGGAGAACAGCAGCGAGTTCGTCAAAGCCGCGCTGCGGGAGGGATTTCCGTGAGATCTCACGGTGGCACCGATCCCGGCCGACCCGCTGCGGCTCGATGACGGTTATTTCCCGACCGTGGAATTCGCCCAGTCGATGACAGTGCGCTGGTAGTCGACGGTATTGCGGGCCAGGTTCACCGCGTGACCACTGCCGGGGAGCACGAAGGTGCGCAGTTTCGCGGCGGGCGCGAAGAACGGTGACTCCTCTGCCTGCAAGGTCGAAGTGTCGGCGCAAGCGGCGTAGTCGGGGCCGCAGAGCATACGATCGCGGCTGCCGACGACCACGAGGACCGGCGCGTCGATGAAATTGGACATGCCCGGCAGCGTGGAGAGCATTCCGTCCGGATACTCGGTGAGCGAGAAAACCTCCTTGGTCTCCTCGTCCTGAGCGAGTACACCCGGATCGACATCGGCCGGATCGAAGAAATCGTGCATTCGGGTGCCAGGCCGGCTCGCCAGATATCCGGAATCGATTCCGTGCCCGGCGAATCGGGGCTCATCGACCGCGGGGTGATAGGTCGCGATGACACTCAGGGTCTCGGGAACGTTGACCGCGTGCGAGTAGCCGGTCAGGAGAATGCCGTCGACATCGTGATAACTCGTGGCTTCCATGATGGCGGTGCCGGAGGTCAGCGAATGCCCGGCGGTGATCACCTTGGCGAACGGCGCGGTACCAGGAAGTCCCGTGCGCGCGGCCTGGACGATGCTGTGCAGATGCTGCGCGGTGGCATTGGCGGTCAGCGACATACTCGGCGGGCGGGTGCTGTCACCGTTGCCCAGCCGGTCCACCACGAGGGTGGCGTATCCGGCCGCGTTCATCGCTCGCCGGAAATTGTAGGTCTGCGGCTGATAGGCGAAGTCCCAGTAGCTGCCGTTGAAGTTGGATCCCGACATCAGCACCATCACGGTGTGCGCACCCGGCGGCGTGCACAGTGTCGCGCCCAGGTAGCCCTCCGGTACCGGGAACGGGAAGGATTTGCAGGTGGCCCCCGTAGGGGCAGCGGCCGACACACCGGATGCGAAGCAGCACATCATGATCGCGGAGATAATCACTCGTACCCACATCGAGATTCGCACTGACCCGCTCCCTGTGAGGACGTCCGGCGGAGAGGCGCCGGCGACCACGGCATTTATCTTTATTCGGCGCAGGCTATATGCAGACACTGTCGGACGCAACATATTCGCCGCGAAACAGGCGATGACGTGCCGAATTCGGTTCGGAACGAGGATATTTCGATTATGTTTCCGGCCGGATGCGCGAATGTGCTTTGATTACTACCATTCCGGTATGGTCGATCGAGCGGTGCATCTCGTCGGAAGTTTCCCGGCCGAGAGCGCCGATGACGCGATGCGAGCGATGATGCGCGGTGCGGGCCCGTTGCTGCGCACCCTGCCCACCGGGGAGACGCGCCGCCACCGGACCTATGTCCTCCCGATAATCGCCGACCTGGTCGAACAGGGGATTCTGGAAGTGCGGCAGGTGCGTGGACGCAGAAAGCTGTATCGGTTGCGTTCCGGCGTCCAACCGGACTCCGCCGCAATGTCGCTCGGCTACTCGGCCGAAGCCCGCGAAGCCTTCCCGATCCACACCGAACTGTGCGAACCGGACGGCCCCGCGCTACAAGTCGGAATGGCGACCGATTTCACGCTCGGATTCATCGCCCTGGGCTTGCCCGGGGTGATCGCCAACCGACAGGTGTTCACCGCCGCGACCGTCGCGGAGATGGCGGCCGTGCGGAAAGCAGCCACAGACGTGGTGATCCAGTTGGAGGCGCCGGCCGAACTGGTGTTGATGGCCAAGGCACAACCGCTGCACCGCGCAGCGGACTCGGCGCTGGGGCTGAGCAGAGGCATCGCGGCATTGGCCGCGCGGGCACCGGAGGGCACCCGCTTCGGCCTCCACCTGTGCCTCGGAAGTAAACGCAACCGGGCGGGGGCGGTCCTGCGGGACGCTCGACCTTTGGTCGATCTCGCCAATGCCGTTGCGCGGCACTGGCCGTCGGGAAGAACCTTGGAGTACGTGCACGGCCCGCTGTCCGGGACCGGCATACCAGCGTCGAACCGTCCGGAATTCTATGCCCCGCTGGCAGATCTGGATCTGGGGGACGGGACCGCCTTCCACGCCGGATTCGTCGATGCGGAGGCCACCGAGGCGGCGTCGATGCGAACACTACGCCTGATCGAAACGGCGCGCGGCCGCCCCGTCGAAGGGGTCTCACATGCCTGCGGCCTGGGACGCTATCCGCGCGCCACGGCTGAGACGCTCATCGCCCGGACGGCGGCAGTGGCGCGGACCGAGGCCACGAGCTAGTACCGGCGGACTAGTACTTGCGGGCAATGCCGCCTATGACGACCATCCGGGTTTCGGGAAGATCGTCGCCGAGCCAGTGCTGGATCGGGGCGACCCCCGGATCGAGCAGGTCGAACTCCTTGAAGATGGTGGCGACGTCAGCCCTGGAACGGAAGACGAACTGGGCTGTGCTGCCGACCGTATCGGTCACGGTCTGAGTGACCCATGTCTCGTCGCTCTCGGTGGCGCCGTGGGTGAATGCCACATAGCTACCGGGCGCCATCACCTCATGGAAACGGGACATCACCACACCCGGGGCCTCGTCCTCGAGCACGAAGTGCAGCACACCGACGAGCAGCATCGCGATCGGCTCGGCGAGATCGATGCCCGCCTCGGTGGGCAGTCGCGCGATGATGTCGTCGGGATCGCGGAAATCGCCGAGCATCGTTGTGACACCGGGGGTTCCGTCGTACATCGCGTTCGTGTGCGCGAAGACGACCGGGTCGTAGTCGATGTAGGCCAACCGTATATCGGGATCGACCTGCGTGATCACCTCGTACACACTCGGTGAGGTCGGAATGCCCGAACCGATGTCGACGAATTGGCGGATACCCGCCTCCGCGGCCAGTCGCGCAGCGCCCGTGAGGAATTCGCGACTGAACGAGGCAACCGTACGATTGTCCGGTGCCAGGGACAGCATCCGGTGCGCCACAATCCGATCGGCTTCGTAGTTGTCCTTGCCGCCCAGCAGGTAGTTATAGATCCGAGCCGCATTCGGTTTGGTCGGATCGACGCCCTCCGGCGCTGGTCGTCCCTCGCTCACCCACATCTCCTCGCCGTTTCGGTAAGGGTAACAGCGATACTCGGTTAGTGCCGGTGACCACGAATATGTCCGGCGCCGGACTTGCGGTGCGAAATACGGTCCGGAGGAGCTCATGTGACATTCCGGACGCGGCGCTGTGAGCGGACTGAGCGGTGTCCACCCTCGTCGTCGCGCCGGGCCTCGTTCAGGCCGTCACGGAGCCGCCGAACAGGTCGATGGCCTCACCCCTG
The DNA here is from genome assembly GCF_049538315.1 of Nocardia sp. AB354. Classification (NCBI taxonomy): domain Bacteria; kingdom Bacillati; phylum Actinomycetota; class Actinomycetes; order Mycobacteriales; family Nocardiaceae; genus Nocardia; species Nocardia sp. AB354. The sequence continues at coordinate 381,983 of NZ_JBMVFU010000002.1, read as the reverse complement.
GTGAGATTCGGCCACAACTCGACATCGCCGGGCACACGGCCATCCGATGCCAGGATCGGCGACTAGGGAATTCTGAAACCGGGGACCACGTGGTCGCGGGCGAACTGCCGGCAGGCGGCCTCGTCGTCGACCGGGATCAGCGTCTGCGGAGTCAGCGCGAGCGAGAGCGCGTTGCGCGCGACGAGTTCGGCCAGTGGCAGCGGATCATACTGCGGCAGTTTGTCTTCCGTCTGCAGGCGGGTGATGAACTCGGCGACGTAGTCGCGCCCCAGCTCGATCACCGGCGCGCCCTGCACGGTGAGATAGGGCAGCACGACCTCCGGTTCGGTGGTCAGCAGCCGGTCCAGCAGTTTGTTGCCGCGCAACCCGTCCAGGAAGGCGACGAACAGTTCGACGATCTGATCCTCGGCGCTGGCGTCGCGATCGATCTGGCGCTGCACCGCGGCGTCGACCTGTTCCACGAACTGGCGTGCCTGCCACAGCCCGACGGCCTGAATCAGATCGGATTTGCCGGCGAAGCGCCGATACAGCGTCGCCAGCGACAGCCGGCCGCGCCGCGCGACCTCGACCATGCTGGTGCGTTTGATGCCGAAATCGAGGAAAGCCAGCAGTGCCGCGTCGAGTACCGTGGTCTGATTGCGGTCCTCCGGACCCGCGCCGCGAACCAGCGGCAGGAGCCGAGTCGACAGTCTGGTCGAGCCGGTCATGGTGGTTCCTCTCGTTCGCCCGGGTCGCGGACACGGTGACGCTCTCATCATCCCATATGGTCAGCGGCCTCGATTGACACGATGCCACACCGATGAGAAGGTTTATACGAAAGCTTCTCATATTCTCTCGCCGATCCGGCGGGGAGGAACAGGAGACGAGTCGACGATGACCGCCCCCCTGCGCGCGACCGAGCCGCTGCCCGAGATTCCGGGCGACGAGCTGACCCCGGAGACGGTGCGCGAACACATCGACGGCGTGGCCGCCTTCCTGGGCGGTGCCGCGAACGTGATCATGCAGCTCAGCCATCCGCCGGTCGGCTACGGCGTGCTGGAGAGCACGGTCGACAGCGGCAAGGTGACGTTGCACCCGCTCAAGCGGCTGCGCACCACGCTGACCTATCTGGCCGTGGCCTGGCTGGGCAACGACGAGGACGTGCGGAGCTATCGGGAGGCGGTCAACGCCTCGCACCGCCCGGTGCATTCGGGATCGAACAGCCCGGTCAAGTACAACGCCTTCGATCCGAAATTGCAGTTGTGGGTGGCGGCCTGCCTGTACTGGGGCGTCGACGATCTGTACCGGCGCATGCGCGGACCGATGAATCCCGAACTCGCCGAGCGTTTCTACCGCTACAGCGTCCGGCTCGGCACCGGGCTGCAGATGCGTCCGGAGATGTGGCCGGCCGACCGGGACGCGTTCTACGCGTTCTGGGAGGAGAACCTCGCGACGAAGACCATCGACGAGCCGGTGCGCCGCTACTTCAACGATCTGATCGACCTGAAGATGCAGCCGCGCCTGATTCAGCTGCTGGCCGGGCGGTTCCATCGCTTCACCGTCACCGCCCTGCTGCCGCAGCATCTGCGCGACGAGATGGGGATGCGCTGGACCGCACGCGACGAACGCCGGTTCCGATTCGTCCTGCGCACGATCTCGGCGGTGTGGACGCGGATGCCCACGGTGATCCGGGTCTTCCCGTTCAACTTCTACCTCGCGGACATGCGGTTGCGCCGGCGCTTCGGGCGACCGCTGGTCTGATTCAGCGCTCGGCGAGGGCGCGGAGGAAGAAGCCGAGGTTGGCCGGACGTTCGGCCAACCTTCGCATCAGGTAGCCGTACCACTGGTCGCCGTAGGGGATGTAGACCCGCACCGCGTGCCCGTCCTCGGCGAGGCGCCGCTGTTCGAGCGAGCGGATGCCGTAGAGCATCTGGAATTCGAAATCGCCCGGGGCGCGCCCGTTCCGGCCGGCCAGGTCGTGGGCGGCGGTGATCATGATCGGATCGTGGGTGGCGACCATCGGATAGCCCGGACCGGCCATGAGCAGTTCCAGGCACCGCAGATACGACTCGTCCACATCGGCGGCGCGTTGGTAGGCGACGAACTCCGGCTCGCGATACGCGCCCTTGCACAACCGGATTCGCGCGCCCTCGGCCGCGGCGATGCGACAGCGATCCTCCGCGCGGCGCAGATAGGTCTGGGTGGCGACCGCCAGCCAGGGATAGTCGGCACGCATCATGTGCACGGTCGACTCGGTGGTTTCGGTGGTGGTGTGGTCTTCCGCGTCCACGGTGATCCACACCCCCGCCTGCTGCGCCCGCTCGCACAGCGTCCGCAGATTCGCGGTGGCGATCTCCGGACCCGCCAGCCCGAGCGACTGGCCCAGCGCCGAGAGCTTCACCGAAACCTCCACCGGCGCAACGGGTTGCGCCGATTGCCAGCGGTTCCATCGGGCCAGATCATCGATCAACGCGAGGTATTCGGCGACGGCGTCATCGGCCATCGAGCGTTCGGTCGTGTACTCACCGAGAAAGTCGACGCTCACCATCCGGCCGCTGCCCAGCAGCTCGCCGACGACCGGGGCCAGGTCGGCGCGGGTCTCACCGGCCACGAACCGGTGCACGACCTCGGCGGTGACCGGAAACCCGGTGATCGCCCGCTTCATCCGCACCGATCCGGCGGCGGCGAGGATCGCGGGGCGCAGCGGGTTCATCGCCGCCGGCCGGGTGGGGCCACCGATAAGCCGTTCATTCCGACTCCATATGCGGATAGCGGTAGTCGGTCGGCGGCACGAAGGTTTCCTTCAGTGTCCGAGGCGCGACCCAGCGCAGCAGGTTCAGATACGACCCGGCCTTGTCGTCGGTGCCGGACGCGCGCGCACCGCCGAAGGGCTGCTGGCCGACCACCGCGCCGGTCGGCTTGTCGTTGACGTAGAAATTGCCCGCGGTGAAGCGCAGTGTGGTGGCGGCCCGGTCGATCGCGGCCCGATCGCGGGCGAAGACAGCGCCGGTGAGCGCATAGGGCGCCGCCGAATCCACCTCCGCCAGTATCGAATCGAAGGCTTCGGGGTGATCGTCGTCGTACACGTACACCGCCAGAATCGGCCCGAAGTATTCGGTGGTGAACGCCTCGTCGCGCGGGGTATCGGCCAGGAGCACGGTGGGCTCGACGAAGTAGCCCTCGCTGTCGTCGTAGGTGCCGCCCGCCGGTATGCCCAAACCGGCCGCGCGGGCCCGCTCGATCGCGGCGACGTTCTTGTCGTAGGCGCGCCGATCGATCACGGCCCCACCGAAATTGGCCAGCTCGGCCACGTCGCCGTAGCTCAGTTCGTCGACCTCGGTGAGGAAATCGTCGCCCATCTCGCGCCACAGCGAGCGCGGAATGTAGGCGCGGGAGGCGGCCGAACATTTCTGTCCCTGATATTCGTAGGCGCCGCGAATCAGCGCGGTGCGCAAGGCGTCCGGATCGGCCGAGCGGTGCGCCAGGACGAAATCCTTCCCGCCGGTCTCCCCCACCAGCCGCGGATATCCGTGGTAGTGACCGATATTCGCGCTCACGCGCTGCCACAGGTGCTGGAAGGTGCGGGTGGAGCCGGTGAAGTGGATGCCGGCCAGGCGCGGATCGGTCAGCGCGGCCTCGGACAGTTCGATGCCGTCACCGGTGACCAGATTGATCACCCCCGGCGGCAGCCCGGCCTCCTCGAGCACCCGCATCGTGTAGTACGCCGCCAGCGTCTGGGTGGGTGAGGGCTTCCACACCACGGTATTGCCCATCAGCGCGGGCGCGGTCGGCAGATTCCCGGCGATCGCACTGAAGTTGAACGGGGTGATCGCGTAGACGAATCCCTCGAGCGGGCGATAATCCATCCGATTCCACACGCCCGCAGACGATTCCGGCTGCTGCGCCAGGATGTGGCTCGCGAAGGCGACGTTGAACCGCCAGAAGTCCACCAGCTCGCAGGGTGCGTCGATTTCGGCCTGATACGCCGATTTCGACTGCCCCAGCATGGTCGCGGCGGCCACCGTCTCCCGCCACGGCCCGGCCAGCAGATCGGCGGCCCGCAGCAGCACCGCGGCGCGCTCGGTGAACGGCAGCGCGCGCCACGGCGGCGCGGCGGCCGTCGCCGCCTCGATCGCGGCCCGGCCTTCCTCCTGAGTCACATCGGCGTAGGTGCCCAGCGCGTGCTCGTGCCGATGCGGCATCACGATCTCGGAGCGGGGCCCGGTCCCCGGCCGATGCTTACCACCGATCACGAGCGGCACATCGACCGTTCGCCCGGAGATTTCGGCAAGTTTGCCGATCAGTAGTCCTCGTTCCCGGCTCCCCGGCGCATACGAGTGAACCGGCTCGTTCGCCGGAGTCGGGACAACCGTGACAGCGTCCATAACGCCAGGCTAGTCCCGCATCGGGGCGATGCTGCGGTAAACCGACGAGTACGACGCGCGTCGCGTCGCCGGTTGATTGCTGAGGAAACCGAGGCGCGGCCCGGCCGCCGTCTCAGGCGGACAGCCGGACCGCCGCGGCCGCGATGCGCTCGTCGGTCGCGGTCAGGGCGATGCGCACGTGCTCGGTGCCGGTGGGGCCGTAGAAGTCACCGGGTGCGGCGAGGATGCCGCGCTCGGCGAGCCAGTCCAGCGTGGTGCGGCAGTTCTCGCCGCGCGTGGACCACAGATACAGGCCGGCCTCGGAGTGGTCGATGCGGAAACCCGCCTCCTCCAACGCCGTTCGCAGCACCTCGCGGCGGGCGCGGTAGCGTTCGCGCTGCTGAGCCTCGTGCCGGTCGTCGGCCAGTGCGGCGGTCATCGCGGCCTGGATCGGGTACGGGACCATCATGCCGGAATGTTTGCGCACCTCCAGCAGCTCCCGGATCAACTCGACGTCGCCGGTGACGAAACCGGCCCGGTAGCTGGCCAGATTCGACGTCTTCGACAGCGAGTGGATGGCCAGCAGACCGGTGTGGTCGCCGTCGCTGACGCGCGGGTCGAGGATGGATACCGCCTCGGCATCCCAGGTCAGGCCCAGGTAGCACTCGTCGGAGGCGACGATCGCGCCGCGTTCGCGGGCGAAGGACACCACCTTGCGCAGATGGTCGATGCCGAGCACCCGGCCGGTGGGATTGGACGGTGAGTTCAGGTAGATCAGCGCCGGCGATTCGGGGCCGAGCCGAGTCATGCCGTCCGCCCGCAGAATTCGCGAACCCGACAACAGCGCACCCACCTCGTAGGTCGGATACGCCACCTCGGGAATCACCACCAGATCCGCGGGGCCGAGGCCCAGCAGTCGCGGCAATCCGGCGATCAATTCCTTGGTGCCGATCACCGGCAGCACCGCATCGGAGTCGATGCCGGACATGCCGAAGCGGCGCGCGACCGCCGCCACCGCGGCCTCCCGCAATTCGGGAGTGCCGTAGGTGGCGGGATACCCGGGGACGGCGGCGGCCGAGTCGAGCGCGGCGCGGATCAGCGGGTCGACCGGGTCGACCGGTGTGCCCACCGACAGGTCGACGATGCCGTCGGGATGCGCCGCGGCGCGAGCCTTGGCCCCGGCGATGGTGTCCCAGGGAAAATCGGGCAGCAGACTGCTGACCCGCACACGATCGCGGATCACCGAGGCGCTACCTACTCGTTCGCCATCGGCGGCAGCGCGGCGATGAACGGCACGTCGTAGTCGGTCTTGCCGACCTTGGTTGCGCCGCCGGGCGAGCCGAGGTCGTCGAAGAAGTCGACGTTCGCGTTGATGTACCCGCTCCACTGGTCCGGGGTGTCGTCCTCGTAGAAGATCGCTTCCACCGGGCACACCGGCTCACATGCACCACAGTCCACGCACTCGTCGGGTTGGATGTACAGCATGCGATTGCCCTCGTAGATGCAGTCCACGGGGCATTCCTCGATGCACGCCTTGTCCTTCACGTCAACGCACGGTTCAGCGATGATGTACGGCACTGCCGTTCTCCTAGTCTGTCCTTGCCTGCGGGACACTTCCGCCCGCGCAACAGTATCCCGGGGACTCACATTACAACTGGTCAGCCTTGCCTAACTTGTCGATCCCGACGGGATGCGACACACCGTCTCCGGCGCTGTTCGCCGACCCGGTCCGGCGGTGTCCGATTCGCCGGTCCGGCGGGTGTCCGAATCGCCGGAGCCGCCGGTGTGCGCGACGCCCGCCTCCGAAGTTCCGCGGCGCGGGTCCGCCAGGCGGCGCCGACGAATCAGCCGACGGTCAGCGGCAGGGCCGACACCTGATGTTTCGGTATCCCGTAGGTAGTGGTGCGCTCCCGCACCGGGCGACCGATCCCGGCGCCGATCTCGACCAGTTCGGCCACCGACTTCGCCGAGCCGTGCTCCGATCCGGCCATCCGGGAAATGGTCTCCTCCATCAACGTACCGCCCAGATCGTTGGCGCCGCCGTTGAGCATCACCTGGGTGCCGGTGATGCCCAGCTTCACCCAGCTGGTCTGGATGTTGGCGATGCGCCCGTGCAGCATGATGCGGGCCAGCGCGTGCGCGGCGCGGTTGTCCCGGATCGTCGGCCCCGGCCGCGACGCGCCCGCCAGATACAGCGGCGCGCTCTGGTGTACGAACGGCAGCAGCACGAATTCGGTGAACCCACCGGCCTCGTCCTGGATGCCGCGCAGCACCCGCAGGTGGCCGACCCAGTGCTTCGGATTGTCGACGTGGCCGTACATCATCGTCGAACTCGACGGAATGCCGAGTTTGTGGGCGGTGGTGATGACGTCGATCCACGCCGAGGTGGGCAGCTTGCCCTTGGTGAGCACCCAGCGCACCTCGTCGTCGAGAATCTCCGCCGCGGTGCCCGGAATCGTATCCAGCCCGGCCTCTTTCAGCGCCGAGAGCCAATCGTGCACGCTCTGCCCGCCGCGCGAGGCGCCGTTGACGATCTCCATCGGGCTGAACGCGTGCACATGCATCGACGGCACCCGCTTCTTGACCGCCCGCACCAGATCGGCGTACCCGGTGACCGGCAGGTCGGGGTCGATGCCACCCTGCATGCACACTTCGGTCGCGCCTTCCACATACGCTTCCCAGGCGCGTTCGGCGACCTCGTCGGCGGAGAGGGTGAAGGCGTCGGCATCGCCCTTGCGCTGCGCGAACGCGCAGAACCGGCAGCCGGTGTAGCAGATGTTGGTGAAGTTGATATTGCGGTTCACCACGTAGGTCACGTCGTCGCCGACGGTGTCGCGGCGCAGCTGATCGGCCAGCGCGGCGATGGCGTCGAGTTCCGGGCCGTCGGCAGTGGCCAGCGCCAGGTACTGGTCGTCGGTGAGCCCGGCCGGATCCTTCTCCGCGGCGCGCAGGGCGCTCAACACGTCGGTGTCGAGCTTCACCGGCGCGCTGAGTGAAAGTACTTGTTCCCGAACGGTTTCCCAGTCGCCGAAGGCGCCGAGGCCGTCGCTGTCGAGCCCGGAATCGCTGCGCGACTCGGTATTGCGGCCCTCGGTGTCGATGGCGGTGTTGAGATCCACCCGGCCCAGCGACTCCCAGGACTGGTCGGGTTCTTGCCACGGTCGACCGGACGGATTCACGTCGCGGGCCAGTCCGGTGCGCGAATCCGCCAGTGCGCCGACATGTCCCAGCACGCGCGGGTCGATCCAGGGATTGCCGGCGAGTACATATTTCGGATGGGCCGTGAGCCGCTCGGTCAGCACATAGCCGGCCTGCGCGGTCACCTCGGCGAGCACCTCGAGGTTCGGCCACGGCCGCTCCGGGTTCACATGGTCCGGGGTCAGTGGCGACACCCCGCCCCAATCGTCGATACCGGCATCGATCAGGGCCCGGCACTCGTCGAGCGACACCAGATTCGGCGGGGCCTGAATCCGCATCTTGGGCCCCAGCAGCAACCGGGTCACCGCGATGGTGGCGCGGAACTCCGCGAGATCCGCATCGGGGGTGTCGCGCATGGCGGTATCGGACTTGGCCAGGAAGTTCTGCACGATCACCTCCTGCACATGCCCGAAAGCCTTGTGCGACTTGCGGATCGCCAGAATCGAGTCGACGCGCTCGGCGTAGGTCTCACCGATGCCGACGAGGATGCCGGTGGTGAACGGGATGCTCAGCCGTCCGGCATCGGTGAGGGCGCGCAGCCGGACCTGCGGATCCTTGTCCGGGCTGCCGTAATGCGCCTGACCGCGCTCGGTGAACAGGCGCTCGGAGGTGGTCTCCAGCATCATGCCCATCGACGGGGCGACCGGCTTGAGTCGCGACATCTCCGCCCAGCTCATCACCCCCGGATTCAGATGCGGCAGCAGGCCGGTTTCCTCGAGCACCCGGATCGACATGGCGCGCACGTAGTCGAGAGTGGAATCGTAGCCGCGCTCGTCCAGCCACTGCCGCGCCTCCGGCCAGCGGTCCTCCGGGCGATCACCCAGCGTGAAAAGCGCTTCCTTACAACCCAATTCGGCGCCCTTACGGGCGATCTCGAGCACCTCGTCGGGTTCCAGATACATGCCGTGGCCGTCGGCGCGCAGCTTGCCGGGCACCGTCACGAATGTGCAGTAATGACATTTGTCGCGACACAGGCGGGTGAGCGGAATGAACACCTTGCGGGAATAGGTGATGGGCAGGGTGTCCCCCGAATACGTCTCCCGCAACCCGGCATCCCGCACCCGCGCCGCGGAGGCGGCCAGATCCTCGAGATCCGCACCGCGCGCGTGCAGCAGCACCACGGCCTCGTCGAGATTGAGCGTCGCCCCGTCGCGCGCACGCCGCAAGGCTCTGCGCATGGCCGAAGAACTCGGCGGAACGGGCGGTACACCAGGAGTCGGTAGCCCAGTGTGCGGTTGTTCGTTCACGCCGTCGATCATGCGCCAACCATCCGAGTGTTCTCCCTTCGGTGCCCTGTGACGTGAGACAACCCGGGGGCCTTCACGGGTTATTCCTGCTTCGGGCGACCAGTTTGCGCCCGGAACGACGCCGCGGACGAGTGCGCTGGTGAGAGGGTCGACAGGTGGCGGGCGCGTTAGGCTGCCGGTCACACCGGATACATACGAGGCGGCGATGCCATGCGATTCGGGTTACACGGATTGGGAATCGGCTCCGGCTCCCGGCCGGAGATCGTCCGGGCGACCGCCCGGCATGCCGAACGCCGCGGTTTCGCGACACTGTGGTGCGGCGAGCACGTGGTGATGGTCGACGACTCGTCGTCTCCCTACCCCTACTCCGACGACGGCCGGATCGCCGTCCCGGCCACTGCCGACTGGCTCGATCCGTTCGCCTGCCTGACCTACGCCGCCGCGGTCACGTCGACCATCCGCTTGGCCACCGGCATCGTCCTGCTGCCCGAGCACAACCCGGTGATCATGGCCAAACAGGCCGCATCACTGGACCGGCTCAGCGGCGGCCGATTCGGTCTGGGCATCGGAATCGGCTGGTCCAGGGACGAGTTCGACGCACTCGGCATCGCATTCGACGGCCGAGCGGCCCGCACCGCCGACTACGTGCACGCCATGCGAACGCTGTGGCGCGACGACCCCGCGACCTACGACTCGCACTACGTCTCCTTCCGCAGCATCCGCGTCAACCCGAAACCGACCCAGCCCCGCCTGCCGATCCTCGTGGGCGGAAACAGCGACCGAGCGCTGCGGCGGGTCGCCGACTGGGGAGACGGCTGGTACGGCTTCAACCTCGACGGCGTGTCCGCGGTCGGCGACCGGCTACAACTCTTGGCCCGGTTCTGCGCGGACGCCGGACGCGATATCGCCGACCTGTACCTGGCCGTGGCCCTGCGAAACCCGGCCCGCGCCGACGTCGCCCTGCTCGGCGATCTCGGCATCACGGAACTGGTGCTCGTCGACGCCCCACCGGACAGCGCCGAGGAATGTCTCGTTTGGGTCGATCGGCTCGCCGACCGATGGATCACCTGAAACATGTCACGATGGCTGGTATGACCCGGTCGCCGGAAGTCTCGCCCGCGCGCACGATATCGGCCGCTCCGGCGTGGCGGGCCAGTCGGCGGGCACCGCTGTTGTGGGCGGCCGGGCCGGCGATCTTCTGGGCGTTCGTGCTGGTGGGTGAGCTGGTGTGGGTGGTGCTGGACGGCTCGCATCGGGGGTGGGCGCTCGCTCTGGTGGCGGCGACGGTGGTCGCTGCCGGGTTCGGCGTCGGGGTCGTGCCGGTGTGGCGATACGCGGTGCATCGGTGGGAGGTGACCGACACCGCGGTCTACACGCGGACGGGGTGGTTCAACCAGGAGAGCCGGGTCGCGCCGATTACGCGGGTGCAGACGGTGGATACGCATCGGGGGCCGTTGGAGCGGATGTTCGGGTTGGCGACGGTGACGGTGACCACGGCCTCCTCGGCGGGCGCGGTGCGGATCGCGGCGCTGGATCTGGAGGTCGCCGAGCGCACCGTGAACCGGCTGACCGATATCGCGTCGATTCATCGGGAGGATGCGACGTGAGTGATCCGCGGGCGGGGGCAACCGCCGACTGGCGGCGGCTGGATATGCGGATGCTGCTCGTGCATCCGGTGCGGGAATTGTTCAAATACATTCCTGTGCTGCTGGGCGCGGTGATGGTGGGGACCCAGAGCGGCGGGCCGGCGTGGAGTCCGGTGGCGGTCGCGGTGGTGATCGTGGCGTTCGCGTTGACGCGGTGGTTCACCACCAGTTACCGGATCGGCGCCGACTCCGTGCAACTGCGCCGGGGCTTGCTGCAGCGACGGACCCTGACCGTGCCGCGGACCCGGATTCGGTCGGTGGACGTGCACGCGGACCTGATGCATCGGCTGCTCGGATTGGCGGTGCTCGTCATCGGCACCGGGCAGCACACCGATCGGGAGAAGCGGTTTCACCTCGACGGGGTGGATGCGCGGCAGGTTCCCGAACTGCGGGCCTTGCTGTTGCGGCCGGCCGAGAACACGGAGCCGGGCACCGTTGCGGCAACCGGCACGCCGAACGCGAATCCCGGGTCTTTCGGTCACACGGCCGACAGCGGATCGGCGACCGAACCCAGGATCCGTGCCCATGCGAATACGCCCGCACATCAAGGCACTTCGGTCCACAACGGGATCACCGCCGGCCGGTTTGCACTCCAGCGAGCCCTGAACGGCGATACCGACGATCTCGCGGACGAGGCGATCGAGATCGGGCATTGGCAGCCGCGCTGGGTTCGGTATGCACCGCTGTCGCTGACCGGCCTGGCCATTGTCGGGCCGGTGATCGGCCTGGCCGCGAAGGTCGGGGTCGCCGATGTGCTGGTGCGTTCGCACGCCGTGCAGGACTTGACCGAGCACAGTGCGGTTTTCATCGCCCTCGCCGTGACGGGGGCGGTCACGGCGCTGCTGGTGATCGCCGCGATCGCCGCCTGCGTCCGCTACCTCACCACGTATTTCGGGCTGCGGGTACTCGACGACGGTGCGGCGCTGCATATCCGCGGCGGCCTGTTCACCACCCGTCAGACCACGCTCGACCTGTCCCGACTGCGCGGTGCGACGGTCAAGGAACCGCTGCTGCTCCGGCTGGCCGGCGGCGCCGAACTCGAGGCCATCATGACCGGCACCAGCCCGCGCCAGAAGCTCCTCCCCCAGGCGCCGCGCGCCGCCGTCGACCGCACGCTCGCCCAGCTCCTCACCAGCGGATCCCGCCGCACCGACGCCACCCCGGCGGGCGGCGCTGCGATCACCTCCGCCGCCGCCCCCGCGTTGGTGGCGCTCGAACAGCACGGCCCGCGCGCACGGCGCCGGCGCTACACTCGCGCTTTCATGCCCGTGTGGGTCCTGCTCGCCCTCCTGGTCGCGATATCCCTTGCCGGACTTCATGTTCCGCTGTGGGCCTGGATTCTCCTCGCGGTCGTCGCGCTCTTCGCGGCGGCGCTGGCACACGATCGATATCGCGGACTGGGGCATGCGGTGATCCCGTCGGACGGCGCGCGTCCGGTCTGGCTGATCACCCGGCGCGGGTCGCTGGATCGCGACCGTGACTGCCTGGAGGCGCCGGGTGTGATCGGGTGGACCGTGCGGCAGACCGTTTTCCAGCGGCGGGCGGGACTGGCGACCGTGATCGCGGCCAGCGCGGCCGGGAAGAAGAAGTACAGCATCGTGGATCTGCCCATCGAACGGGCGTGGGCGCTGATCGACCAGGTGACGCCCGGGCAGCTGGGCGTGCGTGCGGAACCCGAGACGACGCCCGTTCCGACACCGGACTCCACACCGGACGACGCCGTCGCGAAACTGCGTGCAACCTGACGCCGATGCTGCGGCGCGGCGCCGATCACCGAACTGCATGTGACCGGCAGTTCTCCCGCGAAAACTCGGCGTGGCACCCGGAAAATGAGCCATATCTGCATGTATGTGGCAGATAAGTAAGCGCGGATTCACGCATCGTGATACAACTCACCCCAGTGTTGTGAAAGGTGAGCTTTTATGGATCCGACAGCGAAGCAGCGCGCAGCCCTGGGCCTGATCTGCGATACGTTCACACCGGGCGACGGGCTGAGTTTGCCGTCGGCGACCGAATTAGGTTCCGTGGCCACGGTTTTCGACATCCTGAGCCGCAACCCGCGCCCCTCCGAGGCGAAACAGCTCGCCACCCTGCTCGATCTGTGGGATTCCCGATTGGCGGGGGTACTGCTCGGCAACCGGGGCCGGCGCTTCTCGGCGCTGACCGCCGACGAGCGCGAGCGCACCCTGCTCCGCCTCGGCGATTCCCGAATCGCGCTGAAGCGCACGCTGTTTCAGGCGCTCAAGCAGGCCGCTCTGCTGTCCTACAACGTCACGCCGGGCCCCACGGGTAGCCACCCACTGTGGAAGGCCATCGACTATCCGGGCCCGCCCGGCACGCTCGCCTCGGCGCCGGCGCCCGCCCTGTCCGTGCTCCGTCCGACCGCAGCGACCACACTGACCTGCGATGTCGTCATCGTCGGTTCGGGGGCCGGCGGTGGCACCGCCGCCGCCGTACTGGCCGAGGCGGGTCTCGACGTCATCGTGCTGGAACGCGGAAACTATTACGACGACCGGGATTTCGGCACCGGGGAACTCGACGCCCTGCTCAATCTGTACGCACCCGGCCCGCCCACCACCAGCGAAGGTCAGATCACCCTGGTCGCGGGCACCTGCCTGGGCGGCGGCACGGTGGTCAACTGGAGCACCTCGCTGCGCACGCCCGACGAGGTGCGCGCCGAATGGGCCGGACTCGGTGTGCCGCAGTTCGCGCAGGACGAATTCACCGCCGCCCTGGACGCGGTGACCGGCCGTCTCGGCGTCAACGACCGCCACTCCCCGCTCTCGGCGCGCGACAGCGTGCTGGAACGCGGCGCTACCGCGCTGGGCTGGCATATCGACACTCTGCCCCGCAATGTCGGCGACGCGTGCGACGCCGGGGTCGAATGCGGTCGCTGCCCCTACGGCTGCCGCGTCGGCGCCAAGCAGTCGGTCACCAAGACCTGGCTCGCCGACGCCGCCGAGCACGGCGCCCGGTTTGTGGTCGACGCGAACGTGCGGCGCATCCTCGTGAACAACGGTCGCGCCGAGGGAGTCTCGGCCGTGAGTTCGAACGGCGCCCCGATCGACGTGCGGGCCCGCGCCGTGGTCGTGGCCGCCGGTGCGGTGCAGACCCCGGCGCTGCTGAAGCGATCGGGTTTGGGCAACAAGAACATCGGCGACTATCTGCGACTGCATCCCGCCGCGGCGGTCTTCGGTGTCTTCGACGAGCCGATCCGGCCGTGGGAGGGCGGTATGCAGGCCCGGATCAGCCGTCAGCACCGGGATCTGGACGGCAACGGCTACGGCGTCATCTACGAGACCGGTCCCATCCATCCCGGCATGGGTGTCGGTTTCATGAACTGGCGCGGCGCGGCGGCCTACCGGACGAATCTGCTGGAACTGAACAAGTCGGTGGCCCTCGGAGTGATCACCCGCGACCGCGACCACGGCAGTGTCGGCGTCGACAAGAACGGCGAACCGGTGGTCTCCTATCGGCTCTCCGACCACGATCGCGGCCATCTGCACACCGGAATCACCGGCGCCGCACAGATTCTCGAGGCCGCCGGGGCACGCCGCATCTATTCCGGCCAGCAGGCCGGCCCCGCCTACGAGCCCGGACGCACCGGGTCGCACGCCGAATTCGCCGCCGCGTGCGCCGCCGCCGGCTACGAACCCGGGCAATGCGCGATGGGCGCGCTGCACATCATGGGTTCGGCGCGGATGGGCGGCTCGCCGGACATGTCGGCGGCCGACCCCGACGGCGCCACCTGGGACGTGCCGAACGTCGTCGTCGCCGACGCGTCCTGCTTCCCCACCGCGTCCGGGGTGAATCCGATGGTCTCGATCGAGGCGATCGCCCATATGAACGCGAAACGCCTTGCGGCGCGGTTGCGCTGAGCAGTGCCGGCGGCACTCCGCCGTGTCAGAGCCCGCGAATACCGTCCAGCAGCGCCTGCAGCAGGCCGACGTCGGATGCCTCGTCCTGACGAGGCTGACGGTATTCGAGGCGGCCGTCGTCGATGAGGTCGCCGATGAGCACCTTCGTCATCGTCAGCGGAAGTTCCAGCCGCGCAGCGACTTCCGCGACCGACTGCGGTGTGCGGCACAACTCCACGATGGCGGCGTACTCGGGTTCGTGGCGGCGCAGCGCCGCGCCCCGGCCGATATCGACCACCAGGGTCAGCATATCCAGCTCCGGCCGGTTGCTGCGGCCACGCCCCTGCGTGACCGCGTACAACCGGACCAGCGGTCCGGCCTCGTCGTCGAACCAGGCGTCACCGTCGTTCACGGTGACTCATCGTCGGTCGACGGCGAGATGTGAACCGACCCGCTGCACGGTCTGGTTCATCGCATACGCGACCATGCCCAGATCGGCGTTGTCCGCGGCCAGCAGGCCCAGGCAGGCGTTGTCGCCCGCGGCGGTGATGAACAGCACCGCCCGGTCGAGTTCCACCATGGTCTGGCAGACACCGCCGGCGTCGAAATGGTGTCCGGCGCTGCGGGCCAGGCTGTGCAGCGCGGAAGCCATCGCACAGAACCGCTCGGCATCGGAGTTCTCGAGCTCCGAGGAGTTACCCAGCAGCAGTCCGTCGGTGGACAGCAGGACCGCGTAGCGCACGCCGGTGAGACCCTTCACCAGATCATCGAGCAGCCAGCCGACGTCACTTCGGTTGGGATTAGCCATCTTCACCCTCGTCTGTGTCGAAATGTGATGCCGTGGAGCCGGTTTCGGCAGCGGGTCGGCGGCCCTGCCGAGTGCCCTGCTCGACGGCGCTGATCAGGTTGCGAGCTTGATCGGCGGTGCGTTGCCGAACGGTATTCGAGCCGGCCGCGGGCGTATCGGCGCGATCGGCCGAACGCACCCGGCGTGGCAGCGGCGGGCGGCCCTCACCGGCGCGAACCACGCCCGGAGTGGTCACGGGCGCACCGAACACCCCGGTCGCGGGCGCGGAATCGATGTGCTCGGAGGCCGAGGTGAACCAGGCCGAACGTCGTGTGCCCGGGTCCGGATCGGTCGCCGGTGGCATGGACACTTCGGTCACCGGAACATCCTCGGCGACAACCAGTTCGGCACGGGCGGCGGAAGCGTTGGTCGCCGGTCCGAGCACGGCGAACTCCCCGGTGGCGGGTCCCGGATCCTCGAACTCCGTACCGTTCACGTCGCCGGCTTCCAGCACCGGCGTTCCGATCAGCACCACCGCGCGCACGCCGCCGTACACCGATTCGCGCAGTTTCACCGAAATACCGTGGCGGTTGGCCAGTTTCGCGACCACGAACAGTCCGAGCCGGGTGTCGCTGGAGAGTGCGGCCACACTGAACTCCGGCGGATGCGACAGCATCTCGTTGCGCCGGTCGAGTTCGTCGGCGGTCATGCCCAGACCCTGGTCGACGATCTCCACCGCGACCCCGCGACCCACCACCGCGGCATGCACCTCCACCCGCGCCTGCGGCGGCGAATACGAGGTGGCGTTGTCCATCAGTTCGGCCAGCAGGTGAATCAGGTCGGCGACCGCGGTGCCCATCACCCGGGTGCGCGGAATGCGGCCGATGCGAATTCTGGTGTAGTCGAGGCTTTCCGCGACCGCGCCGCGAATCACCTCGATCAGCGGCACCGGATTGCGCCAGCGCCGGCCGGGCTGCTTACCACCGAGGATGATCAGATTCTCGGCGTTGCGGCGGGCGCGCGTGGCCAAATGGTCGAGCTGGAACAGCAATTCGAGCTGGTCGGCATTCTCCTCGCGCCGCTCGGCCTGGTCCAGCAGCGCCAGCTGACGATGCACCAGCGCCTGGCTGCGATGGGCGATATCCAGGAAGATCGTGTTGATACCGGCGCGGGTATTCGATTCCGCGACCGCGGCCGATACCGCCGCCACCTGTGCCCGGTTGAACGCCTGCGCGACCTGGCCGAGTTCGTCGGAACCGAAGTCCAGCCGCGACACCTCCAACGGGGCATCCACCGTCTCGCCCGCCGACACCCGGCGCATGATGTCGGGCAGCCGTTCATCGGCCAATTCCAGTGTGTCGCGGCGCAATCGGCGCATCCGGCCGATGAACCGGTTCGCCAGCACCAGCGAGGCGAGGAAGGCCAGAACCGACACCAGCAACACCGCACCGCCGCCGGCCAGCGATCCGATGGCGGTCCGGTCACCCTGATCCCGCGCCTCGGCATGCGCGTCCCGGCTCTTGTCCTGCCACAGTGTCAGCAGTCCGGATGCGATCTGCGCGGAACCGTCCTGCCAGGCCTGCAGGGTCATCGGCAGCGGTTTCGCGGTCTGCCGGGTCGTACGCGAACGCGTGGTGTCGCCGGCCCGGGTACTCGAGTCGGCATCCTCGGTGGCCGGCGTCGGACCGCGCGCGGCGATCGCATCGGCCATCTCGTTGATCTGGGCCCACGCCGGGCTGTTCACGATCGCGTCGAGCTGATCCGCGCGTTGGCCCTTCAGCACCGAGAGCGAATAGGCGATCTGGCCGCGGTATTCACCCAGATAGTTGGTGTACTGGGTCCACTGCGCGGGCGTCGACGTGTTCGTCACCAGGAACAATTCACCCAGTGTCGTGGCTTCGGACAGCGCCTCCGCGGCCCGCATCACCTGGACGGCATAGCCGAGTTGCACGGCGATGCCGGCATCCGGTGCGACCCGGGCCGCCAGCATCGAGGCATCGATGATCGCCGCGGTGAAGCGGCTGAACAGTCCGAAGACCTGATCGGCCGGCGCCTGGCCGGAATCGATGCCGCGACGCACCAGCGGCAACTGTGCGAGCAACTGGCCGTAGGCGGCGATATCGGCTCCGGAGTTGTCCGGATTCATCTTCTGCGCCTCGTCGCCCTTGGCGGTGAGGGCGGCCAGCGCCGCATCCGAGCGCTGCCGCGCCGCCGTCAATTGTGCTGTGGCGCTGGGATCACCCGCCAGTTGCAGCATCGAGAGCCGGCGTTCCTCACCGAAGGTCTCCATGATGGCGACCGCGGGAGCCGCGGTGCTGCTGGCGAGTTCGGCCCACTGCCGGGCATCGCGGCCCGACCGCACCAGATACGACGCCGCGCCCACGCCGATGGCGAGCAACGTGACGCTGGAGATCAGCACGATCGCGAGCAGGCGCACGCGCACACTGACCCGCCCGCGCACACCCCGGCTCATCAGGCCGAGCCAGCGCGAATCCTTTGTGTTCACAGGCAATCCAGGAAGCTTCGACCACTCAACCACGGGTGATCTTCCTGTTGTCGGGCGATGTCCGCGCGCATTCGGATCTCGGCGCACCCGAGCCAACCGGCCAGCTGAGCAACCGGCCCCCACTTCCTAACCACACCGCCCGCCGGGCGGCAGAACCACAGATAACGCCTGAGAGACTAACCGACCCTCCGGCCCGCTACAGCCGTTCGCCGATATCTCTTTCCGGCAATGCCTTTCCCGCGACCGGCACCGGTTCAGAGCGTGGCGGGCGTGGCCTTCGGACGCAGGAACGCGCGGCGGAACAGATAGAAACCCACCGGCACGATGCCGCACGCCAGCAACAGTGGAGAGGTCCACGAATCGGTCAGCAGCACATCGCCGCCGGGCCCGGTGGTCGAGCAGATCAGGAATCCGAACAGCCACGCGATCACCGGCAGCCCCATCGCGGCCGGGCGCGACACGACCACACCCATTCCCCGCACCAGCAGCACGTTCACCACCGCGGCGACCAGGGCCGCGATCGGGAACGGCGTGGCGCCGATGTAGAGCGGCAGATAGAGCACCTCGAGCACGACCGAGAGCAGCCCGTCGAACACCAGCACCGCGGCCAGCACGCCGCCGAGCACCGGCCAGGCATACTTCGACCCGCCGGGCACATACGCGGTCCGGCTGGTCGTCGCGGCCGTCACGGTACCGGCGGGAAGCCGAGCAGGGTCAACAGATGACTCTGCATATCGACGAATCCGTAGAGCACCGACAGGTACAGATCGTGCTGCGCCTGCCAGTTCGGCTTCTGGCTCTCGACGAACGCGACGATGGCGTCCTGCAGGCTCCAGTTGTACATGCCCAGCAGTCTAAGCCGAAGTACCCACGATCAGGCCAGCCCCGGTGCCGGCTCTCACGGTCGATCCAGCCCGGCGAACAGATCGTCCTCGTGTCCGTCCGGGCCCACCGGCCCGAGACGACCACGCACCAGCACGTAGTGCTCCTCCGGCAACACCGGCTGGGCGATGTTGTTCGACAGCGCGAATTCGCGGCCCGAGGGCGCGACCGTCACCTGAGTGGCGTGCGCGCGCAAGGCGGCGCGCTTGGCCGCCAGCACATCCGAGACATCGACCGTGGTGGTCACGGTCTCACTCGGCACACCGGCCAGCTCGCCCACCGCCGGCAACCGCCATCCGCTCGGCAGCGCCCCGGGCAGACGATCGACCGTGCGGCGGGCCAAGGCCTCGGTATGCCGGCGCAGCACGTCGGCGTCGGTCACCGTCCAGTACACCTTCGGTGTATCCCAACCCTTTTCGGCCGCCGCGGCCACCGCGTCCATGGTGACCCGGTGGGCACGCATATGGTCGGGATGGCCGTAGCCGCCGCGCGGGTCGTAGCCGACCACCACGCGCGGGCGCAGCCGCAGCAGCACCTCGCTCAACTCCGCCACCGCGGCCGGCCCGGAATCGACGAAGGCACGCGGGTGCGTCGGCACCAAGGGCTTGGGGTCGGCGGTCGTACCGGTCATCCCGGAATCCCGCCAGCGCCCCGCCCCGCCGAGAAAATGCGGCGCCTCGACACCGAGGGCGGCCAGCGCTGCGGTCAGCTCATGGATGCGGAAGCCGCCCAGCTGATCGGCGTGGGCGCTGGTGAGCTGTTGCCAACGCTCCCCGATGACCTCGCCCTCCTCGCCGAGCGTGCAGGTCACCACGGTCACCGGAACCCCACGGGCGCGGTAGTGCGCGATGGTGCCGCCGGTGGCGATCGACTCGTCGTCGGGGTGGGCGTGTACCAGAACCAGTCCGCCGGTTGCGGTCACGACAGCCGCCGCCAGGTACTCGCGCCGCCGAAGATTCCGACCTGGATCGAACCGCTCAGCGAAACCCCGTCCATCCGCGAACTCGCCGCGGCGACACCGGTGTCCTGCACGATCGGCAGCACGGTCGCCAGATCCCACAGCTTCGGCTCCGCATCACCGATCGCCTTGGGCACATCCACCCCGCGCAGCGCCGCGTCGATCTGCGGTTGCAGCGAGGGATCACAGATCCCGGCCACATTGCTCGGCGCCTTGCGGATGGCATCGATCTGCGAGGTGTCCTCCTGACCGGGCGCGGCGACCGGCGGACAGCCGTACCGCGAGGACAGGATCGTCGCCGGATCCTCACCGGCCCGCTCCCAGCCGACCACGGCATCGACGGTTCCGTCCGCGAGATCCTTCCCGTAGAGCTCGTCGGCCGGCAGGCTGCGCACAGACGCATCGATTCCGGCGCTGCGCAGCTGGTCGGCGGCGGTGTTCGCGACGGCCAGCGTGGTCTGATCCTTGTCCACCGCGCCGATCCGAATCGTCAGGGTCCGGCCGTTCTTGGCGACCGGACGCGGCTGCGGCGCGGGCGAGGTCGTCGGATTACCCGCCGCGGGAGACTCGGGCGCACGGCCGAATCCGGCGTCGGCCAGCAGCCCGAACGCCTGGTCGGGAGACGGCCGCGGCGGGGCCGTCGGCGCGTATCCCGGATCCGAGGGCGCCAGGATCTGCGCCCGCACCGGATCTACCCACGCGCCGGTCTCGGCGCCCACCGAGGCCAGCAACGCCGGATCGAGCAGCCCCAGCACCGCATGGCGCACCCGCGGATCGGCGAGATCCCCGGACCGCCCGTTGAGCACCATCTGCATCTCCCGCGCCTGCGGCATGATCGCGGTGCGCACCTGCGGAATCGCGGCCAGCTGCGCCTGCGTCGCGACACCGCCGTGCACCAGCGCCATCTGGGCGTCTCCCGCGCGCAGCGATTCGGCCAGCTGCGCCGGAGTTCCGCCGCGCCGCAACAGAATCTGATCCGGCACCGCCGGAGTACCCCAGTAGCGGTCGTTGCGTTCGAGCAGGATCTCTTCGCGGCCCGCGTCGGCCTGCTTCACCCGGAACTGCCCGCCGGAGATCGGATTCTGATCGATCAGCCCACGTTCCACGGCCAGCGCCCGCTGGAAACCACCCGGTGCGTCCTTGAGCAGATGCGAGGGCAGCAGATCCGAAAACAGTTGCCGCCAAGCCGGATACGGCTGACTCATCGTCACCGTGACCGTCTTGCCGCCCTCCGAGGACTTCACATCGTTGATCAACCGGTAGCCCGCCGGATCCACCACCCCGGGCTGGCTGATCATCTGCTGCCACAGATAGCGGAAATCCTCGGCCGCGATCGGCGCCCCGTCCGACCACGACGCCTGGTTCTGAATCTTGTAGGTCAGCGTGAACTGATCCGGCTGCGCCGGATCCGAAGGCGTCACATCCGCCGACACCATCAACGCCGCATCCGGCACCCAATCCGTTCCCCCGGGCACGGTCGGCGACGGCACCGGACGAAACGGGCTCGGAAACACCATCGACGCAACGGCATTCGTCGCCGGCGACTGGTTCGACCGCAGATGCGGATTGAATCCGATCCCGATGTCGTCGACCGCCACCACTACCGTGGACTTCGTCGGCGTAGCCGGAGTCGTCTTCGGGCTGTCGGTGCTCTCGATCGGCGGCGGCGGATTGGCGGTGCACGCGGTGAGCACTCCGAGCGCCAGCATCAGCACCAGTACCACGCGCCGCCCTGCACGCATACGAACTCCCGACATCACGAGACGTACTCTAGTGTTTTCGGCCTCCTACGCGTTCTGGGCGGCGCGGTCGCGGGCCTTGCGGCGCGACGCCTCGCGGCCACGTTCGGTGGCGCCCAGGATCACCTTGCGCACGCGCACGATTTCGGGGGTCACCTCGACGCACTCGTCGGCGGCGCAGAACTCCATGGCGCCCTCGAGGTCCAGCTGCAGCGGCTTGGCCAGGGTTTCGAGCACGTCACCGGTGGCCGAGCGCATATTGGTCAGCTTCTTCTCGCGGGTGACGTTGATGTCGAGATCCTCGGCGCGCGGGTTGATACCCACCACGTGACCCTCGTAGGTGTCGGCGCCCGGCTCCACGAAGAACTGGCCGCGGTCGGCGAGCTGAATCATTGCGAACGGGGTCACCGTGCCGGCACGGTCGGAGACCAGCGAGCCGGTGTGGCGGGCGCGAATCTCGCCGGCCCACGGCGCGTAGCCGTCGAAGACCGCGTTGGCGATACCGGTGCCGCGCGTCTCGGTGAGGAAGTCGGTGCGGAAACCGATCAGGCCTCGCGAGGGGACGATGAACTCCATGCGCACCCACCCGGCGGAGTGGTTGCTCATCTGGACCATCTTGCCCTTGCGGGCGGCCAGCAGCTGCGTGACCGCACCCAGGTACTCGTCCGGGCAATCGATGGTCAGCTCTTCGAACGGCTCGTGCACCTTGCCGTCGACCTGTTTGGTGACCACCTGCGGCTTGCCGACGGTCAGCTCGAAACCCTCGCGGCGCATCTGCTCGACCAGGATCGCCAGCGCCAGCTCACCACGGCCCTGCACCTCCCAGGCATCCGGACGGCCGATATCGAGCACGCGCAGCGAGACGTTGCCGACCAGCTCCTGATCCAGCCGCGACTTCACCATGCGGGCGGTCAGCTTGTGGCCCTGCACCCGGCCGACCAGCGGCGAGGTGTTGGTGCCGATGGTCACCGAGATGGCCGGCTCGTCGACGGTGATACGCGGCAGCGCCACCGGGTTGTCCACATCGGCGAGAGTGTCACCGATCATGATCTCCGGAATGCCGGCGATGGCGACGATATCGCCGGCCACGGCCTCCTCACCCGGCTTGCGCTCGACGCCGATGGTCTGCAGCAGCTCGGTGATCTTCACGGTCTTGACGCCGTCACCGTGCATCCATGCGACGTTCTGGCCCTTGCGCAGGGTGCCGTTGTGGATGCGGACCAGGCCGATGCGGCCGAGGAACGGCGATGCGTCCAGGTTGGTGACGTGCGCCTGCAGCGGGGCCGACGGGTCGCCCTTGGGCGCGGGCACGTACTTCAGCAGCACCTCGAACAGCTCGTCGAGGTTCTCCGCATCCGGCGCGCTGCCGTTCTCGGGGCGCTGGGTGGAGGCCTTGCCCTCGCGGCCGGAGGCGTAGAGCACCGGCAGATCCAGCGCCAGCTCGGCCGCCTCGGACGCTTCGTCGTCGAGGTCGGAGGCCAGATCCAGCAGCAGGTCGTGGCTCTCTTCGACGACCTCCTCGATCCGGGCGTCGGGACGGTCGGTCTTGTTCACGACCAGGATCACCGGCAGCGAGGCGGCCAGTGCCTTGCGCAGCACGAACCGGGTCTGCGGCAGCGGCCCCTCCGAGGCGTCGACCAGCAGTACGACACCGTCGACCATGGACAGACCGCGCTCGACCTCGCCGCCGAAATCGGCGTGACCGGGGGTGTCGATGACGTTGATCACAGTGACGCTGCCGTCGCCGTGATGACGATGCACCGCGGTGTTCTTGGCGAGAATGGTGATGCCCTTCTCGCGCTCCAGATCACCGGAGTCCATCACCCGGTCGACCGGCTCGGCACGCTCGGCGAAGGCACCGGACTGCCGCAACATGGCATCGACCAGCGTCGTCTTGCCGTGGTCGACATGAGCCACAATGGCGACATTGCGGAACTCGACAGACGACACGTTGAATCCTCCTGCTGAATGAATGGGTTGCGGCCGACCCGCGCCGTAGCGGGTCCGAACAAGGCAGGTGGACTGATCTCACCGGACATGCGGCCAGCTACACAGTACCGAAACCCGGTCGGCCACCGTTTCCGGCATCATGGTTGGTTACCCTGGGCCGCATGGGCAAGGTGAAGGCCAAGGAGGTCGCACACCTCACACCGAAGAAAAAGTGCTGCCGCAAGAAGAAGCGCTGCCTGAAATGCCCTGTCGTGGTCTCGAAAATGAAGAAGTGCCAGGCCGCCGGGGTCAAGGGCAAAGATCTCAAAAAGGCTCTCAAACTCGCGCGTGCGGCCTGAGCCGCGACCGCTGGGGTAGAACCGAAAGTATGAGTACCCCATTGCTCTCCGACAGCGAGATCGCCACTGGGTTGCGCGAACTACCCGCCTGGACCCACACCGGCAGCAGCATCTCCCGAACCGTCGAGGCCCCGTCCTTCATGGCCGGCATCGAACTGGTGCGACGAGTGGCCGAATCCGCCGAGAAGGTCAACCACCACCCCGATATCGATATCCGGTGGCGGCGGGTCACCTTCACCCTCTCCACCCACTCCGAGGGCGGCATCACCCGCAAGGATCTCGCGCTGGCCGGCCAGATCGACCGCCTCGCCGATCAGAGCTGAACCGGCCTAACCCGCCACCGAACCCGCCGCGACCGCGGGCGCCGGCACCGGTGTGCCCGGCCGCCCGCGCTGCGCGCCCGCCCAGATGATCCACAGATAGGTCGCGACCACGCCGAAAACGTAGATCGCACCCAGCCAGGCCAGGACCGCCGGGCGGGAGATCTCCCAGATCGTCGGCTGGAAGAAGGTCAGGATCCACGGGATGCCGACCAGCGTGGTCACCAGCCAGAATCCGGCCACCACCCGCGCCCCCGCGATCGAACGCAGCGGACCGTGCACCAGCCACATCATCAGCGGCAGCAACCACACCCAGTGGTGCGACCAGGAGATCGGCGACACCATCAGCCCGAACAGCTGCACCACCAGCAGCACTCCGAGCCGATCGCCGAAATCGACCGCGCGCCAAGCGAACCAGGCCAGCACCACGGTCAGCAGCACCGCACCCAGCCACCACGGCCCGAACGGGATGCGGTGCCCCGCCACATACCAGGGCGCTCCCGCGTCGTGGCCGAGAATGCGGCTCAGCGCCCCGCGCAGCGACTGGTTGACCACCGAACCGACCGGGCCGATGCGGTTGGCGTCACCGATCAGCGGCCCGAAATAGGTCCGGGTCTCCGACGGCGAGATCAGATAACTCACTCCGATCGTCGCCGCGAACACCACTGCCGACCACACCGCGGCCGCCCACCGCCGCTGCGCCAGGAAATACAAACCGGTGATCCCCGGCGTCAGCTTGACGCCCGCGGCCACACCCA
The DNA here is from genome assembly GCF_049538315.1 of Nocardia sp. AB354. Classification (NCBI taxonomy): domain Bacteria; kingdom Bacillati; phylum Actinomycetota; class Actinomycetes; order Mycobacteriales; family Nocardiaceae; genus Nocardia; species Nocardia sp. AB354. The sequence continues at coordinate 357,454 of NZ_JBMVFU010000002.1, read as the reverse complement.
CCAGCAGCCCCGACAGCCACCAACGGGCGGAGTACGCCGCCGCCAGCCCGGCCAGGAGCAGGAACACATTCACCTGTCCGTAGTCCAGCGTCGTCCGCGTCGGCTCCAGCCACAGCCCCAGCGCGGTCCACAGCATCGCCGCCGCCCGCCGATCCGACTCCGCCGCCGAACCCGGCAAGAGCGCGAAAGCGATCCGCACCGACGCGTACAGCGCCACCACGATCAACCCGAACCACAGCAGCGTCACCAGCCCGAACGGCAGGAAATGCAGCGGATAGAACACCACCGCGGCGAACGGCGGATAGGTGAACGGAAGCGGGAAATTCGGAGTCTTGTCGGCATAGACGAAGTCGTAGAGATGCCCACTGCCCAAATTGGCCGCGCCCTCGACGTATACGCGCAGGTCGACCACGTCGAGCCCGTGTGGAAGCACGAACATCAGCACCAGACGGGCCACGACCGATACGGCCAGAACAGCCCCGGCCACGCGGATGTCGGCCAAACGGAGGTGTCGGGTCACGGGCTGTAATTCTGCCCTCGCTTCCCGGCGTGCGTAGCCCCGGGCATACGTCGACGACGTGTCCACCCTCAGCAGGTCTCGGCCCGCCTCGATCTTGGACTGAGCGGAGGAGGGAAAAATCGAGGCCCAGGGGGCCGAGACCCCGCCGAAGCGAAGCGGAGGCCAAAGATACAGGTTATGTTCTGATAACGCGCCGTGCGGGGTGATCGGAATTGCCGAGCGGTGCAGGCAAGATCACACCCATGGCTGTACAACACGGCGGCACTGTCTTTAGAGTGTCGCGAAGCGATGCCCGCATCGCACGATGTTCTCGCATCACATGACGAGGTAACCCCGAGGTTAAGGACGGCAACACCAGTGCTTCGCACCAGAGGAACGCGGTTCGCATTGTCCGTGCTGGCCCTGACAGCCGGCGCGACACTCGCCGCGTCGACGATCGCGGTTGCCGAACCGGCACCGAAGGCCCAGGCCGTTGATGTTCCGCTGGTCCCGGAGGGCGTTCCGGTCGACGCGATCGCATCGCTGGCTCCGGCCATCGTCGGCGCTGCCGCCCAGGCGGGCAACATCGCCTCGCCGGGCGCTCAGACCATTCTCGATCAGGCGATCCAGCTACTCGAGCAGTCCAATCTGCCGCCGCAGGTCAAGCAGACGTTGCAGGCCATCGTCGCCTTCCTCAACGGCAGCGGTGGCGGCGGTCCCGAGATCCCGAAGAACGGTCCTGCCATCGCGCAGTTCCTGTACCCGACCATCGGCAAGGACTGCATCGGCCCCGGCTCCGACTCGGTCGGCACCGCGCTCGCGGTTCCGGGTCCGGCCGAACTGCCCCCGCCCGGACCGGCCGCCGGTCAGGCCGGCTTCGTGTTCACCGCGCTGGGCACCAAAGGTCTGACGCCGCAGCAGAATCCGCCGATGACGGTCCAGTGGTACAACCTGGACAACCACCGCGGCGGCACCGTGGCGCTGACCGACGAGGCGCACATCAACCCCGACGGTCCGGCCACCCTGTCGGCCATCGTGGACACCGGCCCGGGTCGCGTCGTCTCGGTGATCGCGGGTTCCCTGACCACCCAGCCGGCCGCCGATCAGGCGCCGATCACCTGCTCGTTCCTGCCCACGCTGGGCCTGTTCACGGTGGCGTCGGGCCCCGCCCAGGCCGCGGCTCCGGTGAACCCGGCCGGCACGGTGCCCGCCGCGCACGCGGTGCAGCAGCCCGCAGCGGTACGCCCGCAGAACTGATCTCGAGCTCCCGACGGCCCGGAGATGTCGCGAAGGCGACACTCCGGGCCGTTTGCTGTCAATGCGTCGTGGGATGTCCCCGACTGTGGTAGACCGCTAGGTATGTCGACTGTCGATCAGCTCGAACGGTCTGCACCCGTCACGTCGGACACCGGCGCCGTCCCCCGCGGCCGGCGTGGGAAAGCCGGGCATTCGGTGATGTCGCGACGCTCCTACCGATCGGTGTTGTCCACCCGATCGCATCGCTCGATCCTGTCGTTCCGATCCGAACGGTCGATCCTCTCGATCGGCTCGGCCTACTCCGTTTTGTCGATCGGCAGCGTCGGATCGGTGCTGTCGGTCGGTTCGGTGGGCTCGTTCTTCAGCCTCGGCTCGGCGTTCTCGGGCCTGTCGCGATGGTCGCTGCTGTCGTGGATGGGTGTGCGCGACGCACCCGAGGCGCGCCCGGCACTGACGGTCGTCCCGGACGAACCCGATCTGCTCGCCGACCCCACCTGCCACTGCCAAACGTAGGTAGCTGCCGATTCACCGCGCGCTGGTGATCACCACTGCCCGTACTGCGCGGTGAGGATGTTGTTCACATCCACTCCCACCCCGTCGACCGTGCGATCGTCGATCTCGACCTGATGCAGATTCGCTGCCGGGTGCACGAACCCCTTCGGCGTCCCCCAATTGTGTTGCCAGTACCAGGAACCCAGGTCGGCGACCTTGGCCAGTTCGATGGTCGGCGCATTGGCGTAGACGCCGACATTCTCGTTGCCGAGCACCGATTTCCAGCCCTCGAGGTACGGCGCGATGAGGGTGGCGAAATCGACCGGCGTCGGATTGTCGTCGATGGAGGCGTAGATCGGCACCCCGTCCGGGCCGCCGGCCTCGCGGTGCAACTGCAGACCGCGGTCGGCGTGACGCTTGCCGGCCTCGAGCCCGCCCTTCCAATCCGCGGTGGCACCCTTGCCGAACTGGTAGCACGACACCACGGTGAGCCCGGCCGCGTGCAGCGCGTCGACCTCGCTCGCGCGCAACGGCTTTCCCACCATCCATTCCGCGCCCGGGCGCCGGTCGGAGACATAGCGAATCGCGCCGGCATGTCCCGCGGCGCGGATCGCCGCCGCGTCGGGCACGCCGCCGGCATAGTCGAGCAGGGTGCCGAGCACGTTGTCGGCGGAGGCGGTCGGCGCGAGGACGGCGGGTGCGAGCGCGGCCAGACCGGCTGCGGTCGCGGCGGCACCGGCATATCCGAACAAGGTGCGGCGGGTCATCGGAACGGAACGCATCGAAAACTCCTTCGCGCTGCAGCGATATAGAGATCTCACCTGATGCCGGCCACCCCGCGGACCGGTGGAAATGCAAGCGTGTCCGGCGCGCCTTCCCCGACGACAACACTGCTGTCATCCACGCGCCGGAAGCCTCGAACGTGGACTCATTTCACCACATGCACATATGAACCGCTAGGCCAATCCGGTCACATGAACACCACAAGTAACAGGTGTCAGGAGGTGGCCGCATCGATCCGGCCGGCGACGTCGATGGTGCGGCCCCGAGGATCGGCCAGTTCCGCACGAATGACCTGGGCGACCTGCGCGGCGATCTGGCGGCGGATCTTGCCGACCGACCCCAGCACCTTCGCGCGCCATCCCTCGGCCTGCAGTTCGACGGCGACATCCGCGCTGCGCGGCGGGGTCACATCGATCACGATGAGCAGCGGTTCACCCGCCCGCGCCACCAGGAGCAACCCCACCTCCACCTCGGCGCGATAGCGATTCGCCTTGAGCACGTCGACGGTGATGTCGAGCCCGACCGGAATGGTCAGATCGAACGACACCGGATGGTCGCCGTCCCGCCGGGCCAGCCGCGGCATCCGCACGGCCCCCTGCACCTCGACCGTCGCCGCCTCACCGGGCCCGGTACGCAGCGGACCCACTTCGACCGCGCGACCGGCCAGACCTTCCACCACGTCGCGGACCCGATCCGGGGTGACGATGAGCGGGAAGAAACGCCGGCCGAACTCGGCGTAGTCGATCCATTCGAAGTCCGTGCGCAGCACATGCTCCGAACGCGTGCCGTTCATGATCGCCTCGATGTCGAACACCCGGCCGCGTCGAGCAGCGGGATCGGCGAGCATGGCGTTGAGCCGGCTCGCGACCTCACGCTGAACCAGAGTGGCGATCGGGTCGAGCAGTACGTCGACGGCGGCGCCGACCGCCTCCGCGCGGACGGCGAAACTCACGTCGCGCGAGCGCACCCGCGGAATGTCGATGACGATCAGCAGCGGATCGGCAGTTCGCGCGTGCAGGGTGAGGTCGATCTCGACGGTGGCTTCGATCCGGAACTGCTGCCCACCGAGAGTCACCGTGAGGTGCATCGACACCGGCACCCGGACCTCGAAGGTGACATGCGGTTCGCTGCGGGCGATCACCGGCTTGCCGACCTTGCCCTCCGCCACCAGCCCGGCCAGCCCCGCCGGACCGATCGAGAACGGCCCGATACTCATTCCCCGTCCGGCCATCCCGGACACCGCGGCCTCGATCCGATCCCGGTTGACCGCGTGCACCACGAAACGTTCACCGAAGTCGGAGTAGTCCATCCATTCGGTCTCGTCGTGCGCGCCGGGCTCTGCCATCTGCTCCCACTCCTCCACCGATCACCTGCACGCAGATCCCCGTCGATCGCCCAACGGTGGACGAAAACGTTTCACATCTGGCCGAACCCGACGATACCGCCAACCGCCGCCGGGTCGTAACGGTGAATGCGCAGCGAACCGCGCTCGTTACCGCCGATCGTGGTCAGAGTGTGGTCACCGGCCGCCAGCACGATATTCGTGTGCTGTCCGAACGGACTGCCGGGCGCATAGATCACCACATCGCCCGGGCGCGGCGAATATCCGGAACCCAGCGCCGAGAATCGGCCGTTCGCTTCGAAATACTCCTGCAGCGTCGCCACACCGGGAATCCGCCACGATCCGGAATTCGGATTGGACAGCGGCCGGCCGGCCTGACGCATGGTCCAGCTGACGAAATCGGCACACCACGGCTCATCCGCGCCCTGTGCGTATTTGGGTCCGTCGCCGGGGTGTGCGTATTCCGTGCGCAGGACCGCGACGATGCGACCGCGATCCGAATCCAGCGCGCTCACATCGATATCCGGGAAATCGTCGAGCCGCTGCCCGGCGATGGCGGCGGTGCGATCGTGCCACCAGGGCGGAGCCACCACGACTCCCGCTGCCAGCGCGCCGATCACCACCAGCGCCGCCGACAACACCCATCGAGTACGCCCGAGCCTTCGAGCACCTGTGGCACTCATGAATCCCTCCGTCCCCGACCGGAAATCGGCCTCCTGAGGTATAGGACGTACGAGGGACCGTCAGGGTTCCGCCGCCTCCGGCGCCGGTACACACACGCCGGTCTCGCTCGTTTCCTGCGCCCGCGCCGCGGGATCGATAGACTGCTCGGACGCCGCCGAGCTCTGGGAGGTCATCGCCCTGGATACTCTGTGGACCTTTCTGGTGGACCATCGCAGACAACTGCTCACCGATTCCTATCTGCATGTTTCGGCCGTCGTGCAGTCCGTGCTGATCGCGACCGCGGTGGCGGTGTGCCTGGGTGTCGTCGTCTATCGCAGCCCGTGGGGTTCGGCGGCGGCCACCGCGGCGGCGAGCATCGTCCTCACCGTGCCCTCGTTCGCGCTGCTGGGACTGCTCATTCCCGTGCTGGGCCTCGGCGTGCGGCCGACGGTCACCGCGCTGGTGCTGTACGCGCTGCTGCCGATTCTGCGCAACACGATCATCGGGCTGGCATCGGTGAATCCGGCGGTCTCGGACGCCGCGCGCGGGGTCGGCATGAACCGCGCCCGGATCCTCGCCCGGATCGAAATGCCGCTGGCGTGGCCGTCGATTCTGGCCGGAATGCGGATCAGCACCCAGATGAGCATGGGCATTCTGGCGATGGCCGCCTATGCGAAGGGGCCGGGTCTGGGCAATCTGATCTTCACCGGCCTGGCCCGGCTGGGCAGTCCGACCGCCGTCCCGCAAGCACTGTCCGGCACGGTGCTGATCATCGTGCTGGCCCTGCTGCTCGATGCCGTCCTCGTGGGCATCGGCCGGCTCACCACCTCGAGGGGAATCCGTGACTGATACCGCGACCGCCGACCGCACCGACCACGAACCCGCGGAGATCGTGCTCGACGCGGTGACCAAACACTATCCGGGCCAACGTGATCCGGCGGTGGACCGGATCTCGCTGACGATTCCGGCGGGTGAGATCGTGGTGTTCGTCGGCCCCTCGGGCTGCGGTAAGACGACCACGATGCGGATGATCAACCGCCTGATCGAACCGACCTCCGGCACCATCACCATCGCCGGGCGGGACGTGACCGCGGTGAACCCGGACCGGTTACGGCGCCGGATCGGCTATTCGATTCAGCAGGCCGGCCTGTTTCCGCATATGACGGTGGCCCGCAACATCGCCACGGTTCCGGGACTGCTCGGCTGGGATCGTGGCCGGGTCCGGGCGCGCGTCGACGAGATGCTGAATCTCGTGGGACTCGACCCCGAGACGTTCCGCGGCCGCTATCCGCGCCAACTGTCCGGCGGCCAGCAGCAGCGAGTCGGTGTCGCCCGCGCGCTCGCGGCCGATCCGCCGGTACTGCTGATGGACGAGCCGTTCGGCGCGGTCGACCCCATCACCCGCGGACTGCTGCAGGACGAACTGCTGCGGCTGCAGACCGAACTACACAAGACGATCGTCTTCGTCACCCACGATTTCAACGAGGCCGTCAAGCTCGGAGACCGAATAGCGGTGCTCGGCAACAATTCCCGCGTCCTCCAGTACGACACCCCGGCCGCGATCCTCGCCGGGCCCGCCGACGAGACGGTCGCCGGTTTCGTCGGCGCCGACGCCGCACTCAAACAGCTCACGCTGGTCCGGGTCGCCGATGTGGAACTGGGCAGCTGCGTCACGGCCGCGCAGGACGATCCGGTCGACACGCTGCGCGCGGCGCTCGCCGCTCAGGAGTGGAAGTGGGGGCTGATCCTCGACTCCGACCGCCGGCCGCTGCGCTGGGTATCGGAACCGCAACTGGCGCAGGCACGCTCGCTACACGACGCCGGCGTTCCGGTGACCGGCACGGTCACGGCGGATTCGACGCTGCAGGCGGCACTCGAGACGCTGCTGGCCGAAAGTACCGCCAATGCCGTCGTGACCGGGCCGCGCGGTGAATACGCAGGCCTGGTCGCGATCGACACCCTGGTCGCACACCTGTCGCGCACCCGCGCCGAACACGAAGCGGCCGCGGCGAATTCGGGCGACCGGCCATGAGTCCCGTTCAGCGACACGAGCGCCGCGCCGACCGGATCCGGTTGTTCGCCCAGCCGGTGCTGGCCGTGGCCCTCGCGGCCGGCGTGCTGGTGTGGGCCTTCGACCGCACCCTCACCGCGACGCAGCAGGCCAGTATCAATCCCACCACGATCGGCACCGTGGTCCGCCAGCATGTGGCGATCACCGCGACCGTGGTGCTGATCGTCGTCGTGGTGTCGGTTCCGTTGGGCACGTTGCTGACTCGGCCACGCTACCGGCGCCTCACTCCCCTGTTCGTCGGCATCGCCAATATCGGTGCGGCGGCGCCGGCGATCGGCCTGATCGTGCTCACCTATCTGTGGACCGAGCAGACCGGCTTCTGGGTGGGTGTCGCGCCGATCGCCTTCTACGCGCTACTTCCGGTGCTGCGCAATACGATTCTGGGATATCAGCAGGTCGATCCCGCACTCGTCGACGCCGGACGAGGACAGGGCATGTCGGCGATGACGGTACTGCGCCGGATCGAATTCCCGCTCGCGGTGCCCTACATCCTGGCCGGGCTGCGCACCTCGCTGGTGCTGGCCGTCGGCACGGCCACGCTGTCGTTCCTGGTCAGCGCCGGCGGTCTGGGCATTCTGATCGACACCGGCTACAAACTGCGCGACAACGTGACGCTGTGGGTGGGAGCGATTCTCGCGGTGGCCCTCGCACTGCTCGTCGACTGGCTGGGGGCGCTGGCCGAACAATTCCTCGGACCGCGGGGGCTGCGATGAAGCGGCGAGCACGGCACCTCGGACGCAGCGCGGCCACCGCGGCGGCGACGCTACTGGTCGCCGTGGTCGCCGCCTGCGGTCTCGAGGCCGGGGGCGCCATCCCGCTGCCGGTCGGGCCGGGCAGTATCGAGCCGATTCCCGCCCTCGACGGTGTGCAGATCACCGTGGGCTCCAAGGATTTCACCGAACAGAACATCCTCGGCTACCTCATCGAATTCGCGCTCACAGCGGCCGGAGCTCAGGTCCGTGACCTCACCAATATCACCGGATCCAACAGCCTGCGCGATGCGCAATTGCACGGACAGGTGGATGTCGCCTACGACTACACCGGGACCGGATGGATCAATTATCTGGGTAACGAGACACCGATTCCGGACTCCACCCGGCAATTCGAGGCGGTGCGCGATACGGATCTCGCACAACACGGCGTGGTGTGGGCCGATCCGGCGCCGATGAACAACACCTACACCATGGTCACCAATGCGGACAGTGCCGCCCGCACCGGCGCGAAGACGATTTCCGACTATGCCCGTCTGGTGAATACCGATCCGAGCACCGGATCGACCTGCCTCGGTACCGAATTCAGCGTCCGGCAGGACGGATTTCCGGGTCTGGCCCGCAGTTACGGTATCGACCTCGGCAAGGTGCACAAGCAGATCATGCAGGATTCGCTCGTGTACTCGGCCACGGCGAACGGGACCTGTCAATTCGGCGACGTCACCGCGACCGACGGCCGCACCAAAGCACTGAATCTGGTACAGCTCGCCGACGATCTGAACTTCTTCCCCAAATACAATGCGGCACTGGTGATGCGGAAATCGTTCGCCGACGCGCATCCCCAGGTGGCGCAGGTCATGGCGCCGATCTCCCCGCTGCTCACCAACGAGACGATCACCGAGTTGAACCGCAAGGTCGACGTCGACGGCGCCGAACCGGCCACCGTCGCGCGCGATTGGCTGATCCGGCAGGGATTCGTCACCGCGGGCTGAGATCAGGCGAGTGCCGTGCGCACCGCCAGCCAGCGGCCGCCCGGGTCGGCGTAGCCGTGGTACATCAGCGGAATCCGTTGGTCCACACCGAAATAGCGGAAGACCGCCAGCATCGCCTGCCGCACGGAGTAGTCGGCGAAATCGTCGATGCGGCGCGGACCGATGGCACGTTCGGGCAGTGCGGCCAGTCGCGCCATCTCCTCCGGATCGCACACGTCGAGGCCCATCGGCCCGTCGGCGATGTAGTGATCATGGAAGATATGGCGCATCACCGAGGTATCGGAGCGTCGAGAAACGCAGGGCAGCAACCGGATTGCCGCACCGGGCAGGCTGGGCGCTTCCAGGGCGGCGGTCAGCTCGGGATCCGCCGCCGGCACATCACGCACCGGAACCTGTTCGAGCAGATGCAGCATGGAGGCGCCCCGCACCCGCGGCTCGGGCACCAGGAACAGACTCACCATCGGGCCGGTATGGGCGGCATCGGTCAGGCATATCCGCGTATGGGATCGATCGTGCGCTCGCGGCGCGGCGGGGGTGGACGGGGGCGTGGGGATCCGGTCGGACATGCGGTCTCCTGGAGGGGAGGGCGATCGACCCTCCGCGAACGCGCTGGTACAAGGTCCGAAGCATGCGCCGGCCGCCGAGTTACCCGACTCGGACCGATCTCCTCGACGTCCGACCGTTGTGCCATGAATTATAGGAGCCGGGGGCACGACGCGATATCCGGAATTCGTTATCCGGTTGCTTCCGGGGTGCGATCAGGCGTTCAGCAACCGGGGCAGACCGGCCAGCTCCGAGTCGATGCGCCGGCGCACCGCCGGCCATTCCTCGTCCAGGATGGAATAGAACGCGGTACTGCGCACGGTTCCGTCCAGACCGCGCGAATGCGCCCGGCGGACGCCGTCGCTGGTCGCCCCCAACCGCTCGATCGCCATGCGCGAGCGCATATTTCGCACATCGGCGCGCAGCGCGATCCGGCGGACCCGCCACACGTCGAAGGCGTGCTCGAGCAGCAACAATTTCGATTCCAGATTGATACCGGCGCCGCGCGCCTGCGAGCAGAGCCAGGTATTGCCGATCTCGGCGGCGTCGGGCACCGCGAGCAGCGGATCTCCGGTCGGCATACCGTGCACGATCGGCCACACCAGCGGCCCCTGCCAGTAGTCGAAGCGGTTGAAGCGCGTCGAGCCCAGTACCCGGTTGTCGGCCGTCGCGACGACCGCGAAGGCCAACGCCGAACCGACGGCGTGCGCCGCCGCGGCCTGTGCGACGTAGTCCGCGGCCTCGGCCCGGCCGTGCGGTACGGGGGTGAACGCGAACGCATCGCGATCCTCGGCGCCCGCCTCGGCGAGCCCCGGAACATGGTGCGGTGCCAAAGGTTCCAGCCGCACGTGGCGGCCGGTCAGGATGACGGGTGCAGGCACGTTCCCTCGATCTTTCGGGACGGACTCCGGTAACGCCCAACGATCGTCACACCGGCCCACAACGCTCCGGATCGACGACCAGTCCTGGCGCGCCGGCAGCAGCATCGGACAGTGAGATGAACGATAACCGAACGTGTGCCGTCGAGAATGCAGGTCTGGCGTAAATTTAACGGGATTGCTCGCGTGTCGCTCGGCGCGTCGCAGACGGCCCGCCGGGGCGGTTCCCGAGGCGATTTTCGGTGCGTTCGCCCCGGTTATCGGGTCGACACGAAACCGTTGCCGCGAGTGGCGGACTCATCCGCAGGTGCCGTCGTAGCCTGGGATGAGCGAACGGGGGGCGTCATGACCGAAACATCACGGGCCGCGATCCTGCTCGATGTCGACGGCCCCCTCAATCCCTACCCCCGGGCCACGCACCCACCCCCGCACGGCTACCGACCTTATGTGTTGCAGCACAGCATCATTCCCGCGATTCCGCCCATCGATCAGCAGGTGCTGCTCGACGCGGCCGTCGGCTCGCGGCTGCTGGAACTGGCCGAGATCACCGATGCCGAACTGGTGTGGGCGACCGCGTGGGAATATGCGGCGAATACGGTCCTCGGTCCCGTCCTCGGCCTGCCGCCGCTGGAGGTGATCATCTTCGAGGACACCGGAATTCGGCATCGCGAGGGCCACCACGGCAAGCTTCCGACCATCGACCGCTGGGCCGGACGCCGGCCGCTGTGCTGGTTCGACGACGAATTCCAGCACGCCGACCAGGGCTGGGCCGAGCGCCGCACCGCCACCGTAGCCCCGACCCTGCTCGTCCCGGTCGATCGCCACACCGGTTTGACGCCCGACCACCTCGAGCTCGCCCGGGCGTTCCTGGAGCCGCTTCGCGGGCCGCGAACTCGCTAGAGCGGCGGCAGTCGCAGCAGCGCCGCCACCGCCTTGGAGGCGCTCTGAACAGCGCTTTCCATGGTGGCCGACCAGTCGGTGCTGGTCCAGTCCCCGGCCAGCATGAGAGTGGGCACCGAGGTGCGCTGATCGGGTCGCAGGCCGTCGGTGCCGAGGGCCTGGGAGAAGGTCGCCTTCGGCATCTTGACCACGTGGCCGTGCACCACCCGCGCATCGGCCGCCTCGGGGTAGTAGCGGCGCAGCAGGTCCATCTGCTCGTCGATGATGTCGTCGCTGCTCTTGTGGATCTGTTCGTAGGCGCCGCTGGTGGTCAGGCAGTACAGCCAGGTGCCGTTCGGTTCGCGGCCGTGCATGCGCTGGCGGTCGAACACCTCGTCGATCACTCCCGTCCCGCCGATGATCGCCTCCATCGCACTGCGGGTGCCGAGCGGCCGGTCCAGATACAGATTGGTGCTGACGATCGGCGTAGCACCCAATTTGTCTGCCGCGGCGTAGATTTCGGCGTGTTCGGGGAGATCGTCGAGCAGGCCGTGGATCCGGGAATTGGGTACCGCACAGATCACGGCATCGGCCGGGACCGTGGTGCCGTCCACCAGATCGACACCGGTCACCGCGCCGTCCACGATCCGGATCCGGTCCGCCACCGCGCGATAGCGGACCTCGACTCCGTGGCGGCGGAACACCTCCTCCGCACCGGTGATGTAGAGCGTATCGAGGTCGACGGTCGGATAACCGATGGTGACCGCACGCCGATCCCGCACTCCCAGCCGGATGCCGGTGGCCAGCACATCGGCGAAGACCTTCGCGCACTCCCGCTGCACCGGCTCGGCGGCGATGCCCAGCGCCAGCCAATCCCACAGCGCCTCACGCGCTTTCGCGGGCATACCGATGCGCTCGAACCACTGCTCGGTGGTGATGTCGGCCAGATCCGCGGGCTGGAACAGACACTGCAGCCCCAACCGCATCGTCGCCCGCGCCGCGGCCAGCCGCTCGCCGAACCCGGCATCCGGATGTGCGCCCAGCAGTGTACCGAAGGCCCGAATACCCCTGGTGTGCAACGCCGTTGCGCGTCCGCCCGGCCAGCGCAGCGTTCCCCCGGTGGGAAATTCCAGATATTTCTCGGTGCCGATGCTCGCCAGATACCGGAAGAGGTGGTGGTAGCCGCTGGCGATCACGTGCTGACCGTTGTCGGGCGTATCACCGACCTCGGCGACCGTCATCGCCTGGGTACGGCCACCGAGCCGGGCCCGGCGCTCCAGCAACGTCACCCGCTTCCCGGCCTCGGCCAGCCAGACGGCCGACGCCAGCCCGGCCAGACCACCGCCGATCACCACGAACCGACGAGCGTCGTTCATTCGTACCTCCGTGCGCGACAGCGGGTTTCGACCGCGGCGGCCTCGATCCGAGGGCCGAGCCGCACCGAGCCGGTTCCGATCACTGTAGGCAGCCGGACATCGACGGTCAACGGTGAGTGAAGAGTTGTCACATTCTCTCGCCCAACTGATGGGAAGCGACGACGCCGGATGCCGCGGCACCGAGGCGAGAGAATGGTCGTCCGAACCGCTGAACACCAGGAGGCACAGTGCAATTCATGGTTCTTTCCCGGCGCCGCACCGAATCGTTCACCGACGCGGATTTCGAGAAAGTACTACCGGCCGAGACCGAGCACGTCCGCAAGCTCTATCTCGACGGCGTCGTCCGCCAGATCTGGTTGCGCGGCGATATCGCCGGCGCCTGCTTCACGATCGAGGCGGCCGATGCCGAACAGGCGAACGCGATCGTCGCGGAACTGCCCATGGCCGCGGCCGGAGTCTCCGAATTCACCGTGATCCCCCTGAGCCCGTACCGGGGTTTCGGCGGGGCCTAGCCGACTTCGCCCGGGGCAACTTTGGACTTGCTGGTCCAAAAAATCGCTCGTAGCTTCGGTCTCATGTCACGACTCTCGGGCCGAACAGCCCTCATCACGGGTTCCACCAGCAATATCGGACGCGCCATCGCGGTGGCCTACGCCGCGGCGGGGGCGCATGTCGTCGTCTCCGGCCGCGACGACGAGCGCGGTGCCGCGGTCGTCGCCGAGATCCGCGCGGGCGGCGGCCGCGCCGACTATGTGCACGCCGACCTCGACGGCAGTGCGGCCTCCGCCCGTGCGCTCGCCGATGCGGCCACCCGAGCGCTCGGTGGGCGCATCGACATTTTGGTCAACAATGCCGGGATCTTTCCGCCGGCGACCACGACGACCGCCGACGAGCAGATGTTCGACCGCGTCTACGCCGTCAACGTCAAGGCGCCGTTCTTCCTCACCCAGGCGGTGGCTCCGGCGATGGTCGAGGCGGGTGGCGGCGTGATCGTGAATCTCGGCTCGTGGGTGGCGCGGCTGAGCGTGCCCGTCGGCGCCCTCTACGCCTCGACGAAGGGAGCGGTGGAAACCCTCACGCGGGCGTGGTCGGCGGAGTTCGGCCCGAAAGGCGTTCGCGTCAACGCCATTTCGCCCGGCGTCGTGCTGCCGCCGGAGCGTGACCCCGCCGCCGGCGCCATGATGCACGGCACGCCCGCCGGAAGGGCCGGAACCGCCGAGGACATCGCGGCGGCCGCGGTCTTCCTGGCCTCCGACGAGGCATCGTTCGTGCACGGCACCGTCGTGGACGTCGACGGCGGGCGGACGGGTGTGGCCGTACTCGCCGGCACGCCTACTTGAGCATGCTGCCCGCGTCGACGGTCACCGGCAGGCCGGTGATGTAGCGCGATTCGTCCGAGGCGAGGAACAGCACCGCATTGCTGATATCCACCGGCTCGACCCAGCCGACCGGCAGGACGTGCATGAACTTCGCCACCGGTTCGAAATCCTCGACGCCCGGATTCTCCAGATCCGGGCGGAACATCTTCATCGTTCCCTCGTTCATGAACATCGGAGTGTTCACGTTGGTCGGATGGACCGAATTGACCCGGATCGAATTCGCGCCCAGCTCGACCGCGAAGGTCCGCATCAGGCCGACCACGCCGTGTTTGGCGGCGACGTAATGCCCGGTGTTCGGGTAGGCCTTGAGTCCGCCCACCGAACTGGTGAGGATGATCGAGCCGCCGTTGCCGCCGGAAATCAGATGCGGCACACCGGCTTTCACGGTCTTCCAGACGCCTTCCAGATTGATGCCGATCATCGTGTTCCAGTCCTGCTCACTGGTTTCGGCCAGGGTCGCACCCCCGTTGCCGATCCCGGCGTTCGCCACGATGATGTCGAGCCGGCCCAGCTGCTCGACCCCGTTGTCCACGGCGGCCTTCAACGCGTCGAAATCGCGGACGTCGACCTCGGCGGTGACGATGCGCCGACCGAGACCCTTGACCAGCTCCACCGTCTCGGCCAGATCGGCCGGGGTCGAAGCCGGGATCAGATCGGTACCGCTCACCGGTTTACAGACGTCGACGGCGATGATGTCGGCGCCCTCCTCCGCGAGCCGCACCGCATGACTTCGCCCCTGGCCGCGTGCCGCACCAGTGATGAAGGCGACCTTGCCCTCTACCCGCCCAGCCATAACGCACCTCGTTCATTGCCACTCGGGCACACCGATGCCCGATGCCGGATTCCCGACCACCCGCGCCGAGCGATCGCTCACTTGCTAATCGGATTCTCCAATATCGAGAATGAAATTTCCATACCTGATGCGGTGTGATTCAGTGGGCGCCGCTCGCCTGCTGCCGGATCCATCGCAGCAGGGTGGGGTTACCGGAATCGGTGGTGATCACACCGGCCGCGGCGCGGACGAAACGGCCCTCGGTCACGGCGGCGAGCATGCTCGCGGCCAGATCGCTTCGGGCGGTGAAGATCCCGTCGGCGTAGTCCTCGACCATCGTGTAGTCGGTGACGTCCGGGCGGTCGTAGAGTCCGCTCGGACGCACCACGGTCCACTCCCGATCGCTGTCGCGCAGCAGTGCTTCCATCCGCCGCATATCGTCGTAGAGCGTCTTGCCCGCCACCCGCGTCACATACGGCACCAGCAGCCGATTGAAGAGGAAGCCGCCCTCGCTGTAGGGGCGCGGATCGACGCCGGCCGAACTCACCACCACGATCCGGCTCACCCCGTGCCGCCGCATCGCCGTCACGATGTTCGACACGCCCTCGGAATACGTGGTGATCGGTTCCTTGCTCGGCGGCACCCCGAGCGCGGACAGCACCGCCTCGCACCCCTTCACCGCCGTCTCGACCGCGGCCGGGTCGAGCACATCGGCGCCGATCACGTCGAGCCGCTCATGGCGCAGCGGGAATTCGCCCGGCCGCCGCGTCACCGCCGCGACCTGATGTCCGGCGGCCAGCGACTGCGCGGTGAGCTGGCGACCGGTGGGACCGTTGGCCCCGAAGATGGTGATACGCATGGCTTTTCCTTCGGACAGAGGAGGCCGACCGGCGCCGGGCGAGACGAAATCCGCCACCGTCGCCGAGCCCCCCTTCGTTGCGTGGACGCACACAAGACGCCCGTCGAGCCCGTCGCATAACAACCCGCGACAGTGATCTACATCACCGGGGTGCCACCGCTGAACCGCCGCGGCTATCCGGAGGTCAGGGCTTCGATGGCTCGGCCGATCAGCATCGTTCCCACGAGCAGCAGCAGCACCATCATCACGGTTCGGTCGTTGGCGACCAGCCAGGTTTTGGTGGCGGCCAGGGGTTGATCGAGCCGCTCGCCCGCGACCAGGTAGGCGACGACCGGCGCGATGCACGAGGCCAGCGCGATCACGAGGAAGATCGCACCGGCGCCCACCGCTCTCGGCGCCGGCAGCCGCGCCTCGGCGATGTCGAGCCCGCCCATGACGGCGGGGACGAGGGTGCTGACGTCGACGACGACGAGCGCCACACCGAGCCCGAAGGCGCCCGCCGGAGTCACGCGGTCGACTCGGTCCCACAGTTTCCGCGGCTTCACCTCCCCGCGCCCGCGCTGGAACCCGAACCACGCCGCGACACCGAGCAACCCGATCCCGCCGAAGAGGCGTACGAGCGAGGTCGCGGTCGAGGCGTGATGGGGATGCAGATGCCGGCCCGCGGACGCGCCGATCAGCCAGGCCACCGCGGTGACGAGCACCGCGAACCCGCAGATCCGGCCGAGCAGGTATCCACTGCTCTTCGCCCGCGCCTGCCCCGACACCAGCATCAGCACCGCCACGATCAGCGGCAGTGGACTCACCGCGATCGCGGCGGCCAAGGGCAGGGTCCTCCCGATCACGGTGCCCATCCGCCGTTCCTTTCGGCCGCACGAGCGATTATTTGCCACAGGCTCGCTGCCATTCGGTCACGAGTTCCGAGCCACGACCGATTTCTGCAATCTACTTGGGGCTATAGGTAATTTCGAGGCACCATACCGAATTGCCGGCAATTCCCCAGCCGGAGTTTCGAACCCTGCTCACAACCACACGGTGGACAACCACGCGGCGACGACGGCCAGCGCCAGCAGGGCCACATTCAGGCCGATCAGCTTCACCTCGCCGCGGCGCAGATGCACGACGATCGCACCGACCTGCACCAGCGCCAATCCGATGGCGGCGACGAGCGCGAGAACCACGGCGATCCCGGTCAGCGGCGGCAGGATCAGCCCGGCCGCGCCGAGGACCTCGCTCGCGCCGATGCCTCGCACCAGGCCCAGCGGCACGGTGTCGATCCACCCCATCATCGGGCGCAGCCGGTCCTTCGACCGCAGCATCTTGATCCCGCCCGAGTAGAGGTAGAACACCGCCAGCAGCGCGCCGACGATCCAGTACGCGATCTCCACCATGACCTCCGATGACGACGAATGGTAAGCAGCATCATCCGCCGGAATCGGACGGCGTACAAAAGGAACATCGACCGAGACTCACGGTGGGACTGGGGGTCGCCGCTTTTGGTAGGGGGTCTTGCCAAAAGTCGATTTCTGGTAGAGGATCTTGCCAGATCTTCGACGAGGAGGACATCGTGACGCCGACCGTTCCGCTCCGGCACCCGAGCTCACCCCGGCCCGTCCCCGGGCCCGGTCTCGGCACGCTCGCCCGGATGCTCGGGCTCGGCGCACCGGGCCCGGCCGAATTTCGCGAACTGGGCGAGGCACTGACCGTCGGCGACCGGCCGATGGACGAGCTCGTGGACTGGATGTATCGCGAGGGCATGGCCACGACCCGGCCGCTGTTCGACCGCGCCCTGCGGGAGGGCATCGCCGCGGTACCGGATGCCCCGGCGCCCCTGCGCGAATTCTTCGAATACGTCGAAGCGGTACCCGAGTGGGTGGATCGGCGAAAGATCCGCCACGCGGAGCGCGTCTCCTGCCTGGGCGGCCGCGACGGGATCTACGTCGCCCGCGACATGTCGTTCCTGGGCGGATACCTGGCCTCCGGTTTCAACAAGACCCTGCTGCGCACCGGCGCCCTGGAAAAGGGCCCCGCCAAGCGATTCGCCGAGACCACGCAGTGGGCGATGGATGTCACCGCGGCCGGCGGAATGGCGCCGGGCGGCAACGGTTTTCGCTCGACCGTGCACGTCCGGCTGATCCACTCGCTGGTGCGCCGCCACGTGGCCGCCATGCCGGACTGGCGGGCCGAGGAGTGGGGACTGCCGATCAATCAGACCGATATGGCCGCCACACTGGTCGGCGCGCTGATCGCCCCGATGATCGGCGCCATCGGCATGGGCGTCGTGATCACGCCCCGCGACGCGGAGGCCATGGCCCACCTGGCCCGCTACGTCGGCTGGGTGATGGGTGTCGAGGAACGCTTCCTGCCCAACGACTTTCGCGACAGCGTCCGCATTCTCTACCACACGATGACCGCCATCACGAACCCGGACGACACCTCCCGCCAACTCGCGATCCCGATGCGTGACGAACCGCTCGGCTGGCACTACGACCGGCTGCCGGGACTGCGGCGGCGGATCGCCCGGTCCCAGCACCTGTCGATCGCGATGATGTATCTGGGCCCGTCCGCCATGAAACGACTCGGCCTGCCCAGTCGCACCCTGCCCTGGTATCCCGTGCTGCGCATACCCGTCAACCTCGCGCGGTCGGCGCGGGCCCGGCTGATCCCGGGCCAGTTCGAGCGCGTCGTCACCGAAGGCCGGGCCGCGCAACTGGCCTTCATCCGCACCCTCGCCGGACCCGATGCGGCTGTGATCGGCGGATCGGCCGAGCACATCACCCCGGCCGCCTGAATCGCCGCGCCCGACCGCTCCGGCTACTCCGCGACATCCGTCCACGTGACCGGAAGTTCGTGCACCCCATAGATATTCATATCGGTCCGCAACCTCACCGCATCGGCCGGGACAGCGAGGGCCAGGGTCGGGAAGCGGCGTAGCAGGCCGGCGAATCCGGCGCGCATTTCGATCCGTGCCAGTTGCTGACCGAGGCACAGGTGCATGCCGTGGCCGAAGGACAGGTGGCCGCGGGCCGTGCGGCGCACGTCGAGAGTGTCGGGTTCGTCGAAGCGGCGCGGGTCTCGGTTGGCGGCCAGCAGCGAGACGACGACGGTCGAGCCCTTGCCGATGGTTTCACCGCCCAGTTCGATGTCGTCGGTGGCGTAGCGGTAGAAGATGTCGGCGACGGAGAGATAGCGCATCAGTTCCTCGACCGCATCGGGAACCAGAGCCGGATCCGCGCGCAGTTCGGCCGCCTGCTCCGGATGCTCGAGTAGCGCGAATGTGCCGAGCCCCAACATATTCGCGGTGGTCTCGTGCCCCGCCAGCAGGAGCAGGAAGGCGATGCCGGTCAGCTCCTCGACGGTGAGGTCGTCGTGGCGGGCCAGGTCGGACAGGATGTCCTCACCCGGTTCGGCGCGCTTGCGGACGACCAGTTCGGCCAGATAGGACGTCAGCGCGCCGTAGGCCGCCATCTTCTCCTCGAGCGCCTGGTCCTTGACGAGGAACTTGGCCGAGTTGACCTGGAAGGTGTCGCGGTCCTCGTAGGGAACGCCGAGCAGTTCGCAGATCACCAGCGAGGGCACCGGCAGCGCGAACTCCGCCACCAGGTCGACCGGCGGGGTCAGCCGGGCCATCACCTCCAGTTGCCGCTCGACCACGTCCACGATGTGGTCTTCGAGCTGCTTCATCCGTTTGACGGTGAAGGCGCCGACGAGCTTGCGCCGCAATCGGGTATGGTCCGGCGCGTCCATCGCGATGAAGACGCCCGGGATCTGCGGCGACGGCTCGGTGGCGACCGGCATGCCCGGAATCTCGTATGGCACATGCAGAACGCCGATGTCCTGGCGCGAACTGAAGCGCGGGTCGGCCAGCAGGCTGCGCACCTCGTCGTATCCGGTGACCAGCCAGCCCTCGTGCCCGTCGGGGAAGATCATCGGGCCGACGGGGTGAGCATCACGCAAGCGGGTGATCTCGCGGGGCGGATCGAAGGGGCCCGCATCGCGTTCCATGGGCAGGCCGTGCGGGACGGGAACCGTTCGGGTCATGGCGTTTTCCTCTCGGGAGACGGATCGGCGGATATCGAGGGAACTAGGCGGCGGACGCGTGCTGGATGACGACGTTGCCGAGGGCGCTGCGCGCATACACCCGCACGGTGTGCTCGTAGTCCTGCGCACCGTCGACCGGCCCGAGTTGGTTGTGCACGGCGCCGCTCGCGACGGTGGTCTCCAGCCGCGCCGCGCTACCCGGACGGATGCCGACCTCCAGATCGCCCACCGAGGTCTCCAGCCGCAGCACACCGCGGGTGGCCTCGCCGATCCGGATATTGCCCTGGGCGGTCTTCGCGGTCACCGAACCGAGCGGACGCTCGACGACGATGTCCCCGGCCGACACCTCCAGCACGCAGTCGCCGAGTTCGCCGGCGCCGAGGATTCGGCCCACACCGGCGGTACCCCGGAAACCGGAACCGGTCGGCACCTCGACGGTCACCTCGATCGACGGGTTGCCGCCGAAGGGGGTGTAGGTTCGCCAGTCCTTCGGCGTCGTCACGGTCAGGGCGCCGTCGGCGAAATCGACCCGCGTCTGCTCGGCGGCGCGGACGTCGGCCTTCTTGGCCGCGTCGGCGGGACGGACCGCGACGACGGTGTCGGTGCGGTCGGAGGCGATGACAGTGACGGTGCCGGACAGCACCTCGACGGCGACGGCGATCGGTTCCGGGGTCTGGAAGGTAGGCATGGTGTTCTCCTGTGCTCTGCTGGGAATCGGGCGGCGGGATCGGGGGATCCGGCCGGTGAACCGGTCCGCGGCGCGGATCGCTGTGCTGTTCACGAGAACTACTGTCGCCAACCCGGCTGATATCGGGCTGATGCCGGGCTGACACGCCCGCTGACATACTGTTTCCGCTGGTCACCCAGGTCGATTCCGGTTTCTCCGGTGTTCTTGTCAGCCGTGGACCGGGCGATCTCACACGGGCCGGCCGACCACGGCAGAATGATCCGGGTGCGAATCGGGATGCTTGGAACGCTCGACATCCGGGCAGATGACGGTGAAGTGATCGAGGTACCGGGCGCCCGGTTGCGGGCGCTGTTGATCGCCCTCGCACTCGAACCCGGCCGCGCGGTCCCCAAAGCGACGCTGGTCGACTGGATCTGGGGTGAGCAACCGCCCGCCGACGCCGCGAATGCGTTGCAGGCGTTGGTTTCCCGGCTGCGCCGGGTGCTGCCGGACGGTTCGCTCGACGGGCAGGCGGGCGGCTACCGGCTGGCGGTGGATCCGAACGCGGTCGACGCGTTGCGGTTCGAACGGCTCCTCGATCAGGCTCGTGGCGGCGACGTCGTCCGGCAGACGCACCTGCTGCGCGAGGCCCTCGCGCTGTGGCGCGGGGCGCCGATGCAGGACATCGATATGCGCGACAGTCCGGCGGTCGAGGCGGTGGTCACCCGCTTCGAGGGGCTGCGGCTGGCAGCGCTGGAAGACCTGTACGAAGCGGAGATTCGCCTCGGGCGCGGACCGGAGCTGGTCGCCGAACTCACGGAGTTGGTGGCCCGGCATCCGGTCCGGGAACGACTGGTCGCCGCGTTGATGCGGGCCCTGGCCGCGGCGGGCCGCGGCGCAGAGGCCCTGCTCGTCTACCAGCGGGCCCGCGAAGCACTCGCCGACACCCTGGGTGTGGATCCCGCACCGGAACTGTCCGATCTGCACGTGGCCCTGCTGCGCGGCGAAGCGGGACCGCGAGACAGCGAACGCAAGACCAACCTGCGGGCCGAATTGACCAGCTACGTCGGCACATACGCCGACGTCGCCGCCGTGCGCGAACTCATCGCGAACCACCGGCTCACCACCTTGACCGGTCCGGGCGGCTCGGGGAAGACCCGGCTGGCGCTGGAAACCGCACGCACCCTGCTCGACGATCTGCCGGACGGGGCCTGGCTGGTGGAACTGGCGTCCGTCGGCGCCGGCGGTGACGTGGCGCAGTCGGCGCTGGCCGCATTCGGGCTGCGCGACGCACTGCTCGGCGGCGCACCGGACGCGGAACCGGTCGACCGGCTCGTCGCGGCGATCCGCGACCGCGAGACGCTGCTGATCCTGGACAATTGTGAGCACGTGATCGACGCCGCGGCGGCCTTCGCCCACCGGGTGCTCGGAGAATGCCGGGGCCTGCGGATTCTCGCCACGAGCCGCGAACCGCTCGGCATCACGGGCGAGGCGCTGTGGCAGGTGGCGCCGCTGGCGCTGCCGGACGAGGACGCCGGACCGGCCGAGATCGAATCCTCCCCCGCCGTGCAGTTGCTGCGCGACCGGGCCGGCGCGGTCCGGACCGATCTGGATATGACGAATCCCGCCACCCTGTCGACCATCGCGCGCGTCTGCCGTGCCCTCGACGGCATACCGCTGGCCATCGAGCTGGCCGCGGCCCGGCTGCGCACCATGTCCCTGGACCAGCTCGCCGACCGCCTCGACGATCGGTTCCGCCTGCTCACCGGCGGCAGCCGCACCGCCATCCCGCAGCACCGTACGTTGCGCGCGGTGGTCGATTGGAGCTGGGAACTGCTCACCGACGCGGAGCGGACGGTGCTGCGCAGGCTGGCGGTCTTCGCGGGCGGTGCGAGTCTCGAAGCGGCCGAGCAGATCTGCGCCATCTCAGACGCACCGGGGGAAGTCGAGCAGTGGGAGGTGCTCGACTTGCTGACGGCACTGACCGAGAAGTCGCTGCTGCTCAACACGGCCGACAGCGAACCCCGCTACCGGATGCTCGAAACGATCAGACAGTACGCATACGACCGCCTGGTCGCGGCCGGCGAATCGGAATGCGTTCGTCGGCAACATCTTTCGTACTTCACGACCCTCGCCGACACCGCGGAGCCGCATCTGCGCCGCGCCGAGCAGCTGGAGTGGCTCGCCAGGCTCGAGGCCGAACACGACAATATCGCGGCCGCCCTGCGTGGCGCGCTCGCCGACGACGACCCGGCGGGCGCGCTGCGGCTCGCGGCGGCCGCCGGCTGGTACTGGTGGCTCGGCGGGCACAAAGCCGAGGGGATGGAACTGATCACCGCCGCGGCACGAATCGGCGGGCACGAAGGCGGCAGCGAAGCATCACCACGCAGTGCCCTCGAGAGTGCCGCCGACACAACCGCACGAATCGGCGGGCACGAAGGCGGCAGCGAAGCATCACCACGCAGTGCCGGCGCCGCGGCGGAGACCGGCGACGACGAATTCCGGGCCAGGGTCTACGGCCTGATCGTGCATTTCATGAGTTCCGGGCCGAACGACGAGCACCAGGTCGCCGAATGGGTCCACAAGGCCTACCACCTCGGCCGGAACAGCGAATCCGACTATCCGCTCCTGGCATTCATCGGCGCCCTGCAACGCATGTTGCGCGGCGGAGACGAGTTCCTGACCGCCTTCGAACCGTTGCTCACCCACGACGATCCGTGGGTGCGTGCGCTGTCCCGGTTACAGGTGGGTAAGGCGCGGATCGCCCTCGGCTTCCCCGGCCGGGAGGCGGACGAGCATCTCGAGACGGCACTGGCCGAATTCCGCGCGCTCGGCGAGCGCTGGGGAATGTCGTTCGCCCTGACCGAGCTGGCGAACAGGATCGCCATGCGCGGCGAATTCGCCACCGCCTGCGCACATCTCGACGAGGCCATCGCGGTCGTCACCGAGGTCGGCGCCATCGAGGACGTCTTCCTGATCCGCGCGCGCCAGGCTCAATTGTATTGGCTGCTGGGCGATGCGGGGGCGAGCGCCGACGCCATGACCGAGGCGCAGCGGTACGCGGACCGGTCCGCCTGGCCGAACGCTCTGGCCGAATTCGCCTTCACCAAGGCAGAACTGGCCCGCTGGCAAGGCGATACGGAACAAGCCCGCCGGCAGATCGAGATCGCGACATCCATGCAGGGCGGCGACACCGACCGGAACTACGTCGACGCGTTGACGAACCATCAACTCGGTTGTCTCGCAACAGATTTGGATGTCGCGCGCCCACTGCACGCCGCCGCGTTGCGAGCCGCGACCGGCGCCGGCTACGCACCGCTCACCGCCTTGATGCTGGTGGGGATCGCGGATCTGGCGTCGCGGGCCGGACAGGACGAACAGGCGGTCCGGTTGCTGGCGGCCAGTGCCGCGGTTCGCGGACTGGTCGACCGGTCCCAGCCGGATGTGGAGCGGATCGAGCAGACAGCACGACGTCGCCTCGATGACCAGCGGTTCACCGAGGCGACGACGGAAGGGACACAAGCGAATTGGGAGGAATTGGCGGCGGCTACGCTCGCTTGTTGAACGTGGCACGCGACCAGAAGAATCCGACCACGGCGAATCCGGCGCACCAGGCGAGCGCGGCGGCGGTGTAGCCGCCGGACGGGTGTCCTTCGAGAAATCCGCGCAGTGATTCGATGATCGGCGTGAACGGCTGGTACTGCGCGAACTGCCGGATGCCCTGGCCCATCTTGTCGGCCGGCACGATCGCGCTGCTCACGAAGGGCAGCATGATCAGCGGCACCACGCTCATACCGGCGGATTCCGGCGTCTTCGCGGCCATTCCCAGCGCGACGGTGAGCCACGACGCCGCGAACGAGGTCGCGACCATGATGCCGATGGCGGCCAGCCAGTCCGTCGCACTCGCCGGCGGGCGGAAGCCCAGCGCGAAGGCCACACCGATGACGGCCGCGATGGCCACCAGGTTGGTCAGCATGGTCGCCGCCACGTGACCGATCAGGATCGCGCTGCGGGAGACGTCCATGACCTTGAACCGGTTGATGATGCCCTTCGCCATGTCGGAGCTCACCGACACCGCGGTGCCGGACAGTCCGTAGCTGATGGCCAGCAGGATCAAACCCGGTGTGGCGTAATCGATGTAGTGGCCGCCGACATCGAAGGCATTGCCGAAGACGTAGACGAAGATCAGCATCATCACGACCGGCATCAGTGCCGCGTTGAAGATGGTGACGGGAGTGCGGGCGATGTGGGTGAAGTTGCGGCCCAACATCATCGACGCATCGGACAGGGGTGCGGGCAGGGTGATCGTACTCATCGCGGGGAAACCTCCGTGGTCGCGTGACCGGTCAGGGAAAGGAAAACGTCGTCGAGATCGGGGGTGTGGACGGTGACCTCTTCGGCCTCGATCGAGGATTCGGCGAGCCGGTCCAGCAGGTGGCGCAGCGATTTCGTGCCGCCGTTGCCGGGCACGCGCAAGGTCAGCGCGCTGTCGTCGCGGGTGGCGCCGGGCAGGCTGTGCGCCGCCGTGTCCAGTTCCTCGGGTTGTGCGAACCGGAGCTGGATGTGGCTGCCGGGCACCAGGCGCTTGAGGTCGTCGGGGGTGCCTTCGGCGACGAGGCGGCCCTGGTCGAGTACCGCGATCCGGTCGGCCAGCTGATCGGCTTCCTCGAGATACTGGGTGGTGAGGAAGATCGTCACGCCCTCGGATGTCAACTCCCGCACGATGTCCCACATGGTGCGCCGGCTGCGCGGATCCAGGCCGGTCGTCGGCTCGTCGAGGAAGACGATCTGCGGTTTGGTGACCAGCGTCATCGCCAGATCCAGCTTCCGGCGCATACCGCCGGAGTAGGTCGCCGCCCGCTTACCCGCGGACTCCACCAGATCGAACCGCTCCAGCAGTTCGGCCACCACCCGCTTGCCGGCCTCCCCACGCAGGCGATGCAGCCCCGCCATCAGCCGCAGGTTCTCCTCCCCCGTCAGCAGATCGTCGACCGCCGCGAACTGCCCGGTCACCCCGATCGCCGCCCGGACGGCCTTGCCCTCGGTGGCCAGGTCGTGTCCCGCGATCCGAGCCGTTCCCCCGTCGGCCTTCGCCAACGTGGTCAACACGTTCACGGTCGTCGTCTTCCCGGCCCCGTTGGGGCCGAGCAGCGAGAAGATCGTCCCGGCCTCGATGGTCAGGTCGATCCCGTCGAGGATCGTCTTGTCCCCGTATGCCTTCCGCAACCCGTAGGCGGCAATTGCTGTGCTGTTCATGGGGACAACTGTGCGGTGGCCGGCTGATACGCCCCTGACGTCGGCCTGACACGATCGCTGATATGGAGTTTGCGCTGGTCACCGCATTACATCGTGAGGACCATACGGTAGCGGGCGCGGCCCTGCTCCATATCGGCGTAGGCCTGCGCCGCCTGCTCGAGCGGTAGTTCCTGAATGCGCGCGCGGACGCCCGATCGCACCGCGAACTCCATCGTTTCCTCGACATCGCGCGCGGTGCCGGACGGATGGCCGATGACGCGCAGGCCGGGGACGATCAGCTGCATCGGGCTGATGGGCAGTGGATCGGCCGTGACGCCGATGGTGATCAGTTCACCGCGCGGCTGCAGCCCGCCGACTGTATCGGCCATGGCGGCGGAATTGCCCGCCGTCGCGAGGACGACCGCCGCGCCCCCGAGTTCCCGCAATGCCTCGCCGACCTCGACCGCGGTCGAGTCGATGTAGTGGTGGGCGCCCAGCGCGCGGGCATCCTCGGCCTTGCCCGCACCGCGCGCTATCGCGATCGTTTCGAAGCCCATCGCACGCGCGAATTGAACGCCCAGGTGCCCGAGTCCGCCGATGCCGAGGATCGCGACGCGGTCGCCGGGCCGTGCCCTGCTCTCACGCAGGGCGTGGAAGGTGGTGACGCCGGCACACCCCATCGGCGCGGCCTCGCTGAACGAGAGCTCGTCGGGGATGCGGGCCGGCGCGTTGGCCGGGACCGTCACCGACTCGGCATATCCGCCGGGGTAGTGCCAACTGGGAACCCGCAGATTCACGCAATGAATGAAATCTCCCTGCCGGCAGGGAACGCACTCGCCGCAGTGCCCGCCGAACCAGCCCACCGCGACGCGGTCGCCGAGAGCGTAGTTGTCCACACCGTCGCCGAGTTCGGCGATGGTGCCCGCGATCTCGTGTCCCAGGGTGAGCGGCCAGGACATGCCGGGAAATCCGCCACCGGCGAACGCCCGATCCGTGCCGCAGACACCACACGCCGAGACCCGGATCCGCACATGGTCGCGGGGCGGCGCAGTGGTGTCGACCTCCACCACTTTCAACGCGTCACCGGCGGATCGGATGTGCACAGCCTGATGAGTGGACATCGGGAATCATCCTCACTTTCCTCGAAACGGTGATAACGACAACGGCGCTCATCGGCCAGTATCGCTGTTCACAACCGGTGGTTGCTCCACCGTTCGGGGTGAATCCGAGGTCTTCCGGGCGTGTGTCCGCCGTCGGCCGATGCCCTCGGCCGAGCCGACGATGACTCCCTCCGGTCCGCGAATCATGACGCGCCGCCGGACCGAAACTCATCTGCGGGTTCGGCGACGGGAAGAACGGCCGATCCGATGGCAGGCAGGAAACCCCAATTTCTTAAGCTTTGCTGTGAACAGAATCAGCCTCCGGAAAATGCATTCCCTGGGTTTCGCAGTCGATTGATTGGGTAAAGGCATCCCGGGGACGGGAGATCGGAATCAGCACGACGGCCAGGGGTTCCGTGCACCGGAATTACGCCGTCCGAATTTTCTGAAACGCCTCTCCAGCTGCGATTATGGTGCGACGACACGCTGCCGAGATTTCATCACCCGCATCGTCACCGAGGGCGGTTCTACAAATTCTGGACACATGACCGAATTACACGAACAGCCGACCCGAAGGCCGCCGGATGTGATCCGAACCATTTTTACGAAACGCTGCTAACAGCGCGCGACTCCGGGTCGATAAACGCCATACAACTGAAAATCGTATCGGAAAGAAATGATGTACCGACAACGACAGGAGAAGTCCGATGGACCTGTCCACCGCATTCAACCTCTTCCTCAGTGCACTCGGCATCAACCTCGGTGCGGGCGGCCAACTGGGCGCCGGCACCGGGTCGTCCTGAGCGCCCATAATCGAGCCGGGCCGGGCAGGGATGCACTCACCCTGCCCGGCCCGCCTTCGGCTGCACGGTACGGGTTGTTACGTGCCGCGATCTATCCACCTGCCGCGCGGGTGAATCGGCCCGCGAGTGCCCGTACGTGTTCCACCAGTTCCACCGGCGATTCGACCTCGAATTCCACATCGAGCATGCCGACCACCAGGGCCACCAAAGCATAGGAGTCCGAACCCATTTCGAGTCGGCAGGTGTGCTCGTCGATGGGGGTGACCAGACCTTCGATGCGGCCGGCGAGCCGCTCGGCCGGGACATGGACGCGCATGACCGACCGGTACGGCCACATCGCGAAGCCCATGGTGCGGCGCAGGTAGGCCACCACATCGCCGTCGGGCGACGGCCGGTGCGCGAAGCGCGGGCCGTTGGGCGTCCGCAGCGACATGCGGTCGACGCGGAAGGTACGCCAGTCGGCCCGGTCGCGGTCCCAGCCGACGAGATACCACCGATGGCTCCAATGCGCGATGCGGTGCGGCTCGACGCTACGCCGGGAGTCGTCGCCGGTGTGGCTGCGATAGTCGAAGCGCAGCGTCTCGGCGGCGCGGATGGCGGCGGATATGACGGTGAGCTGATCGGCGTCGACGGCGGGACCGGGGTCGTAGCGAGGCGGCATCGCGACCACCGCGCCACGCAGTGTGTCGACGCGGTGGCGCAACCGGGCCGGAAGTACCTGTTCCATCTTGGTGAGCGCGCGCAGCGAGGTCTCCTCGATGCCGGCGACAGTGCCGGTGGTGTTGGTCTGCAGTCCGATCGTGACGGCGACCGCCTCGTCGTCGTCGAGGAGCAGCGGCGGCAGTGACGCACCCGCGCCGAGTCGGTATCCGCCGACCGGTCCCAGCACGCCGTGCACCGGATATCCCAACTCGCGCAGCCGATCCACGTCGCGCCGGATGGTGCGGGTGGTGACGTCGAGTCGTTCGGCCAGTTCCGTTCCGGTCCAGTCGCGATGTGTCTGCAACAGCGACAGCAGCCGCAACAGCCGCGCCGGCGTGGTTTCGGGCATGAATCGATCATCGCGCATGTGTAGGACCGTTTCCGTCCTATACGGGACGGATGCTCTTCTCATGACCGATACGACGATCACCCCGTTCCGCATCGATATCCCGCAGGAAGACTTGGACGAACTGAATTTCCGGCTCGCCCGCACCCGTTGGACCGATGCCCTGCCCGGTGTCGGCTGGTCCTACGGCGTGGATCGCGACTACCTGATCGATCTGGCCGAGTACTGGCGCACCGGCTACGACTGGCGCGAACACGAGGCGAGGTTGAACAAGGTCCCGCAGTTCGTCACCGAAATCGACCGCCAGACAGTGCATTTCATGCATGTTCGCTCCCCCGAGCCCGACGCGACGCCGCTGATCGTCACGCACGGCTGGCCCAGCACGCCCGCCGACTTCCTCGACATCCTCGGACCGCTGACCGATCCACGCGCATACGGCGGGGATCCGTCCGACGCATTTCACGTGGTGGCGCCGTCGGTACCGGGATTCGGATTCTCCGGACCCACCCACGAAACCGGTTGGGACGTACCGCGAGTCGCGCGCGCCTGGGCAACGCTGATGGCACGACTCGGCTACGAACGCTACGGCGCCCAGGGCGGCGACTACGGCAGTCTCATCTCCCCGGCCCTGGGGCGGGTCGCACCGGACAAGGTGATCGGTGTGCATGTGAACGCGCTGGCCGACGCCGCGACCGCGAGCGGCTCCGGCCGGGAACTCGCCGACCTGTCGGAGGCGGATCGCGCGAAGGCGATCGCGAACCAGATGTGGTGGTACGGACACAACGGCTACGCGACCCAGATGGCCTTGCGGCCCCAGACCATCGCCTACGCCCTCAACGACTCACCCGTGGGCCAACTCGCCTGGAATCTCGAATGGTTCGTCGATTGGGATCCGACTGCCACCGATCAATCGCCGATCGACCGCGACATGATCCTCACCGATGTCACGACCTACTGGCTCACCGGCACCGCCGGCTCCGCGGCCCGGATCTACCGGGAGTCCGGGGCGTCGTGGGGCAGCAAGCCTGAGCCCTCGGGCGTGCCCACCGGGGTCGCGAACTTCCGGGGCGATCGGGCCGTGCGGGGCCTGGCGGAGGCGGCCAACACGGTCGTGCGCTGGAAGGAATACCCCGCGGGCGGCCACTTCGCTTCGCTCCAGGCGCCGGCGGAGCTTGTCGCCGATATTCGCGAATTCTTCCGTTCGGTCGCCGGCTGAACCCACCGGAGCCGATTCCGCGGCGGCACGTAATCGCTTATCCCGCAGCGGAATCGGCCCCGGTTGCGACCGCCCACGCTCCCTCGATCATCGCGAAGATCTCGTGCACCGCGGCATCCGGATCGGCCGACTCGCGGGCCAGAGAGTAGGCGTCGATCACGAATCTCGCGATCGTCCGGCAGGCCGTCGGGGTGCGGGCCGGTTCGGGGTCCGCGGCGATGGCCGCGGCCAGCGACTCGGCGTGCCGCAGCCGCATCGATTCCTCGTACTGCCGCAGGGCCGGCGATTCGTCGATCATGCGCCAGATCGGGTCGGCGCCGGCTGCCGTGCAATGTCGCACCAGCGCGAGGATCTCGCGACGCAGCGCGGGCACGAGCGGCTCATCCGCCGCCCGCTCGGCCACCGCCCGCGTAAGGCGCTGTTCGAAGTCGTCGTCGCGCTCGAATACCAGCGCTTCCTTCGAGGGGAAGTGGGAAAAGAGCGTGGTCACGGCCACATCGGCTTCCGCCGCGACATCCCGGATGCCCACCGCGTCGTACCCCCGCTCGAGGAAGAGCCGCAACGCGGTATCGGCGATCTTCTGGCGGGTCGCGGCCTTCTTCCGCTCACGACGTCCGGTCGGCGCAGTCACCTCTGGATGCTATCAACTATGAAAAGCTAACGACTGCAAAACACTAACGGTTAGTGTTATCGTCGCCGTATGAAGAAAGTGAGCTTCGCCGAGTTCGGCGGTCCGGAAGTCCTGCGACTCGTCGATGCCGAAGAGCCCCACGCGGGTCCCGGGCAGATCCGCATCGCCGTGCGCGCGGCAGGCGTGAACCCCGTCGACTGGCGGATACGCGAAGGCCAGTTCCAGCAGGCCCATCCCATCGAGTTGCCCGCCGGAGTGGGACAGGACGCGGCCGGCGTGGTAGACGAAATCGTCCAGGGCGTAACGGGTTTCGCGATCGGCGACCATGTCTTCGGCGAAGGTTCGAGCACCTACGCCGAGTTCGCGGTGCTGACCGCCTGGGCCCACATGCCCGACGGGCTCTCGTTCGACGAAGCGGCCGGCTACCCCTCCGTGGTCGAGACGGCGTTGCGCATCATCGGCCAGGTGGGCGTGCGGCCCGGACAGACTCTGCTGGTCAGCGGCGCATCCGGCGGCGTCGGATCGGCCGTGCTCCAGATCGCCCGCGAGCGCGGCATCACGGTCATCGGCACGGCCGGGGCGGCCAACCAGGACTATCTCCGCGGCCTCGGCGCCGCCGCCACCACCTACGGCGAGGGCTGGGTCGAGCGCGTGCGCCGACTCGGGCGTATCGACGCGGCCCTCGATCTGGCCGGCTCGGGCGTCCTCCGCGAACTCGTCGAACTGACCGGAGACCCACGGCGGGTGATCACCATCGCCGACCTCCGCGCACCCGAGTTCGGCATCCGGTTCTCCGGCGTAGCGGGAAGTATGCCGGACGCGCTCGGCGAGGCCGCCGATCTCATCGCGCGGGGAAGGCTGCATATCCCGGTGGAGCAGTCGTACACGCTCGCCGATGCCGCCGCGGCACACATCGACAGCCGGGCCGGGCACGCTCGCGGGCGCCGGGTCATCGCCGTATGAGCGTTCGAGAATCTCAGCGGCTCGGACGATCGGCGGGCGTATCGTGGCGTGACCACGGGAATCGTTCCCCGACAACGCAATAGCTCACATCCGTACCGGTGACAGCGAGCTACGGTGCAGACAAGGGAGACCATGACTTCCAGGCACGACGGAGACACCTGGGATCCGGCGACGGGCGTCGGTTCGACCGCCACCATGGCTGCGGCGGCCCGGGCGATTGCGACGCGCGCGGATCCGGAGCTCATCGACGATCCGTTCGCCGCACCGCTCGTCCGGGCGGTCGGCATCGACCTGCTCACCCGGCTCGCGACCGGCGAGACGCCGCCCGGCGACTTGGTCGAACAGGTATGGACCAGCGCCGGCCTGCTCGACACCGCGAGGACCCGCTCGCCGGCGATCGTTGCGTCACCCACCGCGTCGTCTTGTACGATATCTTGTACAAGATAGACGAAGGGGCCGCCATGACCGCATTACCGATCTCCACCGTGCGCCAACAGCTGTTTTCTCTGGTACAGCAGGTCAACGACGACCACGACACGGTCACCGTCGTGACGAAGAGCGGCGAAAACGCGGTTCTGGTCGCGGAATCGGATTGGAATTCCATTCAGGAGACGCTCTACGTACTCGCGACCCACGGCGGGGTTCGCTTGCTGGAGTCGGCGCGCGAAGCGCAACGAGGCGAGATCGAAGCGCGAGAGTTGCTGGACCCGGATGCCTGACCGGAAGCTGGTCTTCACATCCTACGGCTGGGAAACCTACTCGTCGTGGCTCACTCGGGATCGAACGGTTTTGCGGGCGGCGAACAAACTGATCACCGCAGTCCTCGCCGACCCTTTCCGAGGTATCGGAAAACCCGAGCCACTCAAACACCAGCTCGCCGGAAACTGGTCGAGGCGAATAACCCGGGAACATCGCTTGATCTACTACGTGACCGAGACCGAGATCGTCATCATCGGTGTGGGCGGACATTACGACGATTGATCGCCCATCACGACGTCGAATTCTCGCCAGCACGGTAAGGCGGCGAACACCAAGATCGTGGGCATGACGGCGGATGTGATGACCACCTTGCGAGCGTTCTACGCGGCCGAAGCGGCCTATCTCACGGAGGGGGCCGAGTTCGGGGAGATGGCTCGGCATCTGGCATCCGATGTCGTCATGTACCAGGCATCGAGCCTGCCCTACGGGGGCGAATGGCGCGGACACGACGGCTTCCGCCAGTTCATCGCCGCAATGGGCGACAGCTGGGACGGACTATGGTTCGACGACCAGCAGTTCCTCAGCGACGGCGACCGAGTCGTCGTCTACAGCCGGGGGCGCTTGCGGGCGCGCCGCACGGGACGCGAACTCGAAACCTCACTGCTGCAATGGATCAGCTTTCGAGACGGCCTCATCACCGAGTTCCGGCCGTACTATCACGACACCTCGGCGGTCCTGGCGGTGCTGGACGAGCAGGTGTAGGCCGCTCGTATCACCACGATTCGATCAGCGGGACATCGTGTTCCTGCCGCTGCCATTCCTCGGTGAGGCGGCCGAGTCGCTGCCGGGCGGCGATACCGCGCACGCCCGCGATCTTGTCGTCGCGGACCTCCAGGATCAGCACACCCACAACGCGATCGTCGAGCGTGGCGAGCATGGCCGGACAGGCGTTGACCACGGCGGCATGGATGGCGGGCGAGCCGCCGGCGAGTTTGCGCTTCGCCGGAGTCGGTTTGAAGCCGGCCCGCACCGCACTGGCGATCCGCTGCGGCGTCGCGTACCGGATGAATTTCGCGGCCCATCCCAGACCGGCGCCGTCGGAGATGCCGGTCGCGTCGTCGGTCAGCAGTGCCACCAGCTGTTCGGTCCGGCCCGAGGAGGCGGCGGCGACGAACGCGTCGACGATCCGGCGCGCAGTTGCCCGGTCGGTTTCGGTGGTCGTGCCGGCGGCGGCGATTCGACGTCGCGCCCGGTGCAGATATTGCTGACTCGCGGATTCGGTGATGTCGAGGATTTCGGCCGTCTCGGCGTGGCTGTACGAAAAGGCTTCGCGCAGTACGTAAACGGCACGTTCGATCGGCGACAGTCGCTCCATGAGCATGAGGACCGCCAGGGTCACCGATTCGCGCTGCTCGACGGTATCGGCCGGGCCGAGCATCGGGTCGCCGTCGAGCAACGGTTCGGGCATCCAGGCGCCGACCGCGCGTTCGCGCCGCGTTGTCGCCGAACGGAGGCGGTCGAGCGCCAGATTGGTGACGACCTTGGTCAGCCACGCCTCGGGCACCTCGACGTACCCTCGGTCGGCGGCCTGCCACCGCAGGAACGCGTCCTGCACCGTGTCCTCGGCGTCGGCGGCCGAGCCGAGCAGACGGTAGGCCAGCGAGGCCAGCCGATTCCGACTGGCCTCGAAACTCGCCACGGTGGCGGTATCCATGAGCACGACTCTAGGCGGCGACCACCGGCGCCGAGTTCTCTCGGGTACCGGCCCAGCGGTACTTGTGACTCGGCTTCCCGAAGGTCGGGTGGCTCAGGCTCCATGCGGCGGTGTCGAGAATTTTCGACTTGACGACCGCGGCCGGCCGGCCACACAGGGCCCACGACTTCGCGTGCGCGTCGTCGTCGACCAGCTGGAAGATCCCGTCCCTGCGACCGAGGCTGATGTGGTTGCCGACATACGACAGCGAGGTCGTCGGTATCTTGCGTCCGGTCCGGTCGCCGATGATCGCCGCGGTCGCCTGCATGCCGGTGAATCCGGCCGAAGCACAGGACATCGGCAACGGGCGGCCGTTCTCGCCGATGACGAAGACGCTGTCCCCGGCGACGTAGACGTCCGGATGCGAGACCGACCGCATCTGACGGTCGACGGTGATCTGACCGTTGGCGACCACCTCGAGACCGCTGGCGGCGGCGATCGGGTGGACGGCGAAGCCCGCGGCCCACACCGTCGCGTCGGACGTGAAGACGGTGCCGTCGGTCGCGACCGCGGCGTCCTTCCCGACGCGCCCGATCGTTGTCTGCTCGTGAACCGTGATGCCGAATCGGTCGAAGGCGCGCAGCAGATGACCGCGGCCCTTCGCGCCCAGCCAGCCGCCCAATTCACCACTGGTGACGAGGCCGACTCGAAGTCCCGGCCGTGATTCGGCCAGTTCGGTGGCGGCCTCGATCGCGGTCAGGTTACCGCCGACGACCAGCACTTTTCCGTCATCGCCCAGCTCGTCGAGACGGGCGCGCAGACGCAGGGCCGCCGGGCGCGCGGTCACGTGGAAGGCATGCTCGTGGACGCCGGGAACCCCTTGATCGGCGGCGGTACTGCCGAGCGCGTAGAGCAGTGTGTCGTATTCGAGCCGATCGAGGCCGCAATCGTCGGCGACAGTGACGGTCCGGGCCTCGACGTCGACGGCGGTCACCCGTGCCACGCGCAACCGGACGCCCGTACCCGCGAATATCTCCGCCAGCGGCCGATGGCGCAGTTCCTGCCCAGCGGCGAGCTGATGCAGCCGCAACCGCTCGACGAAATCGGGTTCGGCATTGACGACGGTGATGTCGAAGTCGTCGGCGTGCAGTTGGCGGGCCAGGTATCCGGCGCAGAAGGTTCCGGCATATCCGGCCCCGAGAACGACGATGCGGTGCTTCATGATTCGCTCCTGTCTGGTTCGCGTGCTGCCTGAACGAGACAGAGCGCGAATTTCTGACAGGACCAGACAGTGATCTGCGTCACTTTCCGTCGTCGCCGTGCGCCGGCATTTCACAGCGGCCTTCGAAGTGGTCTCTTCGCGTGGCGAACGGGAGGCCGAGCACCGCCCGCAGCCGCCTCGGCGGTAGGCGGCTACGGCGCGATCGTTGGTCAGTCCTTGCTCGCCGGTTCAACGGTCTTGCTGTCCCCGGCCGTCCGTTCCGCACGCTGCGCTTTGAGGTCGGCCTGCCACTTCTGGAAATCGGCCCGCATCGCATCGATCTGGCGTTCCAGGGCGTCCTGAGTGTCCGACCACCAACTCTGCGCGGCCTTCCGTAGGTCCGCGGCGGTCTTCTCGAACTCGTTTCCCTCGTTCTGAAGGGTCTCGCTCAGCTCCTCCCGCCGAGCCTGCAACGCGGTGCGACTCCGTTCCCGCGCCGCAGCGGACGACTCTTCGAACTGCTTCACCCGAGCGGCGAGATCCGTCAGCGATTCCGACAACGGCTTCATCTTCCTTGTCCTTTCGGATCGGTTCGACCCTCGACCGGGCCACCATTCGTCACTGTCGAGCGTGACGTCCCCGCCCGGCCCAACCAAGGGCAGAATGTCATCTGATATCCCGCGCTCGATACCGCTTCCGGTCCGGCCTGCATGCCGAAGCGCCCTTTCGGCGGCGAGCGCATGCTCCGGGCAGCACCGGGTATGCGCGAGACAAGAACAGTCGTCCGACGAGGAGTAATCCGATGTCAGGAGTTGCGGCCCACCTGGGACAGCGAATATCGGCAGCGGCACATTCTGCGTGGGCCATGGTCCACCACCCCCGCCGCGAACCGAACACCGATTTCGCCGCCGAACACCACTCGACCACGAGCGATCCCACCGGCGGCAAACAGCCCGGCGAACCCGAATCCTCGCCCCGCGGGCTCGGAGGCATGGACTTCTAGCGCCGCCGGCCCGGTGCTGAACAAATCGTGCAAACCGCCTCGCATTCGGCGGTTTTCGCGCATCAACGCGGAGGTTTGCACGAAAAGTTCGGGGCATGCCTGTTGTTGCGATAGTCGCGAGTGAAGTAGTCGTCGAGGCTCTCGAGTCGCCACCGGTTGCCGTGAAGGCCTCCGGACGGGTCTGGTGAACGCCGACGGCGGAGGAGGTCTCGCGCGGTGCCCGTTCCCACGCTCGATGGCGCTTACTTTCGGTATCGAGCAGAATCGTGCAGTGACCAGGAGGGTGAGCGCGTTTCGCGCACAGGCACATTCGAGAATGACCGCGCTGCGGGCGGCGTCGACCAAGGAATCCCGCGCGGCATTCAGCCGCCGGGCGGGACGAATACGGCTGTTCCCCGCAGTCACCGCAGCGCTGCTCGCCGGACTGGCTGTGGCCTTCGCGGCCTACGGATTCCTCCGCTGGCTCACGCCCGTCGATGAAACCAAGCAAGCCGCCGAAATCGATATCACTCGTGTCGCATTGACCGTTGTCGCCGGTGTCGGCGGCGTAGTCGCCCTGGTCATCGCCTACCGGCGTCAACGCGATCTGGAACAGAGCCGATTTGTCGAACGCTTCGGCGCCGCAGCCGCCCAACTCGGCGCGACGGATGTCGCGGTCCGAATCGCCGGGGTCTACGCGATGGCCGGTGTCGCCGACGAATCCGACGGCCTGCGCCGCCAGCAATGCATCGACGTGCTGTGCGGATACCTCCGCTTGCCCTACAGCCCGGAGCTCGGCGCCAACCACCAGAGCAAACTGGTCGTCAAACAGCACCGCGCGACGGCGGACAACACCCGCGCCGACGACCGGGAGCACCACCACGAATATCGGCACAATGACCGAGAAGTTCGCGCAACCATCCTCCGCGTCATTACCGACCACCTTCGGCCCAAGGCCGCATACAGCTGGTCGACAGTCGATTTCGACTTTCGCACGGCCTATCTCGAGAACGTCGACTTCAGCCGTGCACAGTTACTGGGTTCTGCGCGGTTCGGCGGCGCGACCTTCTCCGGCGACGCCTGGTTCGGTAGCGCCACCTTCGCCGGCAACGCCGAGTTCGACGACGTAACCTTCTCCGGCAATGCGTGGTTCGACAGCGTAACCTTCTCCGGCGACGCCCGATTCGGCAACGCAACCTTCTCCGGCAACGCCCGATTCGACGGCGCGACCCTGTCCGGCGACGCCCGATTCGACGACGCGACCTTCGCCGACCACGCCGCGTTCGCCGGCGCGAACTTCTCCGCCGACGCCCGGTTCGGCGGCGCGACTTTCGCGGGCGCCGCAGGATTCGGCGAGACGACCTTTTCCGGCAACGCCCGGTTCGACGGCGCGACCTTCACCGGCAACGCCCACTTCGACGGCGCCACCTTCACCGGCAACGCCCGGTTCCGCAACGTAACCTTTTCCGGCAACGCCCGATTCGACGGCGCGGCCTTCTCCGCGAATGCCCGGTTCGGCGACGCGACCTTCGGCGGCGACGCGGGATTCGGCGACGCCACCTTCGCCGGCAATACAGGATTCGACAGCGCGACTTTTTCCGGCGACGCCGAGTTCGGCGAGGCGACCTTCTCCGGCAGCGCCGAGTTCGGTGACGCAACCTTCGCCGGCAACACAGGGCTCGGCGGCGCCACCTTCGCAAGCGACGCAGGATTCGGCGACGCCACCTTCACCGGAAACGCTCGATTCGACCGAGTGAATTTCGCCGGCAATACATGGTTCGGCAGCGCGACTTTCGCCGCCGAGGCCCGGTTCGATCGTGTGACCTTCGCCGGCAACGCCCGGTTCGATGAGGCAGACTTCGGTAGCGGCACCATCTCGTTCGACGAACCGAGACAGTGGGGACCTCCGATACCTACATTCGACTGGAGCCAGGACCACAGTCGGAAGCCCGCCAACATCGAGCCTCAGAATTGGCCGCCCGCGGTGGCGGCACCAACTCTCTCGACAGGCTCAGCAAGTCGCCACCAGCAGCAATAGATGGGTCTCACGCACCACCGATGACACGCGGCCGATGTCGGTCTCGCGTGACCTCCTGCGCGTCAGTCCGGCAGCCAGTGCAGCTCGTGTGCCAGGGTTTTGGCGACGGTGCGCACGCGGCGGTGTAGTGGTGACTGCACGCGCGGGAGGACCAGGTGGATTGTCAAGGTGGGCGCGCCCAGCAGCGGTCGCCACGTGAGACCGGCCGGTTGTGTCGTGACCGCTACTTCACCGGCCGGAGCGAGGGTGAGCCCGTCGCGTAGGTCGCGCTGAGAGATATCGAAAGAGACTGCGGGCGTGATGAATCGGGGGCTCGGCCGGGTGTCGCGGAACAGTGCGGCGAGCTGATCGTGGATCACGGGGTTGGCCGCACGGTCGGGAAGTCGCAGCGGATACGCGGCCGCGTCGGCGATCTCGATCTCCGGGTGTCCGGCCAGCGGATGATGCTGCGCCAGTTGGACCCCGACGCGCTCGCGCCGCAGCAGGAACCGGCGCACGCCACGGCCCGGCTGTTCACCGCGAGTGATCCCCGCATCGATGCGGCCGTCGGCGACCGCTGGGGAGATCTCCGGTGTCGCCATCGGGACCGCGCCGACGTCGAGTCCCGGGCTGCTGCGAATGAGCTTGTCCACCAGGGCCGGTGCCGTCTCGGCTCCCGTGCTGAGGCTGTATCCGATGCGCAGCGTGCCCAGTTCACCGGCCCCCGCATTCCGGGCGGTGTCCCATGCCCGATCCAGCGCCGCCAGCGCGGGTGGCGCGGACTCCGCCAAAGCCGCACCGGCCGTGGTCAATACGACGCTACGCGTGTTTCGAACCAGCAGGCTCGTACCGAGTTCCGCCTCCAATCGGCGCATCCGGGCACTGAGTGCGGGCTGCGCGATACCGATCCGTGCGGCCGCGCGGGTGAAGTTCAACTCCTGCGCCAGCACCAGAAAGTACCGCAGGCTCACCGTATCCGGCGCCACATACCCTCCCTGCCGATTGATAACGATCCGTTCTGAGTCTATCCCGTTCCGGCCTTTCCCTCGACCATGCATCAAGCCCTAACCTGCGCATATGACGATTCAACCGACCGCGGTACCGGACACCGCAGCCACACACGCCGGGAGGCAGTCATGCACAAGTTGGTAGTCCTGTATCCCGAGCCCGCCGACCCCGACCACTTCCGCGACTACTACGTGACCAACCACCTTCCACTGGTCACGAAAATGCCCGGCCTGCTTGCCTGGCGCTACAGCTTCGACGTGGCGGCCCCGAACGGAGATTCGCCGTATTTCGCGGTCTTCGAAGCCGACTTCGCCGACGCCGCCGCCGTGGCCGCGGCACGGGCATCACAGCCCGGCCGGCGGGCGGCCGCCGATGTCGTCAACTACGCCACCGGCGGTGCGGTCGTCATCGACTATCCGGTGCACGACGGCACCATCTGAGGCAGGACCGCGCTCCGGGTCGCGTTCGGCCGAGCGTTGCGTCCTCGGGGCTCGACTCGCGTTCCGAAGCCGAATAACCTCTGCACGCACCCCACCGATCCAACCGATGCCGGCAGCGACCCAAGGCCGCCCCTCTGGCCGCATCACCCAGCTAGTGGACCCAAGTGCGCACCCATGCCGATTATCAAGTGGTGGTTGCCGAACGAACGTTGGTACCGTGCGGGTGATATCCCGGCGATCGTCGGGGTGGACCGCGACACGGGCACGACGCCGTCCACTCTCGGCTGCGCACTCGGCAGCAGATCGAGGAGGAGTGCGCGCATATGTCGATGGTGCGACGGTTCTGGATCGAATTCGACGTGCGGGACTGCCCTGCCCCATGGTTCGGAAAAGCTATCGGTGTGACCGGATTCGACGTGCGGGACTGTTTGTCGATGGCGGCAGATCTGGCGACCGACGGACCGTTGCCACCCGTGCGTCGAATCACGGTCGACATCTCACTGGCCGCGCCGCTGCCGCTGAATCCTCGCCATCTCGGAGTCCCGGTGTGGCGCGGCGTGTGGTACCCGCCGGTGAACCTCGGAACCGGACCGATCCGCGCCATCGACAGCAAAGGCGTATCCGGCGACTACCCGACACCAGTTCCGCCATCCCGCCGCCGAACGCGGACCGAAGAGCCCCTGCGCTCCATGTGGTGGGACGAAATCCCGCATTTCGATGCCCTGTGGTGGCCGCTGATGGACGTTCACCGCGACGGCAGAATGCGATATCACGCCCCGCAGGTGCGTGATATGTGCGTGAGGGATCCGACCTACGGGTTGCTGGTGCGCGAAGCCCTGGACTACATGATCGTGCGACGCCCGACACCGCAGGAATGGTTCGACCCGACCGGGATCAGGTTCGCCGACGAGCGGGAACTAGGCGAGTATCTGCGAGCCTTCCGCGACTACGTGGCCGGAATCCGCCCGGAGCCGATCTACCTTCCCGCCGGCGAACAGCTTTCACGCGACGCGCAACCATGACCTCCCGACGACGAGTGAAACCCCTTGGGACACGTCCTGCGACAGCCGCTGGGCACGCGCCTGAACAATGCGGACGCGCCGCAGCTCGGGACATCCGGCAATGCCGCTTACCGCGCTGACCGAACCGGCCATCGCACAGCACCGGCGAAACGACCGAGCGCCCGAATACCGGATGGGCCTCAGCAAAGTCTCTACCAGGAGCGATACATGCGCCGCCCCTACTTCTTCTCAGACGCTGATCCGCTATACGTTGAAGCGGAACTCGACCACGTCGCCGTCGTGCATGACGTAGTCCTTACCTTCCATCCGTACCTTGCCCGCGGCCTTGGCGGCGGACATGGAGCCGGCTTCGACCAGGTCGTCGAAGGCGACGATTTCGGCCTTGATGAAGCCGCGTTCGAAGTCGGTGTGGATGACGCCGGCTGCCTTCGGGGCGGTGTCGCCCTGGTGGATGGTCCAGGCGCGGGCCTCTTTCGGGCCGGCGGTGAGGTAGGTCTGGAGGCCGAGGGTGTGGAAGCCGGCTCGGGCCAGGGCGTGCAGGCCGGGTTCGGTTTGGCCGATGGATTCCAGCAGCTCGAGGGCGGACTCGGCGTCCAGTTCCAGGAGTTCGGCTTCGACCTTGGCGTCCAGGAAGACCGAATCCGCCGGGGCGACTGCGGCTTTCAGCTCGGCGACGCGCGCCTCGTCCGTCAGGACCGACTCGTCGGCGTTGAAGACGTAGAGGAAGGGCTTGGTGGTCAGCAGCGACAGTTCGCGCAGGAGGTCGGCGTCGAGCTTGTCGCGGACCGCGTACAGGGTCTTGCCCTCGTTGAGGAATTCCTGGGCCTGCTTGGCGGCGTCGGCCACCGGCTTGCGGTCCTTCTTGACCTTGGCTTCCTTGTCGAGGCGGACCACCGCCTTCTCCAGCGTCTGCAGGTCGGCGAGGATGAGCTCGGTTTCGATGACCTCGATATCGCTGAGCGGGTCGACCTTGCCGTCGACGTGGACCACGTCGTCGTCGGCGAAGACGCGGACCACCTGGCAGATAGCGTCGGCTTCGCGGATGTTGGCGAGGAACTTGTTGCCCAGGCCCGCTCCTTCGGAGGCGCCCTTCACGATCCCGGCGATGTCGACGAACGACACGGTCGCGGGGACGATGCGCTCGGAGCCGAAGATCTCGGCGAGCTTGTCCAGCCTCGGGTCGGGCAGCGGCACCACGCCGACGTTCGGCTCGATGGTGGCGAACGGGTAGTTCGCCGCGAGCACGTCGTTGCGGGTCAGCGCGTTGAACAGCGTCGACTTTCCGACGTTGGGCAGGCCGACGATACCGAGGGTGAGACTCACGAGTGCAAGAGTCTACGCGGCGCACGTTCGGCAACCGAATCTGCCCAGGTCGCGACCACCGGATGGAGTGTCCGGTATCCGGACGTGTTCTGTCACCCGCGCGGCTACTCAGAAAGTGGCGGGCAGCGCGAGCGCGCTCTCGATCGCCGCATCCAGAAACGCGAGAGTGTCACGGCGGCGTGTGAGCGGATTGCGATAGGAGCGGCACCCTCGGCGCCGCGCGTGCGGAGTGGAGGCTCTCGGCGATGATCGGCTGCCAACGCGGGTCGAACGACCGCAGCGCATAGCGGCCGGCTCCGCATTTGGAGGTCATCGTTCCGGTCGCGAGAACTTTGTGAAGGCGACTCACCCCGAGAACTGCCCTCGACCACAGGAACGAATCGGAAGACTCACTCACCGGAGCGCGCGTTCGCTCCGCTGTGCAGCTGAACAAACATACTCTGCCGCAACGGATTCGACGATCCACACCGCAGCCCGCACATGCGACCACACCGGGCTAAGGTCGTTTCATGGCGCAGATCCCTCGACTTCCCGGATTGGGCTTGGCCGATGCCGATTGGCTGGTGACCGCCGCGCTGGCGGTGGCCTCCGAACATCGATTTCCGCCGCTGGCGGTGGCGGTTACCGATGTGAGCGGTGCGGTGATCGCGCTGCGCCGGGCGGACGGCGGGATGCCGATGACGAGTCGCCTCGCGGTGGCCAAGGCGCGCACCGCGCTACTGACACTGCATTCGTCGGGACAACTCCCCCTGCCGGGTGAGATCGTCGACAGCATTCAGCATCTCTACGACGGTGATTACATTCCGTTCGCGGGCGGGGTGCTCGTCACCGAGAACGGGGTGATTCTCGGGGCCGCCGGGGCCTCGGGTGCGCATGCGACACAGGACGAAGAGGCCGTGCAGGTCGCCGTGCAGCGCTGGCACGAATATCGTTCGCACACAGCCTGATCGAGACGCTCGCACATGCTCTGGTAGCCGGCGACGCAGCGGGATCCGACCATGCGACCGGCACAGTTCCGCGCGTGGCACCACGCCCGCCGGCGTTCTGCTACACCGGGTCCGGCGTCGGCCGGGCACAAGCCAGCCCGAACTCGGCGCACTCGTCGTCCTGTTCGGGCCGACCGCCGCTGACCGCGACCGCACCCACCACGACACCGTCGCGACGGATCAGCCGAGAGCCCGCACCCACCACGATCGGCGTCGGCGACAGCTGATCGATTCGATCGAACAGGGCGGGCCACGCCGCCTGGAGTTGCTGCAGTTCACCGCCCTCGCGATGAAACAGGGCGACCCCGGCCGCCTTCGCGGGAGCGATCCGGGCCGACAGCGGTGGCGCACCGTCCATCCGGTCCAGCACTCGCACGTGTCCACCCTCGTCCACGACGGCCACGGTCACTCGGGCACCCAATTCCCCAGCGCGAGAGCGTATCCGAGTGCTGATGGCGTGCGCTTCATCCAGCGTGAGCAACATCTTCTCCACCTCCGATAATCGTTGGCTGTACCAACGGTTCGCCCAGGCGACGCTACCCCACATTCGTTGGCTCGTCCAACGAATCCAGTAGACTTCACGCATGGACGACACGCCCGCACGCCTGCGCGGCAAACCGAGCTGGCTGGTCAGCAAGACCGCCGCACTCGCCCAGCGGTGCATCGGAGAAGCCGTGTCGGCGGTCGGCGCCCGCGGCTACCATTTCTCGATTCTGGCCGCACTCGACGAGTTCGGGCCCGCCAGTCAAGTGGCGATCGGCCAGCGCTGCCGGATCGACCGCAGCGATATGCACGCCATGCTGGCCGAGCTCGAGGCGCAAAAATACGTTGCGCGAGAGCCGGATCCGGACGACCGCCGCCGCAACCTCATCACCCTCACCGCGGCCGGCGAGCGGCGACTGCACGAACTGGATGCCACGTTGACTGCCGCCCAGGACGAGATATTCGGCGAGCTGACGAAGGCGGAGCGCGAACACCTGGTCGAGCTGCTGACCCGCGTGCTGGACAACCGGCAGACTCAGACGCGCGGGTCGCGGCCGAGGTAGCGCAGCAGTGTGTCGACGGCGGTATCGCCGGGCTCGGCATCCAGCACGGCCGCGTACGCGCCCCACTGGCGCAGCGGTTCGATCAGATCGGTTGCGGCAGTGAGGAGATGGGTGGCCAGGGTGTCGGTCAGCGGAGACGGCCGGCCGGTGGCGACCGCGATGTCCCAGGCGTGGACGGCAGCATCCAGGGCGGCCATGACGGCGGCGACGGGGGTCGGGAGGACGCCGTGCGGGAGCGGGGTGGGAACGGTTTCGGCGTCGTCGGTGACGGTGGCCCAGGCGGCGGCGGTCTGCTCGATGGCAGCGGAGACAAGCTGTGTGCCGGTGCCGTCGAGCGAGCCGGAGGGGGCGAAGGGGTCGTAGGCGGGGCCGGTGCCCAGCCCCAGGGCCGCGGCGAAGGCGAGCTGATCACCGGCGGCGTGCTGCACGACCTGGGTGACGGTCCACTGCGAGCAGGGAGTCGGCAGGTCCCACTGGGCGGCGCCGATTCCCGCGACCGCGTCGGCGAGGGCACGGTAGGACTCGGCGACGACGTCACGCCAGACCGGGGCGAGAGCGGCGGCGGGGGAAACGGAAGTGCTGTTCATCGGAGGGCCTTTCGTTCTTCGTTTTCGGCGTTGAACTCAGGTTATGCTCCAATTAGGCTTGTTTTCTTCCTAATAATTCGCCGACGGAAAGCGCTTCGATGTGACCTCCACCACAACCCGTGTGCTGC
This sequence comes from Nocardia sp. AB354, assembly GCF_049538315.1. NCBI lineage: Bacteria > Bacillati > Actinomycetota > Actinomycetes > Mycobacteriales > Nocardiaceae > Nocardia > Nocardia sp. AB354. The sequence goes on along the minus strand of NZ_JBMVFU010000002.1, from coordinate 313,123 downwards.
GGCTGCTGTCGCTGTTGCAGGACCGCACCTATACCGGTCGGGAGCTGGCACAAAGGCTCGATGTCAGCGACCGGACTCTGCGTCAGGACATCGCACGGCTGCGGGAACTGGGGTATCCGGTCCATGCCGAGCGCGGTGCGGTCGGCGGCTATCGGGTCGGTCAGGGCAAGACCATGCCGCCGCTGCTGCTCGACGACGACGAGGCCGTCGCGGTGGCGGTGGCGATCGGCCTCGCCGAGGACGGCTCCACCGGGATCGCGGATATCGACGAGAACGTGGCGCGGGCGCTCGCCAAGCTGGAGCGAATTCTGCCGGTTCGGTTGCAGCGCAAGGTGACAGCGTTGCGCACGGCCACCGAGATCGGTCCCGCCACGACCGGCTCACGCGAACCCGATGCCCCCGTGCCGGCGCAGACTCTGGCCACCATCGCGTCGGCGATACGCGGTACCCGGGTCCTGAACGTCGACGGCGGACGCCTCGAGCCGTATCGGCTGATCAATTGGCAACGCCGGTGGTATCTCGTCGCCTACGATCTCGAAAGCCATTGCTGGCGCGCCCTTCCCGTGGCCTCCGTCGACGGCGTCGCGACCGGCTCCCACCACTTCGCGGCCCGCACGCTGCCCGATGACGATCTGGTGGCCTTCGTCCTGCGGGAAATCGCCAGGGCCGGTTGGCGAGTCCACGCCCGGGTCACGGTGCTGGCGCCCGCCGAGACCGTGATCGCGCGCATCAACCCGGCCGTCGGTGTGGTGGAAGCCGTCGACGCGCAATCGTGTGTGTTGTACACCGGTGCGGACACTCTGGAGACCATCGCGATCTACCTGAGCATGTTGATGATGGACTTCCGCGTCGACGAGCCGCCGGAACTCGTGGACCACATCCGGACACTGGGCCGTCGTTATTCGTCGGCTGTCCCGCCCGAATAGCGCTTCCGATGGCCCCCGGAAAGGGCCCGAGGACAGCCCTGTGAGGTGCCGATACGGCACTAACAGCGTTCGTACAGACGAACGAAGGGCTCCGCCTCGGCCGAAACTTTTCGGCCTGGATCCGGGCAACCGCCTACCAGGACCTCGAAGCGGAAGCCTTGGTGCCCGCGGAGGGTGTACTCGACCACGGCACCGGACCGAGCGAGGCGGGGAAGGTGCTGACCGGCCAACTGTGCGGCCTGCTCCGCACTGAACACCTCGCCCGCCGGCGGAAGAATCGCGACGCCCAGTGTGCGGCCACCCACACCGGGCGGGTCGTACACACGGATGTCGGCGAAGTACGGGAAAGGTTGATCGGTAACCAACCACTCCCACAACTCGAGTTCACTGTCGGACGGGAAGCGGGTACGGCGGCTCGTGCTCGAGTCGGGTCCCAGACTCGAGCCGACGATCGAGAGATCGTGGTAACCGGAGGCCACCGTCCAGTCACGGGCCGCCAGTTCGGGAAACTCGCCGGCGATCTTTCGCATCGCCGCGGTGGCGCTCGAGGGTTCGGTACCAGAACTCGCGGCCACGATGACCTTCTCGGCCGGGCCTTCGACGTTGGCCGCGTATGTTCCGCCGTCGCTCCAATGGATCTCGGCTCCAGGCCGGCTCGCCGACACTCGGGCCCAGGTGTTTGCTGCCTCGGCTTTCCTGGTGGTGTCGCCACCGAAACGCCAGGACGCGAAGTACGAGTCCGTCATCCGGACCATTTTCAGCACGGTCGAGTCGCCTCGGTATTGCGGCGGTAGCTGCTGGGTGGCCATCACGCGCACCACAGCCTCTGCCTGCGGGGCCGTTGCGTCGTCCTTCAACCGAACATCGAGGCCGGAGCTGTAGTCACCGTACCGGTGGTACTGGAACGTGTGCGATGCGTCGGCCACCCCCGGCAACGCCTGTATCGCGGATTCGATCGCCCGCGACCAGCTATCACGCTCGGCTTGGTCAGGCCCCTGCATCGGTCTCGAGCACCCGATCGCCGAAGCCGCTGCGAGCAGCATGGCGATCGCCGACAACACCGAACGCGCAGTCCTCACCCACCTATACAACCGCAGACCAGGTTCGGAGTTACGGATAGCACCCGCGTCCGGCCCGAACGACACGCGGCCACCTGCGGTTTCGCCTCGGACGCCGGGATCCGGTCCGATGAACAGTTTCTGAACGGAGTGCGGATCCCACAGTGGGCTCGCCCGATTCGGCGGGATTCCGCTACCTTGAGTCAGTTCCACCTGATGTCCGGGCGGGCGGGGAAACTCGTCGCCGATCGGACCTACACCAGCACGGGAGAGTAGCTCGCATGGCGACCATCGAATACCTCCGAACCGAGCCGGACCTGCCTCCCGTCGGGATCGTCGACCGCCGGCCGATCACGCCGGCCAAGAAGGCGATCTTCGCGGCCGTCGCCGTCTTCGGTGCGGTCGCCTGGGCGATTCTCGCCATCGCTCGTGGCGAGGACGTCAACGCGGTGTGGATCGTCATCGCGGCGGTGTGCACCTACATCATCGCCTACCAGTTCTACGCCCGGCTGATCGAATGGAAGATCACCACACCGCGCGACGACACCGCTACTCCGGCAGAGGAACTGGAGAACGGCACCGACTACATGCCGATGGACCGGCGGGTCCTGTTCGGTCACCATTTCGCCGCCATCGCCGGCGCCGGGCCGCTGGTCGGGCCGGTCCTCGCGGCGCAGATGGGGTATCTGCCGGGCACGCTGTGGATCGTGATCGGCGTCGTGCTCGCCGGTGCAGTCCAGGACTATCTGGTGCTGTGGGCATCGGTGAAGCGCCGCGGCCGCAGCCTCGGGCAGATGGCCCGCGACGAACTCGGTGTGGTGGGCGGTATCGCGGCGCTGATCGCGGTGCTGGTGATCATGGTGATTCTGCTGGCCGTGCTGGGCATCGTGGTGGTCAACGCGCTCGCCGCGACCAAGGGGGCCGACGGGCAGCTGCACGGCGGCAGCCCGTGGGGTGTGTTCTCGATTTCGATGACGATTCCGATCGCGCTGCTGATGGGCCTGTACCTGCGCTATGTGCGGCCGGGCAAGGTCGGCGAGATCTCCGTCGTCGGCTTCGCGCTGTTGCTGCTGGCCATCGTCTCCGGGCGCTGGGTGTCGGAATCCGGCTGGGGCCGTGACGTGTTCACCCTCTCGGGCACCACCATCGCGTGGATGCTGATCATCTACGGCTTCATCGCCTCGGTGCTGCCGGTGTGGCTGCTGCTGGCCCCGCGCGACTATCTGTCGACGTTCATGAAGGTCGGCACGATCGTGCTGCTGGCGCTGGGCGTGGTGATCACCATGCCGGTGCTGCACGCGCCCGCGGTCTCCCAATTCGCCGGCAACTCCAAGGGTCCGGCGTTCGCCGGCAGCCTGTTCCCGTTCCTGTTCATCACCATCGCCTGCGGTGCGCTCTCCGGATTCCACGCACTGGTCTCCTCGGGTACCACGCCGAAACTGCTCGAAAAGCAGTCGCAGGCACGGATGATCGGCTACGGCGGCATGCTGATGGAGTCGTTCGTCGCGGTGATGGCGATCATCGCGGCCAGCATTCTCGACCAGCATCTGTACTTCGCGATGAACACCGGCGGCCTCACCAGCGCGCAGGCCGCCGCCGACAAGGTGAACGCCCTCGGGCTCGGCGGCACACCGATCACCGCGAACGAGTTGAACCAGGCCGCTCACGACGTGGGTGAGCAAGCGATCTACTCCCGCACCGGCGGCGCGCCCACCCTGGCGGTCGGTATGGCCGAGGTGATGCACAACTTCATCGGCGGCGCCGCGATGAAGTCGTTCTGGTACCACTTCGCGATCATGTTCGAGGCGCTGTTCATCCTCACCACCATCGATGCGGGCACTCGCGTCGCGCGCTTCATGCTCTCGGACACGCTCGGCAACCTCGGCGGCCCGGCGCGCAAATTCAAGGATCCGTCCTGGCGGCCCGGAGCCTGGCTGTGCACGTTCGTCGTGGTCGCGGCCTGGGGTTCGGTGCTGCTGATGGGCGTGACCGATCCGCTCGGCGGCATCTACACGCTGTATCCGCTGTTCGGCATCGCCAATCAGCTGCTGGCCGCGGTCGCGCTGACGGTGGTACTGGTGATCGTGATGAAGAAGCGGCTGTGGAAGTGGGCCTGGATTCCGGCGCTGCCGCTGATCTGGGATCTCATCGTCACCATGACGGCCTCGTGGCAGAAGATCTTCTCCGGCGACAAGAACATCGGCTACTGGACCCAGCACCGCATCTACAGCGACGCTCGTGACGCCGGGAAGGTGCTGGCGCCGGCCAAGAGCATGGCCGATATGGACAAGGTCGTGCGCAACACGTTCATCCAGGGCTCACTGTCGATCATTTTCGCGGTGCTGGTGCTGATCGTGGCGGCGGTCGGTGTGATCGTCTGTGTGCAGGCGGTGCGCCGCGGCGGTGGGGCCACCACCGAGACTCCGGAGGTGCCGTCGAAGATCTTCGGGCCGTCGGGTTTCGTGACGACGAAGGCCGAGAAGGAGGTGCAGCGCGAATGGGCGGAGTACGAGCGTTCGGGCGCGGCGAAGGTCCCCGGCGCGGCGACACCGGAACCGGCTTCTTAGCAAGCGAATTCGCTGTGCTGCGGGCGCCGCTGCGCGCGGTCCGGGCGGGAGCCCGCTATATGAACGCGGTGCTCGGCGGGCAGGACTACCCGCGATATGTGGAACATCTGCGGCGTCGGCATCCCGACCGGCCGATTCCGACCGAGAGTGAATACTGGCGCGAACGGCACGCGGCGGCCGATCGCAACCCCGGGACCCGGTGCTGCTGAGCTCGCCCCGCCGATGATCGGCGGCGAGCCGGTCGACCGGGCAACCGGAAGCGGTTCCAGGCATCCGGCTCGCCTCGGCCGCCGCACCCCTCCAGCGAGCGTACGGTTCCGGTGCGATTCGCCAGTCCGCACGCGGCGCCGGTGGCCGAAACGTTCGCGTGTGATCTGCGACCAACCGTTCACACCTCACCCGCCCGCCCGGCCGACCCGAAAACCTTGCGACGCTGCGGAATAGGCCCTTTACGGCGGTTATATCCAGCTGCTCTCACCCAGCGCACCGTTGATAGCCGACGGCTATGTCGCTGAAACGTTGACCATCCGGGCTAGTTGTCTGATTCCCGCTAGCGCAGGCGGCCTCGGGCTGACAAGGTGGACTGCGTGAGTGTGAACGGTCTGGACTTCGAGCGCTGTTATCGAGCGGTGGCCACCCGCGATGCCCGTTTCGACGGGCAATTCGTCACGGCGGTGCGCACCACCGGAATCTACTGTCGGCCATCGTGTCCTGCTATCACTCCGAAGCGTACGAATGTCACGTTCCTCCCCACCGCGGCCGCCGCGCAGCAGAACGGATTCCGCGCCTGCCGCCGGTGCCTGCCCGATGCCGCGCCCGGCTCACCCCTGTGGAACACCCGCGCCGATCTGGCCGCGCGGGCGATGCGGCTGATCGCCGACGGCGTGATCGAACGCAGCGGCGTCCCCGGCTTGGCCGACAAGCTCGGCTATTCGCAACGGCAACTGACCCGGGTACTCACCGCCGAACTCGGCGCCGGTCCGCTCGCCCTGGCTCGCGCCCATCGCGCTCACACCGCCCGGCTGCTCATCCAGACCACGCGAATGCCCATGTCCGACATCGCCTTCGCGGCCGGCTTCGCCAGCATCCGGCAGTTCAACGACACCGTGCGCGAGGTGTTCGTGGTGAGTCCGACCGTGTTGCGCGAGGAGGCGCGGCGGCTACGCGGCGACGCACTGCCCGCCACCAACGGCGCCCTCACCCTGCGCCTGCCCTATCGCGAACCGCTCGACGCGAGCTGGCTCGAATGGTTCCTCTCCGCGCATGCCGTCCCCGGGCTGGAGAGCTGGGAGGACGGCGTCTATACGCGCAGCCTGCGCACTCCGCACGGGCATGCCACGGTGCGCGCGAGTATCCACCCCGGCCATGTGCGGGCGAGCCTGGCGCTGCACGATATGCGCGATCTGGCGCCGACCGTCGCGCGGATCCGGCACCTGCTCGACCTGGACGCCGATCCGGTCGGGATCGATGCCGCCCTCACCGAGGGCTTCGGGCCCGGGGCGCCGGCCATCGGCGCGGGCATCCGCGTACCGGGCTGCCTGGACGGCTCGGAGTTGTTGCTGCGCACCATGATCGGACAGCAGATCTCGGTGTCGGCGGCGACCACGCACACCGCCCGCTTGGTCGACGCGCTGGGTGAGAACGTCAACGGCCCGATGCCGCGCCTGTTCCCCACCGCCGAAGCCATCGCGGAACGGGGCGCCGACGTACTGACCGGACCGGCCCGGCGGACCGCCTCGATCGTGGGCGCCGCCCGTGCCCTCGCCTCCGGTGACCTGCGTCTGCATGCCGGCCGGACCGCCGCCGACGTCCGCCGCGATCTGCTCGCCCTCGACGGGGTCGGCCCGTGGACCGCCGACTACGTGACGATGCGCCTGCTCGCCGACCCCGACATCCTGCTGCACACCGATCTTGTGGTCCGGCAGGGCGCGGCCCAGTACGGCATCGATCTCACCGATACGTCGCGATGGGCGCCGTGGCGGTCGTACCTGTCGATGCATCTGTGGAAGCGCGCGCTCTCCGAACGCACCGCGGTGCCCGGCGCCGCAACCGCGCGAGCTGCCCTCGCACGCAACGGTGGATACCCCGCCGGCCGCGACGACGCCACCACCCGGCCCGCGCCCGCGCGCAGCACGCTCGACCGTCGTGGCGACGCCGCGCGCACCGGAGTCGCGGCCGCCGAGGCCGGCCGTCGCGCGGCCTATCTGGGCGCGCGGCGATGAGCACCGCCGATTATGCGACCGTCCCGACCCCGATCGGGCCGTTCACGGTCATCGCCGATGCCGACGGCGCGGTCCTGGCCTCCGGCTGGACCGCCGACGCGGAAGGTCTGCGCGGTCTCGTCCATCCGCGGCTGCGGCCGGACGTGTTGCGCCGCTACGATGCGCTGGACGAGCTCACCGACACCGTCGAGCGGTATCACCAGGGCGAGCTGGATGCCGTCGACGGAGTGGCGGTCCGGCAGGTGTCCGGTCCGTTCCTCGAACACGCGTGGTCGGTCCTGCGAGCGGTGCCGGCCGGCGCACCGATCACCTACACCGCCTTCGCCGTTCGGTCCGGTCGCCCGGAGGCCATCCGCGCCGCCGCCAACGCCTGCGCGCGCAATGCCGCCGCCCTCTTCGTTCCGTGCCACCGGATTCTCCGCACGGACGGCTCGCTCGGCGGCTTCCGCTGGGGGCTCGGCTGTAAGCGCTGGCTGCTCGCCCACGAGCGCGCGGCGCAGGACAGCGCCCACCTCGGCCGCTGAACGCTCTCCCAGGATCCCCCGCGCCGAACTCGTGTCGAACCCTCGCTTCGGCGGGCAGAATGCGGAACGACGAAGGAGTTCTGCATGGAAACGATCGTGTCGGTCACAGGTGGCAAGGTCCGGGGCAACACCGAGAACGCGGTGAGCACATTCCTCGGTATTCCCTATGCGGCCGCGCCCGTCGGTCCGGCCCGGTTCGACCTACCGCGGCCGGTTCCGGAGTGGGACGGCGTGCGCGATGCGCTGACCTACGGGGCGACCTGTGTGCAGTCGCAGTACCCCGCGCCGATCCACGCCCTGATCGGCAGCGACGGGCTGCCCGGAGACGAGTACCTGAACCTGAACGTGTGGACGCCCGAGGTCGGCGGCTCCGGTCTGCCGGTCATGGTCTGGATTCACGGCGGTGCCTTCACTCGCGGCTCCAACGCCCGGACCATGTACGACGGAAGTACGTTCGCCCGCGACGGGGTCGTGGTGGTGTCGATCAACTATCGGCTCGGGATCTCCGGCTTCGCCGCCGTGCCCGGCGCGCCGCTCAACCGCGGGCTGCACGATCAGATCTTCGCGCTGCGCTGGGTGCACGACAATATCGCGGCGTTCGGCGGGGATCTCGACAATGTGACCGTCTTCGGTGAATCGGCGGGCGGGATGAGCGTGGTCGATCTGCTGACCGCGGCTCCGGCGCGGGGACTGTTCCGTCGCGCGATCGTGCAGAGCGGCAACGGATCCGCGGTCGCCGAGGCCGAAGACGCGGTCAAGGTCGCCGAAAATCTCGCTCGCACACTGGGAATCGAGCCGACGGCGGCAGCCTTCGGCGAACTCGGACCGGATCGGCTGCGAACCGCACAGGACGCGGTGGCACTGGAGTTGATCACCAATCCCGATCCGAATCGGTGGGGCCGCACGATCATCGACCACGGTCTCGGGCTTCTGAGTTTCTTCCCGGTGATCGACGGTGAACTCATCGAGAACCGGCCGATCGATGTGCTGGAGCGCTCCACCGCCCACGCGGTGCCGTTGCTCATCGGCTGGACGGCCGAGGAATTCCGGTTCTTCACCTTTCCGACCGGCATCGCGGCCACGCTCACCGACGAGACGCTGGAGCCGGTGCTGTCCCGCTACGGCGTCGATCCCGCCGTGGTGCGGGTGTATGCCGAGCATCGGCCGCGGGCCACAGCCGCCGACCTGTTCGCGGCCGTGATCACCGACGTGGTCTTCCGCGACGATTCGATGCGCATCGCGGCGGCCAACGCCGCCGCCGGTGCGCCGACGCACGTGTACGAATTCGGCTGGCGCAGTGGGGTTCCCGATCTAGGTGCCTGTCACGTGCTGGAGATCCCGTTCGTCTTCGACAAACTCTCCGAGGCGCATCCGCTGACCGGACCGAACCCGCCGCAACCACTGGCCGACGACGTCCACCGGGCCTGGGTGGATTTCGCGACGCACGGCGACCCGGGGTGGGCGCCGTTCGGAACGGACCGGCAGGTGCGGATGTTCGACTTCCCGAGCTCGGCCACCGTGCCCGACCCGCACGCCGCGGAACTGCTGGCACTGCGCGAATCGGGGAGCAGATTGCGCCGCGGGTGATCAGGCGACGATCGTACGCAGCCGCGAGCCGGTCGGTTCCCGGATGACGTGGAGCCGGCTGGGGATGCGCTGTCGCATCTCGTCGACGTGGCTGACCACGCCGACAACCCGTCCACCCGAACGCAATTCGTCCAGTACACCCATCACGGCGTCGAGGGTATCGGCGTCGAGGCTGCCGAAGCCCTCGTCGATGAACAGGGTGTCCAGTACCAGGCCGCCGGATTCCGCCGCGACCACATCGGCGAGGCCGAGCGCCAGTGACAGCGAGGCCATGAAGGTTTCACCACCGGACAGGGTTTTCGCGGGACGGACCGCGCCGGTGTAGTCGTCGCGGATGTCCAGGCCGAGACCGCCGCGGCGCCCGCGCGGGCCGGCCGCATCGGAATGGACGAATTCGTATCGGCCACCGGACATCCGGCGCAGACGTGCCGAACCGGCGATCGCGACCTCTTCCAGTCGCGCGGCGAGCACATAGGAACGCAGGGACATACGGCGGTTGTTGGCACCGCGGCCCGCGACCACGTCGGCGAGACCCTCGAGTTCGGTGTGCGCCTGCTGCAGGGGGGCGATGCGGTCGGCCGCGGCCCACAGCTGACTGCCGAGTTCCTCGAGTTTGGCCACGCGGCGGGTGCTCTCGGCGTGCGCGGCGACCGCGGCGTCCAGCGCGCGGCGGGCCTCGGCCACGGCCGCCTCGACCTCGGTGAGGTCCACGGCGTCGGCATCGGCCGCGGCTCGGACCTCGGGTTCGGCCAGAACCGCTTCGGCGTGGGCGCGACGGCGGTCGGCGGCGACGAGCTCGGCCTCCATCTCCTTCTGCTGCTGCGGTGTACGGGTCGCGGCCGCAACGACTTTCGCGTAGGCCGCGAGCACGGCATGGTCGGGCGCGCCGGACGCGGGACGCTCGGGTTCCGGAGCCGCCGGCAGGTCGGCGGCGCGGGCGGTCTGTTCGACGCGGCGGGCGAGGTCGGCGAACTGGTCGTCGGCGACGGCGGCGTCGGTGCGGGCGGTGAGCAGATCCGTGGCGTCGGCGATGAGCGCGTCCAGCCGGGCACGGCGACGCTCGACCGTGCCGTCGGCGCCGGCCGCCACCCGGACTCGATCCGTCAGTTCGGCCAGCCGGCGGTCGGCGGCCAGGATGCGTTCCTGCACTGCGCTGGACCGGCTTTCGAGTTCTCGAAGGCGGCTGTGCAGTTCGGTTTCGGCGGTGCGCAGCCGCTCCACCTCGGCGCCGCGATCGGCGGCGGCGCTCGCCTTCTGCCGTGCGGAGCGGAACTGCTCGGTCGCCGCGTTCACGGCGGCGGCCAATTCCGCGGGGTCGCCGTTGCCGCCGCGCTCCCCGAGCAGTTCGATCCGGCGTTCCAGTTCCGTGCGACGGGTGAGGGCGCGGTCGCGTCGTTGTTCGGCGGCGCGTTCGGCCTGCACCGCCGCGTCCTCGTCGGATTTCGCGACAGTGACGGCGGTGGGCCGGGCGGGAGCCGGATGGTCGGCGGAACCGCACACGGTGCACGGCTGCCCTTCGACGAGTGCACCCGCCAGCTCCGCCGCCATTCCGGCGAGGCGACGTTCGCGAAGATCGAGGGTGCGCTCGCGCGCATCGGTATGGTCCGCCCGGGCTCGCTCGAATTCCTCGGTCGCTGTGGCCAGTTCCTTCCGCGTGCCCACGAGCTCGACCGCCGCCTGCGCCGCGGCGCGGGTTCGCTCGCATTCGCGTTCCAGACCCGGCAGCGCGGCCTTGGCATCCGCCGCCTCGCGCAGCGCCACCTCGGCCGATCGAATGGCCTGCGGCAACTGCTCCCTGCGCTGCGACAGCTGTTCCAGTTCTCGCGATACGGTGGCGTATTCCGTTCGCAGTCCGGCCAATTCGGCGGTCACGCGGACGGCCGACTCGGCGTCCGCGCGAACCTCTTCCAGCGAGCCGATATGCGCGGACCACCGTTGTACCGCGGCGTCGAGACCACGGTCCGCTCCTGCTGCATCGGTGCCCGAGTCGTCGAGTGCGCCGGCAACCTTCTGCCCGCCCGACCGGCCCGGCTGGTTCTGCGCACCCACATCGGAGCGAGTCCGGTTACCGCGCGACTCCGGCGCCGCTGCGGTCCGGACCAGATCGATGGAGAACAACTCCCATTCGATCGGTTCGTCCACCGCACCGGGCTCCTCCGGCAAGGGTGTCGTGGCAACCACACCGTCGTCGGCGGCGGTGCGACCGGTGTCCGGAATGGCCGGAATGGCGGAGAGCTCCTCGGCCATATCGGTATCCGCCAATTCGGCGGCAGCGAGCTCGGTTGCGGCCCATGTCGTTCCCGGAAGCTCGGCGGATTCGGGTTCGAGCAGGCGGACGGCCAGGCGTTCGGCCAGGTCGCGGGCTTCGTCGGTGCGGCGGCGCAGGGTGACCGCGGCCGTGCGGGCGTCGGCGAGCGCGGCCGCCACCGGCTCGACGCGGCGGGCGCGGTCCAGATCGGCCTGGACGCGATCGCGGGCGGGCGCGCCGGCGGCGTAGTCGTCGAGTTGGCGGCGGGCGATCGCGGCGCGTTCGCGACGCTCCTGAACCCGGCGGTGTTCCTCGGCAGCGGTGTGCCGCTGGGCCGAATCCTCTTGGCGGCGAGCCAAATCCGTCGCGGAGAGCTCGGCCTCGGCGCGAGCCTGCGCGAGGAGCTGCTGTGACCATTCCACGGCCTCGAGCGGCCCGACGGCTTCGGTGGCCCCCAGGCCGGCGGTGATCGCGACCTGAGCGATCAGGCGGTCGACGCTCTGGCGGTGATTGTCCAGTTGCGCGGCGCTCTCGCGTCGTCGCTGCGCCAGCCATTGCTCGGCCGTGCCGAAGCGTTCGGTGTCGAACAGCCGCTCGAGCAGCTTCTCCCGATCTTCGTTGTCCGAGCGCAGGAACCGCGCGAAATCGCCTTGCGGAAGCAGCACGACCTGGAAGAACTGATCGGCGCTCATCCCCAGCAGCCGGCTCACCTCGTCGCCGATATCGGGGATGCGGGACAGATGTTGCCCGCGCCCGTCGAGCCACTCCAGTGTCGCCGCGGCCTGTTCGGTCCGCATACCGGTGCCGCGCTTCTTCGGCCGCTCGAACTCCGGCGACCTGGTCAGGCGCAACCGGCGGCCGCCGAGCGTCGCCTCCAGCACCACCCGGGGCGCGGTCTGCGGATCGGCGTGGTCGGAATGCAGGCGTTTACTCTCGCCGCGGGCCCCCGGCACTCGGCCGTAGAGGGCGAAGGCGATCGCGTCGAGCACCGTCGTCTTCCCGGCGCCGGTATGACCGTGCAGCAGGAACAGCCCGTCGGCGCCGAGCTCGTCGAAGTCGACCCGCGCCGTCTCGGCGAACGGTCCGAAAGCCGTGAGCTCCAGCCGATGCAGCCTCATACGCCACCCGCCCGGGCGCCGGTCATGCCGACAACTCCGCCGAGGCCGCCACCACTTCGGAGACTGGTTCGCGCCGAGCCGCCGACAGTGCCTGCTCGATCAGCGCCATCTCCCCCGCTGTCGGTTCACCGCGCACATCGCTGAGGAAGCTGTGCGCGATCTCGCTGTCGCGGCGGCCGTGCACCCGCTCGCGGTAGCGCAATTGCGAATTCGCCTCCGGGCGGGTCCATTCCACATGCACCGCGTGCGGGAAGCGTCCGCGCAGCCGGCGCAGCGCGTCGACCGGGCGCGCGTGATCGGTGAGCACCGCCGAGACGTAATCGTGCTCGGCATCGGCATATTCGGCCGCGGACAGCAGCTCGTCCAGCACGCCGGTCAGCTGGCGCAGGCCTCGTACCACCGGAAGATCGTGGCGCTGCACCGATGCCAGCCCGTCGGCGTCCAGATCGACGATCCACACCGCCTTGCGATGCGAACGCTCCGCGAACGAATACGGCAGCGGCGAGCCGGAATACCGGACCGACTCCGACAACGTCTGCGGCGAATGCAGATGACCCAGCGCCACGTAGTCCATACCCTCGAACGCGCTGAGCGGCACCGTCTCCACACCGCCCACGGCGATCGAACGTTCCGAACCGGTCGCCTCGGCACCGACCACGAAGGCGTGTGCCAGCACCACGGTTCGCGGATCGCCGCGGCGTTGCCGGTCCGCACGGATACGGGCCAGCGCGGCATCCAGGATCTCGGCGTGCGAACGCGCCTGCGGCACATCCAGTTCCGCGCGGGTGATTTCGGGTTCCAGATACGGGATGCCGTAGCAGGCGATCGGTCCGTGCTCGTCGGCGAGCATCACCGGCCGGTCCACCTCCGCCACCGACGTGCGCAGATGCAGTCCGCCCGCCGCGGCGAAGCTGCCCAGGGCGCCCAGTCGCGTCGGCGAATCGTGATTGCCCGAGGTCGCGACGATCGTCGCCCCCGCGGCGCGAATGGCCTCGAAGCCCTTGTTGCACACCGCTATAGCGTCCGCGCTCGGAATCGACCGGTCGTAGACGTCGCCCGGCACCACGACCACGTCGACCTGCTGCGCGGTCACCAGCTCCGCCACCGCCTCCAGCGCACGCGCCTGATCGGCCAGCAGGTCGACACCGTGAAAGGTGCGCCCGATGTGCCAGTCCGAGGTATGCAGCATCCGCATGTGGCAAGAGGCTAAGCCATCTCACCGACAAGGTTGAATCGCTCCGGCGTGTCGACGAGTGGTGCTGGGGAATTGCCGGGATTCGCGAACTTGTCGGTGGGATAGGGCACTATCGGGCACATGACCGCACCGATGCTGTTCGCGTTGTTGTTGGTGTTCTGCGCGGGGGCCGGCCTCGGGTGGCTGGGGCACGCCGCCCGGGCGGGGCAGCGGGCGGCCGCGGCCGAAGCTCAACTCGCGGCGCTGCGGGAGAACGAACAGCTGCTGCGGCACTCACTCGGCGCCGCGAGCGCCGATGCGGCACGGCACAATTCGCAGGCCATCGGCACGCTGGTCGAGCCGCTACGCGAGGCGCTGGGCAGTTTGAACCAGCACATCCAGCAGGTCGAGCACAATCGCATCAACGCCTACTCCGGGCTGCGCGAACAGGTCGCGGGGATGCAGCGGATCTCCCAGCAGTTGTCCACGCAGACCGGTGAGCTGGTGTCGGCGCTGCGGGCGCCGCAGGTGCGCGGGCGCTGGGGGGAAATACAACTCGAGCGGGTTGTCGAACTGGCGGGCATGGCCAAACACTGCGACTTCGACACGCAGGTCACCGCGAGCGGCCGCGACGGCCTGATCCGCCCCGACCTGGTGGTCCGGCTGGCCGGTGACCGCCAACTGGTGGTCGACGCCAAGGTGCCGCTGACGGCCTATCTGGACGCCACCGGCGAGACGGATCCGCGCCGGCGCACCGAGCATCTGGCCCGGCACGCCAAACACCTGCGGGCGCATGTCGACCAGCTGGCCGGCAAGGCCTATTGGGAGGCCTTCGATCCCAGCCCGGAATTCGTGGTCCTGTTCATCCCCGGCGATCCGTTCCTCGACGCCGCGCTGACCGCCGATGCCGGTCTTCTCGAGTACGCCTTCGGCCGCAACGTGATCCTCGCTACACCGACGACTCTGATCGCATTACTGCGCACCGTCGCGTTCGGCTGGCGACAGGAAGCACTTTCCCGAGATATGGCAACCGTTCAGCAATTGGGTCGGGAGCTGTACAACCGGCTGTCCACCACGGGCAACCATCTCGACAAGCTCGGCACCCAACTCGGTAAGGCCGTCGACGCTTTCAACCACACAGTGGCGTCGATCGAATCCCGCGTGATGGTCACCGCGCGCCGGCTGCACGAACTCGATATCGGCGATCGCGCCGTACCGGCAATTGCTCCCGTCCAGTCGTGGCCACGCGCGGTAGGCTTCTCGGACACCAACGAGTAACTCCGGCAGCAGCCCGGCCTCGACACACGTTCCGGCCGCGGCAGATAGTGTGCTTCACGTGGCAGCTACCCAACGCGAGCGATCCGATGTACCCGCCTCGCACCTCTCGATCGTCCCGTCGGTGCCCGGCATCCCCGCCGGCGCCGCGGTATTGATCGCGGTGGCGTGCACTTTCATCGGATTCTTCATCGACTCCGGAAACAGCGGTAAGGAGCTGACCCATGTGTTCGCCGCGTTCTACATCATCGGATGTGTGATCGCGGCGTGCGTGGTGCGCTATCGCGGCCTGTTCACCACCATGGTGACTCCGCCGCTACTGCTGTTCATCGCCGTCCCGCTGGCCTATCAGCAGCTCACCGGGCACAGCTCGACCTCGGTGAAGGACATTCTGCTGAATCTGGCGATTCCGCTGGTGAACAGATTCCCGACCATGGCACTGGCGACGGTCCTGGTGCTGGGCGTGGGCGCCCTGCGAGTGTGGCTGTACCGCAATGCCGACACCACCGCGCGCCCTGGCCGGGAACGCACGCGCGGCAGCGACAGCTGGAATCCGCGCTCGGCCGCCGGCCGGGCTCGTCGCACGCGGAGCGAAGCCGGCGCCGAGGACACCCTGCGGCGCAGTTCCCGGGGTCAGAAGCGCGGGGCGGAGGCCACCAAGACCGCCAAGACTCCCAAGCGTGGCGATTCGGCCGCTCGCGGGTCCGGGGCGGCCAAGCGGAGCGCGGAGCCGGAACCCGCCCGCGCGGCGCGCCGCGCGGGCGGCAAGGTGGCCGAACGCCCGCCGCGCGTCTCCGCCGCCGCGGCCTATCCCCGCACGGGTGAGCGCACCCGGACCGCCGAACGCACGCGAGTCGCCGAACCGCAGCCCCGTCGCGGCCGGCCGCAGCCGCCGAGTGATGTGCCCCCGCATCCTCGGCCGAACGTGCGCTACCGCGACCGCTGAGCCGAACGTCGCGAGCGCCGAACCGGTTACGGCTGCGCCCGCAGTGGTCATCCCCGAATTCCCCACGCCCACTCATCGTCTCGATGGCGCGCGCCGTTACCGGTGCCGCAAGACAGCACGCTCCCAACGTCGTTCGAGGTCGGGAAGCAGCGGCATCGACGAGCCCCGCGCCCAGCTGAGCGACACGTCCCGGACGTGAACGGCGGCCGCATCGTCGGACGGCGCCGACCGTGCCGCGAGCGCCATCGCGACCGCCACGCGAGCGTCGCCGGACAATGGCACGGGCCCTGGCGTTGCGAGGGTCTCGTAGGACCCGCGCTCGCTCAGCGGCGGCCGGTGGTGCGCAGTTCGCGCGGGAGGGCGAAGACCAGGGTTTCGTTCGCGGTGGTGACGGGCTGGACCTCGCCGTAGCCGTGTTCGGCGAGCAGGTCGAGTACGCCACGCACCAGGATCTCGGGCACCGAGGCACCGGAGGTGACGCCGACGGTCCGCACGCCCTCGAACCAGGCCGGGTCGACCTCGCGGGCGAAATCGACCAGGTGGGACGCGCGGGCGCCCGCGTTCAGGGCGACCTCGACCAGCCGCTTGGAGTTGGAGGAGTTGCGGGAGCCGACGACGATCACCAGATCGCATTCCGGCGCCATCGCCTTCACCGCGACCTGGCGGTTCTGGGTGGCGTAGCAGATGTCGTCACTGGGCGGGTCCTGCAGATTCGGGAAGCGCTTGCGCAGCCGCTGCACCGTCTCCATGGTCTCGTCCACCGAGAGCGTGGTCTGCGACAGCCAGATCACCTTGTTCTCGTCGCGCACCTCGACGCCGTCGACCGCGTCGGGGCCGTCGACCAGCTGCACGTGGTCGGGCGCCTCACCGGCGGTGCCCTCGACCTCCTCGTGGCCCTCGTGGCCGATGAGCAGGATGTCGAAGTCGTCGCGGGCGAAGCGCTTGGCCTCCTGGTGCACCTTCGTCACCAGCGGGCAGGTCGCGTCGATGGTGTGCAGGTTGCGAGCCGCCGCGGACTCGTGCACCGCCGGCGACACGCCGTGCGCGGAGAAGACCACCACCGCGCCCTCGGGCACCTCGTCCGTCTCGTCGACGAAGACCACGCCGCGCTCGCGCAGGGTCTCCACCACGTGGCGGTTGTGCACGATCTCCTTGCGCACGTAGATCGGCGCACCGTGCTTCTCGAGGGTGCGCTCCACGGTTTCCACCGCCCGGTCCACACCCGCGCAGTAGCCGCGTGGTTCCGCGAGCAGCACCCGCTTGCCCGCGCCGACGCCGGCCGCATCGGCCGACCGGGCGATTCCGACATTCAGGGGGATAGCCGAGGACATGTCCACAGCTTACGTGCGCCGGCCGACGGGGAAAGTCCCGCCCGCGCACAGCGGGTGCGGCGGTGTGGCGGGACGCGCGAGAATGGAACACGTGAACTCTGTTCTTTGCATCACCGGCCGTTTCGGGCAGGCTAGGGACATGTTCCGACCTCCCTACCTGGCCCGGGTCGCCGCTGGGGCCGCCGTCTACGCCCTCGAGGAAACTCGCCGGTTACCCACTGTGGCAATCCATCTGCCGATCACGGCGATCAGCCAGTTGCTGCAGACCTCGATGCATCTGCAGCAGTTCGTGACCAGCCTCGCCCTCAAGGGTGACGAGGTCTTCGACAGATTGGCCAATCGCCCGGTGGAGCAGCCGGAATGGGCCACGTTCGACGAGGATCTCGACGACGAGCAACCGTTCGGCAGCGGCGATTTCGCTGCGCGGAGCGACAGCGATTTCGCCGCACGGCTCAGCCGCTTCGATCTGTTCGCCGAATCCGACCCGGCCGAAGGCGTCCCGGAACCGACGGCCTCGATCACCCCCTCGCCGACCAACGGCTATGCCGCATCTCACACTGCGGAGTCGGACACTACCGAAGCGGCCACCGCGGAAACGGTCGCAGCGGAGAGCACCGCCGCCGAGGCGGCCGACGCGGAGGCCACCGAGGCGACCGGCGAGGACACGGACACCACCGGAACGGGCACCGCCGGCACCGCGGCGTCCGCACCGGCGCAATCTCGCGGTGTGATCGAACCCGAGGTCGCCGGGCGGTACGACTACGCGAACATGACGCTGGCTCAGCTGCGGGCCCGGCTGCGCATGCTCAGTGTCGAGGAACTGGCCGACCTGCTGGCCTACGAGCAGCAGACCCTCGACCGGGCGCCGTTCGTGACCATGCTGACGAACCGGATCGCCACCGTGCAGGCCAAGTGACCGACTCACACGCCGACGCGCCGGCCGCCGGGGCCCGAGCCTCCGGGGAACCGGCGCGTTCTGCTGCCCGCCCCGCCAACTCGGCCGAACAGCCGTGGCCGGTGCGCACCATCGCGATGAAGGTCGCGCAGTGGATCGATCGACTGGGCAGCGTCTGGGTGGAGGGACAGATCACCCAGATCAATCTGCGGCCCGGCACCCGCACCGCGTTCCTGGTGCTGCGCGATACCGCCGCCGACATGTCGCTGTCGATCACCTGCGATCCGCAACTGCTGCGCGCCTCGGCCGTCCCGCTGCAGGAGGGCAGCCGGGTGGTGGTCTACGGCAAACTGTCGTATTTCACCGGCCGGGGCACGATCTCGTTGCGCGTCACCGAGATTCGACCCGTCGGTATCGGCGAACTGCTGGCCCGCATCGAACGGCTGAAGGCGCTGCTGGCGGCCGAGGGTTTGTTCGATCCGCGGCTGAAGCGGCCGATGCCGTTCCTGCCCAAGGTGATCGGCCTGATCACCGGCCGCGCCAGTGCCGCCGAGCATGACGTGGTGACCGTGGCCCAGCAGCGCTGGCCCGCGGTGCGTTTCGAGATCCGCAACACCGCCGTACAGGGCCCCACCGCGGTGCCGCAGATACTCGACGCGCTGGCCGAGCTCGACGATCACCCGGAGGTCGAGGTGATCGTCTTGGCGCGCGGCGGTGGCAGTGTCGAGGATCTGCTGCCGTTCTCCGACGAAACCCTGTGCCGCGCCATCGTTTCCGCGACCACCCCGATCGTCAGCGCGATCGGGCACGAGCCGGACAATCCGCTCTCGGACTACGTCGCCGATCTGCGCGCGGCCACCCCGACCGATGCGGCCAAAACGCTGGTCCCCGACGCCGCGGCCGAACTCGCCGGTGTCCGGGAACTGCGCGCCCGCTCGGCCGCCGCCCTGCGCGGCTGGGTCGATCGCGAGGGGCGCGCGTTGCAGCAGCTGCGGTCGCGGCCGGTACTGGCCGATCCGCTGCGGATTCTGGAGCAGCGCCACGACGAGATCGAGCGGCTGCGCACCGCGGCCCACCGCGCGGTCGAGAACTGCCTCACCACCCAGGCCACCACCGCGCGGCATCTGCGCGACAAGCTCACCGCGGTGGGCCCGGCCGCCACCCTGGCGCGCGGATACGCTGTCGTACAACGGGTTACCGGTACCGAAAGCCATGTCGTGCGCACCGTCGCCGACTCCCCGCCGGGCACGCAGTTGCGTATCCGGGTCGCCGACGGCGCGATCAGCGCCGCGGCCCTGGGCAGTCGGGCACTCGCGAATCCCCTGCCGGCTCAGCGGGTTACGGACCGGCCGGCACCGCCATCCGAACAGGAGGAGTCGTCATGACCGAGAGCGACGTCGCCGAAATCGCGACCTTCGGCTACGAACGCGCCCGCGACGAGCTGGTCAACGTCGTGAAGATGCTCGAACAGGGCGGAATGGACCTCGACGATTCGCTGGCCCTGTGGGAACGCGGTGAGGCGCTGGCCAACCGCTGCGAGGAACATCTCGCCGGAGCCCGCCGCCGGGTCGAGGACGCCCTGTCGCGGCGCGGCGCAGCGCAGGACTGAGCATGGACATTCGTCGTGTCGTCCCGGATCTGCGGGTCGCCGATATGGCTCGGGCGCGCGCCTTCTACCGGGCGCTGGGCCTGGACGAGGTGATGGATCTCGGCTGGGCGGTCGGGCTGGCCTCACCGAGCAATCCGACCGCGCAGATCCTGCTGATCGGCGCGAATGCCGATGAGCCGCAACCGGATATCAGCGTCGAGGTCGCCGATGTGGACGCCGCGCACGAGACGATGGTCGCCGCCGGAGCCGAGGTGGTCTACGCGCTGCGCGACGAGCCGTGGGGTGTGCGGCGATTCTTCGTCCGCGATCCGGACGGCACGGTGGTCAACGTCGTGAGCCACCGCTGAGCCACGGGGCGGCGATTCTCAGGGCTGCAGCGGGGCGGCGGCGTCGACGGCCTGCGCGAGCGTCAGATAGGCCGCCTCGTTCGCGGCGCCCTCGAGCAGCACGCGGCTCTGCCCGAAGTCGGAGATCCAGGCCGGCTCACTGCCCTGCACGTGGTAGACGGTCCACTTCTGGTTGCCCACCATCCGGGACCCGGAAGGACTGCGGGTGTCGACGATGTGGGCGGCCAGCGCGCTCTCGCTCGCATTGCTCTGGCTCAGCTGCAGGTAGGTGCCGTTGGAGGTGATGAAACCGACGGTGCTGACGGTGCCGCCACCGGTCCCGGTCACAGTGTCGCGACTACCGGAATTGGCCTTCCAGTCCGCCGGAACCGCGGGGTCGCGGATCGGGAAGGGCAGCGCCTTCGCGTCGTCGTGCAATGCCGACTGGACATCGAAATTCGGCACCTGACCGGGCGTGGGCCCGTGCGCGGAGAAGCTGCACTGACTGGCCACCGCGGCCAGCACCACGCAGATCAGTACCAGCGGGATCAGCGACCAGATCAGATCCCGGTAGTCGTTGAGGATGCGTGGTTTCTGCGACACGTCCCAAGTATCCACACGCGGCCGAAGCCGCCGAGCCTCGCCCTCCGGCCACGAGGCCGACATCACAGCCGCCTTCACCGGCGCGGACGCTCCTCCCGCGAAGTGGAACAGCAGTACCTGAATGGCCGATCCGACCGTTCTGCGACAATTCACGCAGCAAAACACAACTCGAGGAGGCACCGTCATGACGGCACCCACACCCGCAACCAGTCGCCGCCGCGAGGCCCCGGACCGCAACCTCGCACTGGAGTTGGTCCGGGTGACCGAGGCCGGTGCGATGGCCGCGGGCCGCTGGGTCGGCCGCGGTGACAAGGAGGGCGGCGACGGGGCGGCCGTCGACGCGATGCGGCAACTGGTGGCCACCGTCTCCATGCGCGGCACCGTCGTGATCGGCGAGGGCGAGAAGGACGAGGCCCCGATGCTCTACAACGGCGAGGCCGTGGGCGACGGGACCGGTCCGGAGGTCGACTTCGCGGTCGACCCGATCGACGGCACCACGCTGATGTCCAAGGGTTCGCCGGGCGCCATCTCGGTACTGGCCGTGGCCGAACGCGGCGCCATGTTCGACCCCTCGGCGGTGTTCTACATGGACAAGATCGCGGTCGGCCCGGAGGCGGCCGACGTCATCGATCTCTCCGTTCCGATCGCGGAGAATCTGCGCCGGGTGGCGAAGGCCAAGAATTCGCTGGTTTCCGACCTCACCGTCTGTGTGCTGGACCGGCCCCGCCACGCTCGCCACATCCAGGAGGTCCGTGACGCGGGCGCGCGCATCCGCCTGATCTCCGACGGCGACGTGGCCGGCGCCATCGCCTGCGCCCGTCCCGATTCGGGCACCGACATGCTGGTCGGCATCGGCGGCACCCCCGAGGGCATCATCGCCGCGGCCGCGCTGCGCTGTATGGGCGGTGCGCTGCAGGGCAAGCTGGCCCCCACCGACGACGCCGAGAAGCAGAAGGCGCTCGATGCCGGTCACGACCTCGACCGCATCCTGACCACCGAGGACCTGGTCTCGGGTGAGAACGTCTTCTTCTCCGCCACCGGCGTCACCGACGGCGACCTGCTGCGCGGTGTGCGGTACTACAGCGGCGGCGCCTCGACCCAGTCGATCGTGATGCGCTCCAAGTCCGGCACCGTGCGCATCATCGACGCCTACCACCGCCTGACCAAGCTGCACGAGTACGCCTCGGTCGACTTCGTCGGCGACGAGACCGCGATCCCGCCGCTGCCGTAATATCTGCCTCCGCTTCGCTCCGGCGAAGTCGACAGGGATCTGCCTCGACGGCGCTCGGGGGTGGGAGCGCAGTGCCGGACTCGCGCCTCACTGCGCCGATTCGATCAGCAGATACTCGAGGCGGGCAGTCTCGTCGCCGTCGTCCCCGACGTCGATGACGGCGACGAACTCGTGGTCACTGACTCGGCGCTGCAAGAGACTCCACGAGCTGGCGAGGTACCAGCTCGCCCCGGTGGTACCTCTCGGTCCCAAGCCGGCGCAGAAAATCCGGTATCGGGTGGGGTGCAGCGCCGGGCTCGTCCGCACTCGCGCGATGATGCCGATGCTGTGTCCTCCGCTCGGACCGAATCGGCTTCCGTCGGTCAACGCCAGTTGCTCCGATCCGGCGGCGCTGTCGTCGAGGGTGAACAGCCGCCGGTCGGCGGTGTCGAGATACCTCCGTGTGCATGCGTTTCCGGTCAGCCCGAAGGCGATGTAGGTCCGGTCGTCGTGCGCGACAACCTCCCGGTCGCTCCGGACATCGGCCGAGAGGCCGGTCCGGCGCTGAAGCATGGACAACACATACAGCAGTCCGCGAACCTCCCGCTCCGGCAATGCCGCCAGCACATTCAAGCGATGATCGGCCGCGAACGCGCGGAGTCGTCCCTCCACTGCGCACAGGTCGGCAGTATCGACCGCCTGGTGCGCCGGCACGGATCGCAGGGGCAGCTCCAGGGACGGGTAGACGAGAGTTATTCCGCCGGAAATCATCTCGGCGCCGAGAAACGCCTCGAGTTCGACGTCGATCACGGGACCCGTTTCGCGCGCTCCCGTGCCGAGGGGTGTGGCATCCGCCGTCCGAAACAGATTTTCGACCGTCCAGCCGGGGAACATCTCGGCCAGCACCCGACAGTGGTAGTCACGGGGAAGGCCGACCATCTTGCCCGAAAGCCACTGGTAGTACTGGGTCTTCGCCGGACCGTAGCCGGGCGGAATGGGTGGATCGAGGCGCGCGGCGCAGGTGTCGTACGCCACCAGGAAATCCGCGTGGCTGGTGAGATGCTGTTGCGCCAGCAGCATCTTCAGAACGGTAGCCAAGGAAACCCCCTTACCCCTGCAACCACCGCCCCCGCGGCGGCTCGATCGACAACCGCACCTCACGCGGGGCCGCCGACGCGTGCGGCAACCGGCTGGAAGCCGGTACTGCGCCGGCGCAGGTGCAGGAAATTCCGTTACCGATCCCGCCCATCACGACCACGATGAGCTGCGCGACCCTTTTCCGGGCACGGCGAACGCGATGATCCGCGTGTCCGCATACCGGGTGGTTGTCTTACTCGATCGGTGGCCCACTTTCCATTAAGCCCCCTAACACCGTTGGGCAGCAACGGATCTCCGATCCGTTTTCGTCCGTTTTCCACAACTGCCACGGACGCCCCGATCGTTCGTCCTCTCGGGGCACGGCCGCACCGACGCCGAAACACGCTGCGGCACAAGATGCTTGCTGATCTTGGAACAGGACGGAAGGCGATAACGGACGAAAACGAACCGGGCAGAGCGTCCCACAGCATGTTTCACGGACGTTAATTGAAGTAGCGGAAGCACAGAGCAACCCGGGCAGCTATCCGCGCTGCCCATCACAGCAGTCAGGAGGCAAATGCCGTGCCTACCATCACCTCACTCTCGCCGACGTCCGGACCTGTGACCGGAGGAACCAGCGTCACGATCACCGGTACCGGGTTCACCGGCCCCACTACCGTGCGATTCGGCGCTACCGCAACGACTTTCACGATCGATTCGCCGACGCAGATCACCGCGATCGCGCCTTCCGGATCCGTCGGTACCGTACAGGTCACCGTCACCACGTCGGCGGGCACCAGCAACGGATTGCCGTATACCTACCTCGCCGTTCCCGCGTTGAACAGCATCAGCCCCAGCCAGGGGTCGACCGCGGGCGGCACGACGGTCACGCTCACCGGGTCCGGGCTGACCGGAGTCACCGCGGTGAATTTCGGCGCCACACCGGCAACCTCGTTCACTGTGGATTCCGACACCCAGATCACCGCCGTCGCCCCCGCCGGCACCGGAATCGTATCCGTGACGGTCACCGGGCCCGGCGGCACAAGTAACCCGGTCACCTACGTCTACGTCGTCGTTCCGACCATCACCTCGATCTCCCCCACGTCCGGACCTACCGCGGGCGGAAACAACGTGACGATCACCGGAACCGGATTCACCGGCCCGTTGACGGTCCGATTCGGCACCACCGCAACGACATTCACCGTGAACTCCCCCACCCAGATCACCGCGGTCGCCCCGGCCCATTCCGCCGGGACCGTGCAGGTCACCGTCACCGGCTCGGGGGGCACCAGCAACGGTGTCGCCTACACTTACGCCGCGGTGCCCACCTTGACCAGCATCTCCCCCGCGTCAGGATCGGTAACGGGTGGAACCACAGTGGTTCTCACCGGCACGAATCTGACGGGCGCGACAGCGGTGAGTTTCGGTGGCACACCGGCAACCTCGTTCACGGTCAATTCCGCCACCCAGATCACGGCCGTCACCCCGGCGCATTCGGCCGGGACCGTGCAGGTCACGGTGACCACGGCGGGTGGAACGAGTAACGGTGTCGCCTTCACCTATGTCGCGGTGCCGACTCTGACGGCGATAGTGCCGAGCGCCGGTCCGGTTGCCGGCGGGACAACCGTCGTACTGACCGGCACGAACTTGACCGGCGCCACCGCCGTCATATTCGGCGCCACACCCGCAACCTCGTTCACGGTCAACTCCGCCACGCAGATCACGGCGGTCGCTCCCGCCGGGACGGCGGGGACGGTGCAGGTCACCGTCACCACCGCCGGCGGTACGAGTAACGGTGTCGCCTACACCTACGTCGCCGTGCCTACCCTGACCGCCGTCGCTCCCAGTTCCGGGCCCATCGCCGGCGGGACCACCGTCGTACTGACCGGCACGAACCTGACGGGCGCGACAGCCGTGAGTTTCGGTGGCACACCGGCAACCTCGTTCACGGTCAACTCCGCCACCCAGATCACGGCCGTCACCCCGGCGCATTCGGCCGGGACCGTGCAGGTCACGGTCACCAACGTGGGTGGTACCAGCAACGGCGTCGCCTACACCTACATCGCGGTACCCACCCTGACGACCGCAGTGCCGAACGTCGGCTCGGTAACCGGCGGCACCACCGTCGTACTGACCGGAACGAACCTGACCGGCGCCACCGCCGTCAACTTCGGCGCCACACCGGCAACCTCGTTCACAATCGACTCCCCCACTCAGATCACGGCCGTCGCCCCCGCCGGAACAGCGGGGACAGTGCAGGTCACCGTCACCACAGTGGGCGGAACCAGCAATGGCGTCGCCTACACCTACATCGCGGTACCCACCCTGACGACGGCCGTGCCGAACGTCGGATCCGTGACCGGCGGCACCACCGTCGTATTGACCGGCACCGATCTGACGGGCGCGACAGCGGTGAGTTTCGGTGGCACACCGGCAACCTCGTTCACGGTCAACTCCGCCACCCAGATCACGGCCGTGGCGCCGGCACATTCGGCCGGGACCGTACTGGTGACGGTCACCACCGTGGGCGGAACCAGCAACGGCGTCGCCTTCACTTATGTTCCCGTGCCTACCCTGACGACGGCAGTGCCGAACGTCGGCTCGGTAACCGGCGGGACGACCGTCGTATTGACCGGCACCGATCTGACGGGAGCCACGGGAGTGAGTTTCGGTGGCACACCGGCAACTTCGTTCACCGTCGACTCCCCCACCCAGATCACGGCCGTCGCTCCCCCCGGGACGGCTGGGACGGTGCAGATAACCGCGACCACTGCCGGTGGAACCAGCAACGGCGTCGCCTACACCTACATCGCGGTACCCACCTTGACGACGGTGGCGCCGAACGTGGGCGCGGTAGCAGGCGGGAACACGGTCGTACTCACCGGGACCGGCCTGACCGGCGCGACAGCGGTCGATTTCGGTGCCACTCCGGCATCGTCGTTCACCGTCGACTCCGCCACGCAGATCACGGCGGTCGCTCCCGCCGGGACGGCGGGGACGGTGCAGGTCACCGTCACCACGGTGGGTGGCACGAGTAACGGTGTCGCCTACACCTACGTCGCCGTGCCTGCCCTGACCGCCATCGCTCCCGATTCAGGGCCGATCGCCGGCGGCACCACCGTCGTACTCACCGGCACGGCGCTGGCAGGCGCCACGGCAGTGAATTTCGGCGCCACACCGGCAGCCGCGTTCACCGTCGACTCGCCCACCCAGATCACGGCGGTGACACCCGCCGGGACGGCCGGGACCGTACTGGTCACCGTCACCACCGCGGGTGGTACCGGTGACGGTGTCTCCTTCACGTATGTCGCGGCTCCGACGCTGACCGGGATAGTTCCCGGTTCAGGGCCGGTGACCGGTGGGACCGTCGTCACCCTGACCGGAACGAATCTGGCCGGCACCACCGCAGTCGCATTCGGTGCCACACCGGCCACCTTCGCCGTCGACTCGGCGACCCAGATCACGGCAATCGTCCCAGCCGGGACGGCTGGGACGGTGCAGGTAACCGCCACCACAGCGGGTGGCGTCAGCAACGGTGTCGCGTATGCCTATGTCGTGGTTCCTACCCTGATCGCGGCGGTGCCGAACGTTGGCCCGGTTGCCGGCGGAACGAACGTCGTGCTCACCGGCACGGGCCTGACCGGCGCCACAGCGGTGCATTTCGGTAGCACGCCGGCGACATCGTTCACCGTTGACTCCGATCTCCAGATCACCGCGGTAGCTCCCGCCGAGTCGGCCGGCACGGTGCTGGTCACTGTCACCACCCCAGGGGGAACGGTGGATGGTGTCTCCTTCACCTATGTCGCGGTGCCCACCCTGATCGCGGCGGTCCCGAATACCGGTTCGGCCGCCGGTGGGACAGTCGTCGTTCTGGCCGGAACAAACCTGACCGGCACCACAGCGGTGAATTTCGGTGCCACGCCGGCCACTTCGTTCGCCGTCGACTCCGATTTCCAGATCACCGCCGTCGCCCCGGCGGGGGTAGCCGGGACAGTGCAGATCACGGCCGCGACGGGTGGCGGAACCAGTAACGGTGTCGCCTACATCTACATCTGACACCGAACGCGGCTGGGCCGTCGGCGGGCTGTTGCCTGCCGGCGGCCCAGCCGCACTGTGCGAAAAGCCTCAGGCGTGGCAGCCCACTCGCTCCGCCAACCGGCTTAGTGTCGAGTTATGACCGACGACCAGACGCAGTACCGCATCGAACACGACACCATGGGCGAGGTCCGCGTTCCGGTGAACGCGCTGTGGCGGGCGCAGACGCAGCGGGCGGTGGAGAACTTCCCGATCAGCGGCCGCGGCCTCGAACGCGCTCAGATCCGCGCCCTCGGCCTGCTGAAGGCCGCGTGTGCGGCGGTGAACCGGGATCTGGGGCTGCTCGACGGTGTGAAGGCCGAGGCGATCATCGCCGCCGCGAACGAGATCGCCGAGGGCCGCCACGACGACCAGTTCCCGATCGACGTCTTCCAGACCGGCTCCGGCACCAGCTCGAACATGAACGCCAACGAGGTGATCGCGAGCCTGGCCGCCGCCCGCGGCATCACCGTGCACCCCAACGACGACGTGAACATGTCCCAGTCGTCCAACGACACCTTCCCCACCGCGACGCATCTGGCCGCCACCGAGGCCGTGGTGAAGGAACTGCTTCCGGCGCTGGATCATCTGCGGCTGCGACTGCTGGACAAGGCCACCGAATGGCGAACCGTGGTGAAGTCCGGCCGCACCCACTTGATGGACGCCGTCCCGGTGACGCTCGGCCAGGAGTTCAGCGGCTACACCCGCCAGGTCGAGGCCGGTACCGAACGCCTGGTCGCCGCGCTGCCGCGGCTCGGTGAATTGCCCATCGGCGGCACCGCCGTCGGCACCGGACTCAACGCACCCGCCGGCTTCGGCGCGAAAGTCGTTGCGGAACTGCGCAAGACGACCGGGCTGGACGAACTGTCCGAGGCCCGCAACCACTTCGAGGCCCAGGCCGCCCGGGACGGTCTGGTCGAGATCTCCGGTTCGCTGCGCACCATCGCCATCAGTCTCACCAAGATCGCCAACGATATCCGCTGGATGGGGTCCGGACCGCTCACCGGGCTCGCGGAGATCCAGCTGCCGGATCTGCAGCCGGGCTCCTCGATCATGCCCGGCAAGGTGAATCCGGTGCTGCCGGAAGCTGTTACGCAGGTCGCCGCCCAGGTGATCGGCAACGATGCCGCGGTGGCGTGGGGCGGCGGCAACGGCGCTTTCGAACTGAACGTCTACATTCCGATGATGGCCCGCAACGTGCTGGAGTCGATTCGGTTGCTGGCCAATGTGTCTCGCCTGTTCGCCGACAAGTGCGTGGCCGGCCTGACCGCCGATACCGAACGGCTGCGCCGGCTCGCGGAGTCCTCGCCGTCCATCGTCACACCGCTGAACTCGGCCATCGGCTACGAGGAAGCGGCCGCCGTCGCCAAACAGGCACTGCGCGAGAACAAGACGATTCGCGAGACGGTCGTCGATCGCGGATTGATCGGCGAGAAGCTGTCGGAGGAGGAGCTCGATCGCCGGCTGGACGTGCTGTCGATGGCGAAGGTCGAGGAACAGGACTGATCACACGGTCTCCGGATCCGGCCGCCGGGACGCGCCGGGAGGTCGGATCCGGAAGTGCGTTTCAGGCCGCCACCAGCGCCGGATAGTCGCGCAATTCGATGTCGTTGGCGGCATTGTCGGTGTACTTCAGCATCAGGTCGAACATGCGCGAGCCGAGGAACCAGTTGCGCATCCGGATCCCGCGGGCGGTGCGCGGTGCGAGGAAGCGGCCGGCGTTGCTGTTGCCCGCGATCTTGGCGTAGCGCTTCATCAGTTCGTCGTACCGCGCGAAGGCCGCGGTGTGGTCGCCGCCGGCCAGCGCCAGCTCACCGGCCAGCACATAGGCGCCGACCACCGCGAGCCCGGTTCCGAAGCCGCCCAGCGTATTTCCGTACGCGGAGTCGCCGACCAGCGCGATCCGGCCCGTGGTGTAGCGGCCCTTCATCCGGACCTGCCCGATCGAGTCCAGGTAGAAGGAGTCGAGTCCGGACAGTTCGGCCATCATCGCCGGGACCGGTCCCCCGGCTCCGGCGAAGGCCTCGGCCAGCGCCCGCCGCTGCGCCGCTTCGTCGCGCCGGTCGTAGCTGAGCCGATCGGCGGCGAACATGTACATGTGCGCGGCCTTGTTGCCGCCGCGGACCGCGAGCCGTCCGGGTTCGCTGTAGGCGAGCGAGCGGTTGCGCTGCCGCGGCCCGTTCGGATCGTGGCCCCAGCCGGCCGCACCGGCGGTGCAGTAGTAGTAGCCCAGGTGCTTGACATAGTCGGCCTCGGGACCGAAGGCCAGCGCGCGCACCCGGGAGTGGATACCGTCGCATCCGACCACCAGGTCGAAGGTGCGGGCGGACGCGTTCTCGAATTCCACCTCGACACCGGTAGCGGTCTCGCGCAGCGCGGTGACGGAATCGCCGAACAGGTATTCGCAGCGGTCCGCGGTGCGCTCGTAGAAGATCTCGGCCAGGTCCCCGCGCAGGATCTCGACATCGCCACCGGTGAAATCGCCTGACATGACGGCCAATTCGCGGCCCTCCGCGTCGGTGAGGACCATATCGGTCTTGCCGGTCTGCCGGCGGTGGATCTCCTCCCAGACGCCCATCCGCTCGAGCACCGTGCGGTGGGTCGCGCCCTTGAAGTCGACGGCCTGACCACCGGGCCGCAATTCGGGCGCCCGCTCGACGACGGTGACGGCGAAGCCGTAGCGCTGCAGCCAGTAGGCCAGCGCCGGGCCGGCGATGCTCGCACCGGAGATGAGAACTGTCGTATTCCGCATGAGGACCCCTCGGTCAGTAACTGTGTCTGTTGGACGCTAATTAGCGTATGTTGGACGCAGTTTTCCGTCAAGCCCGGATTCGGAGAGGATGGCGTCATGACCGGACCGACTGCCCACGAACTGCTGTGGGGTACTTCGCAGCGCCCCCGGCGTGGCCCCAAGCCGTCGCTGTCGTTGGAGCGCATCGTGACCGAGGCCATCGCGCTGGCCGATGCCGACGGGATGGCCGCGGTATCGATGCAGCGGCTCGCCGAGCGGCTGGGCTGCGCCAAAATGGCGCTGTATCGCTACGTGCCGGGAAAAGCCGAGCTCACCGCGTTGATGCTCGACTACGGCATGGGACAACCGCCGCAGGTCGAGGCCGCCGAATCCGACCCCGAACCCTGGCGCGAGGCGCTGCGGCAGTGGTCCTACACGATGTACGAGCGCTATCGGGCGCATCCGTGGACCATCGAACTCACCGCCGGCGCGCGGCCGCTCGGCCCGAACGAACTGGGCTGGATGGAGGCCGCACTGGCCCCGTTGGCCGGCACCGGTCTACGGGGCTCCGAACGCCTCGACACGGTGGTGCTGCTCAACGGCCACGTCCGCAGCCTGGTGCAGCAGACCGCCGCGACCGGCCCCGAACAGGCCGAAAGCGAGATGACCCGGCAGGTCGGCGAGGTGCTGGCCGCTCATGCCGACCGCTATCCCGAGGTCGTGGCCGCCTTCGCCGACACCCCCGCCGACGATCGCAACGCGGCCCTGAGCTACGGCATCGAGCGCATCCTCGACGGAGTGGCCGCGCTGATCGCCCGGCGCCGCGGCTGAACCGCGCCGAACACCCGACGACGAGCCGAAACGAGCCCGATCATCCCCCGTCCGGGCCCTCGCACGCCTACAGTCGGACTATGGCCGAATTACCGGAGCTACAACAGAACGCCGTGACCACGGTGCGCGAGTTCTTCGCCGCGATGGAAATGAGCGCGGTGAACGAGGCGCTGGATCTGCTGGATCCCGACATCGTCTGGAAGAACACGTCGCTGCCCGATATCCGGGGCATTCACCGGGTCGGCGCGGTGCTGCGCGGGCTCAGTCGCGATGCGTTCGGTTTCCGCGCCGATATGCACCACATCGCCGCGGAAACCGACGGCGCGCCCGCGGTCGAGGGCGAGACGGTGCTGACCGAGCGCACCGACTACCTGCGCATGGGCCCGTTGGAAATCGGGTTCTGGGTATGCGGCACGTTCGAACTCGTCGACGGCCGCATCACCCTGTGGCACGACCACTTCAGCTGGGAGAACTTCCTGCGCGGCACCGCGGCGGGGATCTGGAACCTGGTCCGCCGGCGCTGAGCACGCGCAGCCGAGCGGCGCCCGGGCGGACCGAGGATCCGCACCGGCCGGTGCTCGAGGTCGTGGTGCGCGCACCGGCACACCACGACCGTCGCGACATCAGCCGCGCAGGTGGGCGATCTCCGCCCGCGCCGCCTCACCGGTGGTACCGAAGTCGGTGCGCGAGAAGATGTTCCAGCGTTCCAGCAGAGGCGCGAAAACCAGCTCGCCGGCGCGCTTCGGTTCGTAGATGCCGGCCTCGGCCAGGACGTCGGTACTGTTGCGGCCGTCGCGCAGGGTGAGTTCGGGAACCCGGAACTCGGCGATCCGATCGGCGATCGCCCGCATGGCCTGATCCGGCACCAGGTCCAGCGCCGCGGCGACCAGATTGCCGAAGAACTCCGACTGCAATTCGTCGTCGAGCGCGATCCGGTCCGCGATCGCCGTCACGATCGGATTCTCTTGCAGCGCGGCGATATTGCGATGCCGCACGGCCGAGGCGGACTCCTCGAAGGCGCACAGCGCCAGCACATCGAGCAGATGCAGCGGCGGCCGGCGGAAGCCGGTGGTCATATGCTCCATCCGCGCGCGCTCGAGTTCGACCGGATCCAGCGCCCGCGTCACCATCAGATAGTTGCGGATGAGGATCTCGTGGCGGTTCTCCTCGGCTGTCCACCGGCCGACCCAGCGCCACCACGGCCCGGTGCGCAGGTACTTGCCGAGCTCGCGATGGTACGACGGCAAATTGTCGGCGATCAGCACGCTCACGGTGAGCGCAACCGTGGCAACCTCGCCCAGGGTGGCCTGTTCCGGATCCCAGTCGACACCACCGAGGAAGCCGAAATTGCGTCCGTCACTGAAGGGCACGTATTCGTGCGGCTGCCAGACCTGCGCCAGTTCGGTGTGGCGCCGGAGATTGTCTTCCACCGCGTGCGCGAGCGATTCCAGCAGCTCACGATCGGTCAACTGAGTTTGCACCCCGACAAGGTACCGGCTGCCCGGGCCGAACGGGGGAATTACGCGCGGACGTCGTGCGATACACAGCGGCGCGGCCCGCGAGACCGTGACGATGCCTCACCGCCGCGCCGCGCGGGTCGCCTACTTGGCGGTTACCGTGGTCTGCCGATCGGCGGAGTTCCAGGTGATCGTGCCGCCGGTGAAGTCGCTCTCCTTACCGGTCGGGTTGTCCTTCTCGTCGTTGGTCGGATAGCCGAGCTTGCCGTTCACGCCGCCGTTGCTCTCCCAGGCCGTGCGGATATCGCCCCACACCACGTGGGCGTCGGTCTGCTCGCTCCAGCAGATCGCACCGCCGGTGAACTCCTGACAGGAACCACCGTTGGGCCCCTGGACCGAGGCGCCGGTGGGCTCGCCGAGCGGGCTCTGCACACCGCCCATGTCGGTGTACTTGGTGAGGATGTGGCCGGAGACCGCGATCTCCTCGCCGTTCTGGGTCGCGATCTTGGTTTCCGTGGCCGCGGCAGCGCCCGGCGGCGTCTCGCCCGGCGTCATGGTGCCCGTAGCCATGGTTCCGGTAGCCATCGCGCCGGTGGTCTCGGCAGCACCGGCCTGGGTCGTGGTGGTCCCCGAGCTGTTGTTGTCGTTGTTGTCGTTACTGCAGGCGGCGGTGAACAGCAGCGCCGTCCCGGCGAAGGCCATCACAACGGCGGCGGAACGTCGAGCGAAGTGGTGCATGTTCATCCTCTCGGAAGGTGAAGGCAGACAGTGCCGCATGCGACACCGCCGACCCACAGGCCAGCGCTCGGCAATGATCCGGCGAACCTATCCGACACACCGACAATCACGCCGAGCAGGGTTCTTGCCGAAAGATACCCGCCACAGTGTGAGCTGAACCATATTCCGAATGTTTGCTGGGACACACCTTTTGCCGCCGAGGCGGTAGCGGAACAGGTCCGCTACCGCCTCGGGGTTTTCGCTCGGCCGGCCGCCGTCAGGCGTTGGGCCCGTATTCCTCCAGCATCTCGGTGACCAGCGCGGCGATCGGCGAGCGCTCGCTGCGAGTCAGCGTGACGTGAGCGAAAAGCGGGTGGCCCTTGAGCTTTTCGATCACCGCCGCGACACCGTCGTGGCGGCCCACCCGCAGGTTGTCGCGCTGAGCGACGTCGTGGGTGAGGACCACCCGCGAGCCGCTGCCCAACCGGCTGAGCACGGTGAGCAGCACATTGCGTTCCAGCGACTGCGCCTCGTCCACGATCACGAACGAATCGTGCAGCGACCGGCCGCGAATGTGGGTGAGCGGCAAGACCTCCAGCATGCCGCGGGCCAGCACCTCCTCCATCACCTCCGGGCTCGCCAGGCCATCGAGGGTGTCGAAGACCGCCTGGGCCCACGGACCCATCTTCTCGCTCTCACTGCCGGGCAGATAGCCCAGCTCCTGACCGCCCACCGCGTACAGCGGCCGGAAGACCACCACCTTGCGCTGAGAACGCCGTTCCAGCACCGCTTCCAGGCCCGCTGTGAGCGCCAGGGCCGATTTGCCGGTGCCGGCCTTACCGCCCAGCGAGACGATGCCCACACTCTCGTCCAGCAGCAGATCGAGGGCGATGCGCTGTTCCGCGGAGCGGCCGTGCAGGCCGAAGGCCTCCCGATCGCCGCGGACCAGTTGCACCCGCTTGTCCGCGGTCACCCGCGCCAGCGCGCTGCCCTTGGCGCCGAGCAGCCGAATCCCGGTGTGGCAGGGCAGGTCCCGGGCCTCGTCCAGATCGATGACCGAATCGGCGTAGAGCCGGTCGACGCACTCGGCGCCGACCTCGAGCTCGGTCATTCCGGTCCAGCCGGAGATCACCACGTCCTGGGCGTGGTATTCCTCGGCGGGCAAGCCCACCGCGCCCGCCTTCACCCGCAGCGGAATGTCCTTGGACACCAGCACTACTCGCTGCCCCTCGGCGGCGAGGTTGAGCGCACAGGCGAGGATGCGGGAATCGTTGGTGTCGGTGCGGAACCCGACCGGAAGCACCTCCGGGTCGGTGTGATTCAACTCCACCTGCAGCGTGCCGCCCTCGGTGCCGATCGGGACCTGCAGGTCCAACCGGCCGAATTCCAAACGCAGATCATCGAGATTGCGCAGGGCTTCGCGGGCGAACCAGCCGAGTTCGTGATGGTGCCGTTTGGCCTCCAGTTCGCTGATGACCACCAGCGGTAACACCACGTGATGTTCACCGAAACGCGTCATGGCCCAGGGGTCGGACAACAACACGGAGGTGTCGATCACGAAGGATTTGCGGGGCGAGGTGCCGGCTCCCTTTCCGGAGCCTCCGCTCTTGTCGGAGCGGGCTTTCGAGGGAGCGATGACGGAGCGTGCATCAGTCACGGTGGGCTCCTTTGTTGTCCGTGCCATACCCGCACGGACGTTCTCGCTGGGCCGGTCCGCCCTGGGGTCAAACGACCCGAGGGCCGGGTACCGGCCCTCTCGTACTGAGTTGCTCAGCCACGATCAGAACCTCCCGGACGAGCCACACCGACGCGGCTCGCACTTCGACGGTACTGCGATTTCGCGATTCCGGCTCCCGAGATGACAGGCGTGTCGATGAATAGGTAGTGAACGCCGACCGGTAGCTATCGGTCAGCTACGGAGTTGCCCGGCCACCCGGCCGAACCCGCTAGAGTCGCTACATGAGCGATGTGGCAGAGCTGGAGAAGCTGTCGTCGAAGGAACTGCACGACCGAGCGGTCAAGCACGCCGTCCGGCACGGCGACGTCAAGTTCCTGTGGCGGCTGCTGGAGCAGATTCCGGCGGCGGAGGCCGCCACCGGGAACATCGGTGAGAGCGAGGCGGACATCAAGTACGTGCTGCCGATGCTCGACGACTACATGCACTCCGGTGAGGGCGAGATCGCCGAGGCCTTGCGGCCCATGTACATCGAATACCTGAGCACCCGCGACTGAGCGCTGCCGGACCGACCGCGAAGCGAGATGCCCTGGCGGACAAGGGCACTCACAGATCGACCCCGGCGGCCGGGTCCGGCTACCGGGGTCGATCGCACTGCGGTACGGCTCAGCCGAGCAGCTTCCAGTCCTCCAGGCCGTCGTAGAGCGGGAAGTCCTGGGCCAGCTTGGACACTCGCGCGCGCAGGGCGGCGAGATCGGCCTTGCCCGCGAGCGCGGTGGCGATGATGTCGGACACCTCGGCGAATTCGGTGTCGCCGAAGCCGCGGGTGGCCAGCGCGGCGGTGCCGATGCGCAGGCCGGAGGTGACCATCGGCGGACGGGGGTCGAACGGAACGGCGTTGCGGTTCACCGTGATTCCGACCTCGTGCAGCAGATCCTCGCCCTGCTGGCCGTCCATCTGCGAGTTGCGCAGATCCACCAGCACCAGGTGCACATCGGTGCCGCCGGTCAGCACGGTGACGCCGTTACCGGCGACGTCGGCGGCGGTCAGGCGCTCGGCCAGGATCTTGGCGCCCGACAGGGTGCGTTCCTGGCGCTGCTTGAACTCCTCGGTACCGGCGATCTTGAAGGCGGCGGCCTTCGCGGCGATCACGTGCATGAGCGGACCGCCCTGCTGGCCCGGGAAGACGGCGCTGTTGAGCTTCTTCGCGTACTCCTGCTTGGCCAGGATCAGACCCGAACGCGGACCACCCAGGGTCTTGTGCACGGTCGAGGACACCACATCCGCGTGCGGCACCGGCGAGGGGTGCAGACCGGCGGCGACCAGACCGGCGAAATGCGCCATATCGACCCAGAGGTAGGCGCCCACCTCGTCGGCGATCTCGCGGAACGCCGCGAAGTCCAGGTGACGCGGGTAGGCCGACCAGCCGGCCACGATCACCTTCGGCCGGACCTCGCGCGCCTGCTTGCGCAGCTCGTCCATGTCGACGCGGTGGTCTTCCTTGCTCACCCCGTAGGCGTGCACCTCGTAGAGCTTGCCGGAGAAGTTGAGCCGCATGCCGTGAGTGAGGTGACCGCCGTGCGCCAGATCCAGGCCGAGCAGTTTCTCGCCCGGATTCATCAGCGACATCAGCACCGCGGCGTTGGCCTGTGCGCCCGAATGCGGCTGCACGTTGGCGAATTCGGCGCCGAACAACTCCTTGACCCGCTCGCGCGCGAGATTCTCCACCACGTCGACGTGCTCGCAACCGCCGTAGTAGCGGCGACCGGGATAACCCTCGGCGTATTTGTTGGTCAGCACGCTGCCCTGTGCCTGCAGCACCGCGCGCGGCACGAAGTTCTCGGAGGCGATCATCTCGAGGGTGTCGCGCTCACGGGCGAGTTCGCCCGCCATCGCGGCGGCGAGCTCGGGATCGAGATCGGCGAGCGACTGGGTGTTGACAGAGGGGGCGGTCGTCTGGGTCACGCGCACAGTCTATGTGGTGGCCCCCGGCCGCTCCGTTGTGCCCCGCACCGGTGCCGGGCGCGGCGACCTCGATACCCGCCGAGGCGTAATAGCGACTGCACACCGGCCCGTTGCGCCCCCATAAAACGGGGCTGCCCACTGTGTAAAAAAGGCGTAACATTCGCCGCGCTGTCGACGACTGTGACAGCGTCATCGACTCATTCGATCACATCAGGGGTTCACATGCTGTTTTTCACCGCGGGTACCGGTAACTCGATTCAGGACATGCTTTTCGCCATCCTGAAGTCCGCCTGCACCATCTCCTCCGGCGGCAACGCCGGGTGCGCGGGCTGGGGCGCGTAGTAGCACCGACACCCTTCGGCCGGGTTCGCGAGTCGGGGCGCGGATCCGGTCGGTGCATGAAATCGGATTTCCGGCGAATTGCCCGATAGCCCCGAACCGGATATTGCGATGCCGATCACGGTCGCCATTGTTTGCCGGGCTAACTATTTCCGCGTACTGACATCGCCGCCGAATGTCCGGGGCCGAATATTCCCCGATTCTCGCTACGGCGCGTACCTCACATCCTGCGCAGCGCCGCCGGCGTCAGCGGCTCGTCGAGCAGCCGGCCGAAGCGCGCCACCCGATCGTCGGTGTCGACCGCGCGATCCAGCCATCCGCCCAGTAGGCGATACCCCTCCACATAGGTGCTGATGTAGGCCCGCCACAGCGGCGAGGACAGAAAACGCAGGGACTGCCGCGCGCGCTCGGGTGTGGTCAGACTCCAGCGCTGCAGGAATTCGGCGACCTCGTCGGCACTGCGGCCGCGATCGTGCAGCAACAGCGCCGCATCCTGGCGGACCGCCAGCAGTTTCGCCGAGGCGCTCGACAGTCGTTGTGCGCGTTCGCCGTCGAATCGCAGGCCGAGGTCGGCGTAGATCTCCTGCGCCCAGATTCCCCAGTCCGGGCCGATGATCGATTTCAGCGCCAGATCCGCCAGCCCCTCGGCCATCAGGCATTGCGGCGTGTTCACCATGAACAGCGTCTGCTCGTCCTGTCCGGCGGCGACCAGCCCGGCCTCCTTGCGGCAGTGTTCGGTGTGGTGACCGGGATAGGCCTCGTGCGCGATCAGCGCCGGCAGCTGCGCCATATGTTGTTTGAGATCGGAATTGATCGCGACCCGGGACCGGAAATTGCCGAGGTAGTAGTTGAATCCCGACCACGGTTTGTCGCCGACGATCTCGTATTCCACCTGCTCGTGATCCGGCAGCGGATAGCGTTCGCGCACCAACTCGCGCAGTGCGCCCGAGAACGCCTGCACACATTCGGTGAGGCGCTGCGGCGGAATCTCGTCGGCGCGCCGATGTGCGGTCATCCGATCCAGCAGCGAGCCGTCACCGGCCAGCACCTCGTCGAGCTGCCGGTGCGCGTCCCGATAGTCCTCGACGTCACCGAGGGCGATATCGACGTCGAAATAGGACCGCACCTCCTCGATGAAGGAGATGTCGTCACCGGCGAACTTGCGTCCCGAGCATTCCAGCGCGCGCAGATGCGCCTCCAGGAATTCGGCGCGCTGCTCGCTCAGCCCGGCCTCGGGCAGTTCCTTGCGCAGGGCCGCCGCCCGGTCGGCCAGTTCGCGCGGCTGCGGCGCGGGCGCCGACTCCACGGCCCGGCGCAGCGCGGGATCGCCGGTGTAGGCGTCGACGAAGCCGGGTTCCAATCGGTCGAATGCCAGTCCCAGGCGCAGATATTCGGTGACGAGCGGATGCGCAGCCATGACATCCGACGATAGCCGCTTCCCCGTTCCCGGCCTCGTCGGCGACCGAAACCCGTCGGTCGAGAGAGAAATGTCACCCAGGGTTACCGGCGAGTAATAACACCCCGCGTTCGGTGCGGTGCCCACCCCGAGGAGAATTCGCCTATGCGAGGACTGTCGAGCGCATTTCACCGCGCCGGGCACGGCACACGTTCATCGGTGACGTCGTTACGGGTGGTGGCGCGCCCGCCCGGCGGGGGAACTCCGGACCGGGAGTGTGCGTAGGTGGCCCGGATGAGCGAGCCGAGTCCGTATGTCGAATTCGATCGCAAACAATGGCGCACCCTGCGTAAATCGACTCCGCTGATCCTCACCGAGGAAGAACTGATCGGCCTGCGCGGTCTCGGCGAGCAGATCGATCTCGAAGAAGTCGCCGAGGTCTATCTGCCGCTGGCCCGATTGATCCATCTCCAGGTCGCCGCCCGGCAGCGGCTGTTCGCCGCCACCGCGACCTTCCTCGGGGAAACGCATCCGGATCATCAGGTGCCGTTCGTCATCGGCATCGCCGGCAGTGTGGCGGTCGGTAAATCGACCACTGCCCGCGTTTTGCAGGCGCTGCTGGCGCGCTGGGATCACCATCCGCGCGTCGATCTGGTGACCACCGACGGATTCCTCTATCCCACCGTGGAGCTCACCCGGCGCGGCATCATGCACCGCAAGGGTTTTCCGGAAAGCTACAACCGGCGCAAGCTGCTGCGCTTCGTCACCGAGGTCAAATCCGGTGCGTCCGAGGTGTGCGCACCGATGTATTCGCATATCGCCTACGACATCCTGCCGGACCAGTTCCACTGCGTGCGCCAGCCCGACATCCTCATCATGGAAGGGCTCAACGTCCTGCAGACCGGGCCGCGGCTGATGGTTTCGGACCTGTTCGACTTCTCGATCTACGTCGACGCGCGCATCGAGAATATCGAGCGGTGGTATGTCGATCGCTTTCTCTCCCTTCGGAAAACGGCGTTCGCGGACCCGCAGTCGCATTTTCACCACTACGCGAAGTTCAGTGATTCCGAGGCGACCATCGCCGCCCAGGAGATCTGGAACGCCACCAACCGGCCCAATCTGGTGGAGAACATCCTGCCGACGCGGCCACGCGCAACTCTGGTGCTGCGCAAGGATTCCGACCACAGCATCAACCGGATCCGGCTGCGCAAGCTCTGATCCGGTTCCCTTCGACGAGTTGGCGAATCAGGCCGGCCAGGCCGCGTCCAGCCGTGCGGCGACATCGATATCGCGGACGGCCGCGATATGCGGTTTGCGAATCTCGTTGGCCACATAGCGGGCGACGAACCGGCGGATCTCGTGATCGACGCTGGCCAGCAGCCGCAGCAGTTGGCCGCGCCGGGTCGTGGTGGCCACATCGATGCGCACATCGCCCGGATGCGGTTCGGCGATATCGATGACGATCCGCAGCGGCGCCGCGGTGCGCACCGCCAGGTGGACGTGGACGAAGCCGGTGACCTCGAAGCGGTGGCGATCGACGGCCAGATCCAGCAGCAGATCGATATCGAGCGGGATCGCGAGCTCGAAACCGACGACCTCGCCGACCGAGCGCTCCAGCACCGGATCACCGAGCTGCACCCGCGCCGAGGCCTTCGCCAGATGCGCCGGGCCGACCCCGATCGGGCCGAAATCGAATGCGCTACCTGCCAATTGGGCGAAGACAGCGGATATGCGCTGTTCGGACGCCGCGTAGGCCACGAATCGCCGGCCGAATTCGGCATAGGTGACGTAGGGCACCGGCGCTCCGGCCACCTCCGTCGCACCACCCGGCCCGCCCCGCATCTCGCTCATGTTCGCGACGGTACGCGAGCACACGACCGGATCGGGGGATGATCATGCAATGCAACACATCCTGCGCCGGGCCGTTATCTGCGGCCCGCCCGCTCACACTCCGTAACGGCGATGTCGCGCGGCGTAGTCGCGCAGCGCGCGCAGGAAGTCGACGCGGCGGAACTCCGGCCAGTAGGCCTCGGTGAACCAGATCTCGGAGTAGGCGCTCTGCCACAGCAGGAAGCCCGAGAGCCGCTGCTCTCCCGAGGTGCGGATGACCAGGTCCGGATCGGGCTGGCCGGAGGTGTAGAGGTGCTGGCCGATGGCGTTGACCGTGATCGACTGCACCAGGTCCTCACCGGTCTCCCCGGCCGCGATCTCCTGCCGCACCAGCGAGCGCACCGCGTCGGCGATCTCCTGCCGGCCGCCGTAGCCGATGGCCACGTTCACGTGCACACCGCCGCGACCGTGCGTTTCGTCGGCCGCCTTCTGCATGCGGCGGGCGACATCCTCGGGCAGGCCCTTCAGGGACCCGACGATGCGCACACCCCAGTTGTTCTCCGGTGCGGACAGCTCCTCGACCACATCGGTGATCACCTCGAACAGGGTTTCCAGTTCGTCGGCGGAGCGGCTGAGATTCTCGGTCGAGAGCAGATACACCGTCACCATCTCGATGCCCTCGGCCTCGCACCAGCCGACCAGTTCGGCGATCTTCAGCGCACCGACCCGGTGGCCGTGGGTGACGTCGGTGAAGCCGTTCTCCCGCGCCCAGCGGCGATTTCCGTCACAGACGACCGCGACGTGGCGCGGATGCTGTTTGCCTGCCAGCTGTTTCGACAGCTGCGCCTCGTAGATGCGATAGGGCAGGTTGCGCACCTTACCGCTGAGCACCCGACTAGCAAGCTTCACGGCTGCCAACCTTATCCACCTCTCGCGTGCCGCCCGAGTTCTCCGCCAATTTCTGCTGCGCAGGAATGGCAGCGGACACCACGAATCAGTTCCCCGGTTCCGATCGACCCTATCGCGGCGGCGTCCGGCACGCGGAGCCTACTGCCGGTACAGTGGCTGAAGAACTAACCTACGCAACCGTAGGTTACTCAGGAGGGAACTAGTGTCCGAATCGGTGAGCTCGGCAAATCCGGTCCGCGGGGAGGTGTCCACACTCGAGCATCTGGCCGAGAAGGGGCTGCGCACCCTGGCCGTCAAACCGCGGATGCGCGGCTGGATCCACACCTACGCGGTCGGCGTCGCGGCCATCGCCGTGGCGGTGCTCGTCGCGTTCTCGGCCACCGTTTCCGCCACCGCGGGCTGGTCGACGCTGGTCTACGGCGTGACCGTCTGCGGCATCTTCGGCATCAGCGCGGTCTACCACCGGGTGACCTGGCAGTCCGCACGCACCCGCACCCGGATGAAGCGCGCCGACCATTCGATGATCTTCCTGTTCATCGCGGGCAGTTACACACCGTTCGCCCTGCTGGGGCTGCCCGGCCGCACCGGGATCACCCTGCTGAGCGTGGTCTGGGCGGGTGCCGTCGCCGGAGTGGCATTGAAGGTGCTGTGGCCGACCGCGCCGCGCTGGGTCGGGGTGCCGCTGTATCTGCTGCTGGGCTGGGCCATCGTGCCGGTCGCCGCGACGCTCACCCACAATGTGGGCGTCACACCGATGGTGCTATTGCTGATCGGCGGCATCGCCTACAGCGTCGGCGCGATCCTGTACGCCGCGAAATGGCCGAATCCGTGGCCGGAGGTCTTCGGTCACCACGAATTCTTCCACGCGGCAACGGTTCTCGCTGCCCTGTGTCATTACGTCGCGATCTGGTTGGTCGTATTCTCGTAGGGCAAGATCACCGGTAACCTGCCGCGGCCGTACGGGCGGGTTCTATGCTCGTTCGTGCTATACGTCCGAAACCGGTAATACCGAACCAGACCACTGCCAGGGGCTATGACCAGTCGACTCGTGCTCTGGGCCCTGCGTGCGCGCTGGGGCCTTTCGACGGTGGTGATGGTCTGCAATCTGGGCGGCCTCGCGGTCATCGTCGTCGAATTGTGGTTGAGCGGATTTCTCGGCAACCTCGGCGAGGACTGGCTCAGTGCCGTGGCCCAGACCGCGATCTATCCGGTGATCGGCGCACTGGCCGGCATCGTGCTGGCGGTGCGCGACCGGGTGTACTACTTCAGCTGGATCGATCAGACCCGCCGGCCCACCCGTCCCGAGGCCGAGCGACTACTGCGACTGCCCATCGCCATCACCGTGCGGGCGCTGGCCATCTGGATACCGGGTGTCGCGATCGCCACGGCCTTGTTCGCCCAGGTGGTACCCACCCGGGCCCTGTGGGCGATCGGGGCGATGTTCTTCCTGGGCGGGCTGGAGTCGGCGGGTTTCACCTTCCTGGTGGTGGACCGGCTCATCCGGCCGACGATCCCGGTGATCGCGCGGGTGCTCGGCGGTACCTCGCACTGGAGTGCCACGGTGCTCAACCGGCTGGTCATCTCCTGGGCGGTGGCCGGGGCGATGCCGCTGCTGATGTTGATCACCGTCCTCGGCGATCCGGTGGCCGACGCCACCGATCGGGTGCGGACCGCGCTGTACATGTCGCTGGTCGGCCTGCTGGTCGGGGCGCTGACCACCGCCACGCTGGCCCGGTCGGTGGCGGCGCCGCTGGGGACGCTGCGGCGGGCGCTGGACCGGATCGCGCGCGGGGAACTGTCCGCGCGGGTGCCGATCACGAGCGCCAGTGAGATCGGGCGCCTGGAACTGTCGGTGAACGAACTGGCCGAGAATCTGTCCGAACGCGAACGCATGCGCGACGTCTTCGGCCGCCACGTCGGCAACGAGGTGGCCGAACGCGCACTGGCCGGCGGCGTCGACCTGACCGGCGATGTGCGGGTGGTGACCGCGCTGTTCGTGGACGTGACCGGATCGGTCGAGATGTCGACCGAACTCGCGCCGCGCGAATTCGTCGATCAGCTCAATCGCCTACTGGCCGTGGTCGTCTCGGCCACCGAGGACAACGGCGGGCTGGTCAACAAATTCGAGGGCGACGCGGCGCTGTGCATCTTCGGCGCCCCGATCGCTCTGGGCGACAACGCGACTCCCGCCCTGCGCGCCGCGCGGCGCATCCGCGACGAGGTGGCCCTCGGCGGCGAATTCGATATCGGCATCGGCCTGGCGCGCGGCAGCGTCTTCGCCGGCGACGTGGGCACCGACACCCGGCTGGAATTCACCGTGATCGGCGACGCCGTCAACGAGGCCTCCCGGCTCACCACCGAGGCCAAGGAGGTCCCCCGCCGGATCCTGGCCAGCCAGGCCGTGATCGACGCGGCGACCGAATCCGAACGTTCCCGGTGGGTGCTCTACGACAAGATCCAGCTGCGCGGCCGCCGGGAGCCGACGGCGTGCTGGACCGATCGCAAACCGGTGGGACTGGGCGCGAACGCTCCGGTCGAGGAGTGAGGGCGGCTGCGCCGGGCCGGATACCGCGCACCCATCGTCACCACGTGAACCTCTCGCTACCTCCGATTCACGCCGTCGCCCACCTCGCACGCTCGGCTTCGGTACCGCGTAAGGCCGTCTGAGACCCGAATACAGCTGGGCGGCATCGAACGGATGCCGCTACCGGATCAGCGGCGCTTCACTCTCCCACCAGTGCTGTGCGCACCCGCTGCGGATCCGAGACCGGGAGATCGCAAACGGTGCCACGGCAGATGTAGGCCGCCGGGGCGCCTCCCAGTGCGGGGCGCTCGGTGAGCAGCGGCGCCGAATCTGCCTGTCCGGCAACGATGACCGCACCGCCAGGGGCGAAACGCCGTGCAGTGCCGAGCAGTTCGGCGCTAGCGTCGGCGTCGGCCGATTGCGAGATCGCGATCTGGATCGGCCCGGCCAGTGCCGCCTCGGCGACGCTGAGCCACTGGCCGCCGGAGCGCGGCGCACGGGCCAGCACGATGGCGCCTGCGTCGAGGGTGGCATCGGCCAGCGTGCGGTAACGGGCCGCGCGGTCCGGGGCACTCAGGGCGGAGGCGGTGAGCAGGGTTTCGGCGAAGGTGGAGGCCCCGGCCGGGGTCGCCCCGTCGAGCGGATCGCGCGGGCGGGCGACGAGTTCCTCGGCATCGACGGCCGTGTCGAACCAACTGCCGGGTTGTGCCGGGTCCTCGAAAAGGGTTGTGGCGGCGTCGATCAGCTGCTGCGCCCGGTCGAGCCAGGACAGTTCGCCGGTGGCCTGGTGCAGGGCCAGTAGGCCGGTCGCCAGCCACGCGTAGTCCTCGAGGACGGCGGGCGCGCTACCGGTCGCGCCGCCCAGTGAGGCGCGCATCAAACGGCCGTCGACGAGGTGCCGGTCCAGCAGGTACCGCGCGCACCGCGCCGCGGCGTCGACCCATTCCGGCCGGTCGTGGGCGGCACCGGCCTCGGCGAGGGCGGTGATCGCGATGCCGTTCCAGGCGGTGACCACCTTGTCGTCGCGCTCGGGTTGCGGCCGCCGGTCCCGCACC
Organism: Nocardia sp. AB354; assembly: GCF_049538315.1. NCBI lineage: Bacteria > Bacillati > Actinomycetota > Actinomycetes > Mycobacteriales > Nocardiaceae > Nocardia > Nocardia sp. AB354. The sequence continues at coordinate 268,924 of NZ_JBMVFU010000002.1, read as the reverse complement.
GCGCGCAGCCGCTGCCGGATGTCGTCGAAGCGGCGGGCGGCGGCGGGATCCTCGCCCGGCCCGGCGCCGGGATCGGAGTACCGGGTGAGCACGGAGGTGCCGTGTTCGAACGTGCCCTCGGGCGTCACGCCGAAAATCGTTGCGGCCCACGGGCCGTCCTCGGGACCGAGGGCTTCCGTGAGCTGCTGCGGCGTCCACACGTAGGTGGCACCCTCGATTCCGGGCGCCCCGGGTTCCACATGGGTGTCGGCGTCGAAGGCCGAGGCGAACCCGCCCTCGGCGGTCAGCAGATCGGTGAGCAGGAAGGCCGCGGTTTCCTCGGTGATCCGCTGCGGCAGTGGGTCGCCCGTCCCCGGTTCACCGCTCGCCTCCAGCCGCGCCAGATGCGCGTAGGCACGCAGCAGTTGGGCATTGTCGTAGAGCATCTTCTCGAAATGCGGAACCACCCAGGCGGCATCGACCGAGTAGCGCGCGAAGCCACCACGCAGCTGATCGTAGATTCCCCCGCGCGCCATGGCCGCGCAGGTCGCCGAAACCGCTTGCCGCGCAGCGTCTTCCCCGGTGCGCTCGTAATGGCGCAGCAGGCCCTCCAGCAGCGCCGAGGGCGGGAATTTCGGCGCCCCGCCGAATCCGGCGTAGCGCTCGTCGACATCGCGCAGCACCGTGGCGACCGCGTGCGCGAGCAACTCGGGCGTGACGGTCAACTCGCTCGCGGGCAGTCCGGCGCCCTGGTCCCGCAGCGCCTGCGCCACCTGACCGGCGGCCTGGTCGACCTCGGCACGGCGATTGGTCCAGGTATCGGCGACCGCCGTCAGCAGCTGGGTGAACGACGGCATACCGCCGCGCGGCGATTTCGGATAGTAGGTGCCGCAGTAGAACGGCTCCCCGGCCGGCGTGAGGAAACACGTCATCGGCCACCCGCCCTGCCCGGTCATCGCCACGGTCGCGGACATGTACACCGCGTCGATATCGGGCCGTTCCTCGCGATCGACCTTCACACAGACGAAATTCGCGTTCATCAGTTCGGCGGTGGCCGGATCGGAGAACGATTCGTGCGCCATCACGTGACACCAATGACAGGAGGCGTAACCGACCGACAGCAGGATCGGCACATCCCGCGACCGCGCCTCCGCCAGCGCCTCGGCGCTCCATTCCCGCCAGTCGACGGGGTTGTCGGCGTGCTGGCGCAGGTAGGGAGAAGTGGCGCTACCTAACCGGTTCATACGTTCACCCTACGGCCCTTCCGCCCCGGGACCCGGGCGATGGGCTCGCCAGGAGCAACGCACGGTCCAGTCAGCATTCCCATGCCAAGCTCCACGCCGAAGCGGCATTCCAACTCGGTGACCGCGCCAACCATGACCAACTCCGCGCGTGGTCACGGGGGACCCAGGCACTCGCGCATCGCTTCACACGGGACTTCGAGTTGGCCCGCGACGCGGCAGAGGACGGACTTCGCTATGTCAGCGCATCGACCGGTACGGCCGAGACACGCCTGCTGTGCAGCCTCGCGGCATCGGTAGCCAATCTCGGCGATTCAGAGCACGCCGCAGAATTGCTCGAGCAAGCCGACCGGGCGCGGGATAAGGGAGTCGACAACGACGAGATACCAGGACTGTTCACTTTCACCCCGGCGAAACAGATTTACTACCACGGATTTTCGCTCATGTGGGCTGATGACGCAAAGACCTTGAAACGCTCGGTCAAAGCGTCGGAAGAAGCCCTGCGCGCGTGGAAAAATCAGCGTTCACCCGGTGACGAGATGCTGACAACGCTCTACCTCGCCATGTCCAGCGCCCGACTGGGCGACCTCGACGCCAGCTTGGCCGCGATTTCGCCGGTCCTCGAACAGCCGATCGAGCATCATTTTTCATGGGTACGAAAGCGGCTCAACCAACTGGATAGCCTTCTGGCACAACACTTCCCGGATTCACAGGCGGCAGCAGAGGGACGCGAGGTGCTCAGCGTGTACGTGCACGCGGCGTGAAACGGTCGACATTTTTCGCTCAATCTGTTGCGATCAAAGCGCAGCCGGGCCAGATGCGGACCGGGCGAATCTGCTTGAAGTAGATGCGTCGTCCATCCGGCAGCCGGTACGCGGTCCGCGCACCGGACGCGCCTGCCGTGATAACTACTCCCTGAGCAGCCCACTACGCCGCGAGATCCTCACCTTGCGCGACACCGAGTACGACCGACTCGCCGCCCGGCGTGCCGGATGAACATCACTGTGACACAGCATGTTTGGAGACACACCTTGCCTATCGAGCACGAAGCCAAGATTCTCGGCATCGATCCTCGGACCGCCGAACGCAAAATTCTCGACAAAGGGGGAAGCAAGCTCGGCGAACAGTTCATGCGGCGCTACGTTTACGACATCACCCCCGGCGATGAATCCAAGTGGATCAGACTCCGCGACAACGGAAACGGCATCACGCTCGCCGTCAAGCACATCACCGACGATTCCATCGACGGCACTCACGAGGTAGAGGTCACCGTCAGTGACTTCACTGCCACCAACGAACTGTTGAAGCTGATCGGCTTCATGCCCAAGTCGTACCAAGAGACCAAGCGCGTGAGTTTCACTCTCGAAGGTGCCCAGCTCGAAATAGATAAATGGCCCCTGATTCCTCCGTATCTGGAGATCGAAGCAGCGACGACGGAGGACGTAATCCGTGTCGCCGAACTGCTCGGCTACGCGGAGTCCGACCTCATCGGCGAGAACACGATCAAGATCTACGCTCGCCACGGATTCGATCTGAATACCATTTCCGAACTTCGCTTCTGAGCGATCCGCCGGTCCGCACCCAACACTGGGACGCCGCGAGTTACCGTATCCGCAACCCGGTCACTCGGGCGGGGGCAGTAATGGCCCCAGGGGACCGAGGTCGATGTTGAGGTCTTCCGGGGTGAGGCCGAAGTGTTCGCGCAGTTCCGCCATGCGTTGTTCGAGCAGCATCAGCGTGGTGCCGATGCGTTCGACCTGGGTGTCGGTGAGGTCGCCGGCGTCCACGCGGCGCAGCGCCTGGCGCTCCATGAGCTGACGCAGCAGCTCCACCAGGGTGAGCACGAGGGTGACCAGTCCGCGTTCGACGGATTCCGGGTCGGTGTCGATACGCGGTGGGATACCGCCGAATTCAGTCATCGGCGTGCTTGTCGGGCGACGTGGACAGGGCCGGCGGAAACAGGGTGCTGATCGAGGAGATGAGGGCGCGCAGCGAGATCTGCACCAGATCCACGTCGGCGATGGCCAGTTTGATGTCGCCGGTGATGATCACACCGCCGGCCAGCACCCGGTCCAAGAGGTCCACCAGCGCAATACGCCGCTCGGCGTCGACGCCGCGATCGGGCGGTGTGGTGCCGGCCCGCGTCATATCGGCCCGCGTCATGTCGGCTCACGTTGTACGCCGGCGAACGAATACGGTGGCCACGGGCCGGTGAGTTCGAGCCGGATACCGGGAAATTCGGCGCCGAGCGCGTTCACGGTCGCCGTGAAGTCCTCGGTCCGGTCGTCGTCGACGAGGTAGGTGCCGTTGAGCACCATCCAGTCCCGGCGGCCGCTCACCGCCGGATCGGTCAGTGGCTGACATCGTCCGGCCGCGGCCCGGCGCAGCAACCGCTCGTGCACCTGCGCCGCCCGCTCGGCCGCGTCGCGTTCGACCGTCTCCTGCGCGGACAATTGCGCGCGCCGCCGGGCGAGATAGGCCGCGCCCGGCGTCATGGTGCCGGCTTCGGCCTTGGCCTCGGCCACGGCGGCGGTGAGGACGGCACGGTCGCCGTAGGCGCGCACTCCCCATTCGGTGCGCCCGCTCACCAATTCCAACGCCGCGGCGAAATCCGCTCGCCGTTCGTCGAGCAGCTCACGCACCCGGTCGTCGTCGCGAAAGACGGTGGCCAGCCGCAACGGTACGGCCGGGCCGCGCCGCACCACGGCCGAGACGACCGCGTCGTGTGCCCGCGCGGTCGCCTCCAGCCAGTCCAGGTCTTCGAAGTTCCGCCGCAGCGGCTCTTCGCCGAACACATCCCTCGGCACCGAGCCGACGATCGCGGTGAGATCGCCGGAAACGATCGTCCGCACCGGCTCCCCCGCGACTCCGGTCGGCGCGGCGGTTTCCGCCTCCTCGTCGCTGCGGGGCGCCACCGCGTACAGCCAGACCAGGCAACGATCCGTCACGATCGCTCTTTCCTCGACTCGCGCCCGCGCTCGATGGGCTGCCGGCGTTCGTTCGACGCCTCCAATTGGGCGATCCGCTCGCGCAATTCCCGGTTCTCGATTTCCAGGTCGCTGTCCTGCTTTTCCAGCGTGTGAGCCTTACTGCTGAGCCAGGGGTCGGTCTCCCACCAGTCGATACCCACCGCCTTGGCCGTCTCCAGGGACGCGACCACCAACCGCAACTTGATGGTGAGCAGTTCGATGTCGAGGAGATTCACCTGGATATCGCCCGCGATCACCAAGCCCTTGTCGAGGACTCGCTCCAGGATGTCGGCGAGATTGGTGGAGTGGTGCCCGCCCCCACCCCCGCCGCCATAAGGCTGCGGCGCGTACGACTCGCCTCCGACCACCGTCATCGCTGCCCCCTCGAGCCGATGTCGGTGCTGCCGCGGATGTAGCGCTTGGTTCTGCGGTAGGCCAGCAGGTTCTCGTCGAAATCGATCTCCACCTGATACAGCGCCATGATGTCCGCCGAGGAGGGGATCCGGCGATCCTCGAGCACCTCGATCTCCACCAGCCACCCGTCGTCGGTCGGCTCCACGCTCGTGACGCCCTGGAGGGGGTGCGATGTCAATTCCGCGAGGCATTCGACCGCCACCCCAGCGGCCTGCGCCGCGGTGAGTGGCGGTTGTTCGTCCGATGCCTGGGCATCGTCGGAGATGGTGTCGCGGGCCACGGGAGTCACTTCTTCCGGTCGGTCGGACCTACCTCGGACCGGTCATCCGATTCAGGATCTCTTGCTGCGCTTGCGCGGCCTCCTCCGCGGACAGCTCGCCGGCGGCCGCGGCACGGTCGATGTCCTCGAGCTCGCGCCGCAACCTCACGGGATCGTGCATTTGCTGTTCGACCTGCTCCTGGATCAATTCACTCAGCCAGATCACGCCACGAACCGGCGCGGCGGGAAGCAGGAGTATCGAAGAGAACAGACCCATGCCTCACTCCTTCGGTGCTCGCTTCGTCACGAAGTCGTAGGCGGCCATCGGCCCGAGCAGACTCAACTCCACCCGGCCGTCCCAGTCCGACATGAGCCGGCGCAACAACTCCTCCAACTCGTCCTGGCGGGCCGTTTCGATCAGTGCCGCGAGGTGCACGGCATCCTCTTCGTGGGTGGGGTCGCGCAGGTTGACCATCGCCTCGAGTTTCTCGAGTTCGGAAGCCACTTTGCGGGTGTCCTCGGCTCGCTTCGTCTCGATGGCTTGATTGATCATCTCGCCCAGCATGATTCGCTCGTTGCGGGTCGCATCCTCCGATTTCCCACGGATCTCGTCCCGGAGGCGTGCGGCGTCGGCATTCTCGTCGAGCAGTTCGCGCAAGATCGCATTCTCGACGTAACGTCCTCTGATAACGAACTGCACGCGCCCCTCGAGTTCCACCAGGGCCGCGTGGAATTCGTCTTCGTTCGCCTCGAGCAGTTCATTTTCCACCGCATCGGTGTCGGTCATGACCGCGCCGAACCGCAGCGGCAGCACGGGGGCCACCGCCGCGGACCCGTCGAGAAGTTTCTCGTGGGCGGTGAGGTCCTGGGGTGTGCCCAGGGGCCGATCGGAGGAAAGCGGGCTGACCAGCGCGGCGATGTCGCCGTGCCGCACGACCGTCACCTCACCCGGTGGATCGCCGACTCCGGTGGCGTGTGGCTGCGGCTCGACGTCGGCGGGCACGATGCCGTAGACGTAGACGGCTGTGGTATCGGCAGCCATCACCGCTCCTCTCGCTTGGAGGGCCGGTGCACCGTCTGCCGCTTCTCCTGCACATCGCCGAGGAAGTCCGCGACCTTCTGTCCGGCCGCATCGAGTGCGCCCTTGGTCTTGTGCTTGGCCGCGCCCTCGGTGACGTCGCCGACGATGTCGGTGATGCCCTTCGGTTCACTGGTCGAAATCTCCAGCCGGTTCACCGCTTCGGCGAACCGCAGATATGTGTCGACACTGGCGACCACGACGCGCGCGTCGATGGTCACCAATTCGATGCCCACCAGCGACACCCGGGCGAACGCGTCGATGACCAGGCCTTTGTCGAGAATGGTGTCGATTACATCGGCCAGGCTGGACGAATTCGGCCGGGCCATCGTGCCGGCTCCGCCTCCGCCCCCGCCTCCTGCGGGTTCGATCGTCATCTTCTTGCTCCTCCGCTCACACGTGGCCGGCGAGTGACCGAGCTCTTGCGGGCGGCCGTTCGGCGGCGAGGCGGCTGCGGTTCTTCCTCCTCGTCCCGATCGCTCCGATCCCGGTCCTGCTCGTCTTCCTCGTCCTCCTCGTCTTCTTCTGCCTCATCCGGTTCTTCGTCGGCGAAGGCTTCCTCGTCGGCGTTGTCCTCTTCGTGGTCCTCCTCGGCGGCCTCTTCTTCCTCCTCGCGTTCTTCCTCTTCGCGCTGTCGTGCCGTCTCGTCGTCTTCCACGACCTTGGCGTCGCGAATCTCGCCGTGCCAGCCGACGATGTCGTCGCTGTGCAGGACCGCATCAGTCATGACATGACGCTGAAAGTGCTTGAGCTCCAATCGGCATCGGCGCCCGGCGGCGCGCCAGATATTGGCGGTCTTCTCGAACACTCCCTGCGGGTGGTACTCGAGCACCACCAGGATGCGGGTGAGGTTCGGGGTGAGCTCGTAGAAGCCGACGGCACCGTCGATATAGCCCTTGGCGCCCTTGGAGCGCCAGATGATCCGCTCGAACGGAACCTGTTCGATGATGGTGGACTCCCAGGTTCGCCTCGACCAGAACACCTTGCCGGTCCAGCTGAGTTTCTCGTCGGAGACCTGCTCGACCTGCTCGAGCTTTTTCGTGAACTTCGGGAAGTCCGCGAATTGGGTCCACTGGTCGTAGGCCAGATCGATCGGCACGCCGACGTCGATCTCCTCGACGATATTGGTCAGCTTGAGCTTCTTCCCTCCGCCTCCTTTGCCACCACCGGTCAGCGAATTCTTGATCGATTGGAACGTCTCCCCCGCCGAGTGCTTGAGTTTGCTCATACCTCCGCTCATGACGGCGTGCAGTGGGGAAGCGCCGCCGGCCAGCTTGTCGACGCCGGTCACGGCCGCGAGGAGATTTCCCTCGCCACCCGCGTAGTCGTTCAACCGGCCGGCGGTCTTCGAGACCCGGTTCGACAGCCCTTCCACCGCGCGTTCGGCCAGCGTGCCCGCGAGGTTCTGCACCGATTGCTGGAGCGGGCTGGTCGGCTGAGCCGTTTTCGCCATCGCTCTCACCTCCTCGTGCGTCGCACGGGCGGTTCGTCGGAATCGGAGCCGCTGCGGCGTCGGCTGACCGAAACGGGTTTGCGTTCCGCGGATTTACGAGTAGTGGAAGTCCGAGAAGTCGTCTTCCGCGCGCGGGGGGCCGCGGACTTGCGTGTCCGCGGGGCGGGCGGCTCCCGGTCTTCTTCCCGGTCACCGGAATCGACTTCCTCGAGATCTTCGTCGGAGGACTCCACGTCCAGGACCTCGGGCTCGCCTTCGTCGTCCGGCTCGGCTGCCGGTGCTCGCTCGCGGTCCTTGCCCGACAAGAGGGAGTCGCCCGACAACAGGGACGAACCCTGCTGCAGCCGGGTGTTGAGTGAGTCGAGCTGATTGCTCGCAGCGGTCACGGCGGCGGACCGGGCCGCGCCCAGCAATTCGTCGCGAACGGTATCGGTGAGCTGCGTCAGATCCGCCGACGACTTGAGCAGCGATGTCCCCCGTTCCAGCAACTCACCGGGAATGTCCGACGAGCGTTTCGCCATCATCGCCCCCGCCACCCCCAGCGCGAACCGCATCTTGCGCGTGCGCCCCAACACGTAACCTATGCCCACCCCTATCGCGATACTTGTGCCACCTTTCATGGCCTTCTCCTGGTTTGCTCGACACGCCGACGCGGACGCACTGCCGCGGGATAGGTCGAGCGACGACACCCCGATGTTTGGAGTAAGCCACATCACAGAATGGCCTTACATCAGCGTATACCCAGCTATCGCTGTTGTCGGCCATTAGCCGGATAGGCTTCCGGCATATCGATCACTGCAGGTGCCGGGTACGCCGGCGCGGACGCAGCACGCGCACTGCTCGCCACCAGCCACGCGGTGTGGCGACGAACCGCACCGGCCCGTCGAATCGGTCCGTCGGGTCGACTTCGGATGCGGAGGTACCGGCCCGGCGGGCGGCCTCGTAGCGAGCCAGACCTTCTCGGAACGCGGCCGGGTCACCGCCGACGTCGGGGTGTTGGGCGCGCACGAAACGGCGGTAGGCCGCGCGGTCGGCGGCCGACCAACCGGCGCCCGCCGACGCCCTGCGCGATTCCCGGATCGGTTCGGGATCTGTGCTTGCCATCCCCTCCAGTATCACCACACCCATCGCGCCGAAACCGTGACCGTACGCGCTGTCCGAAATGGGTACTCCGTCGCCATGAACGACAGCGCGCAGATTCGACCGGTACCGATGCGGCGGCGGCCTTGGTTCGCGGATCTGGAAGAAGCCGAACGACGTGGCGCCCACGGCAATGCCGGACTCGGCTATTTCGATTGTGATTGCGAGATCTGCCACCGGCGGTTCCGGCCCGCAGCGGTCTGAAAATTCTTCGCGCCGTTCGGTTTTCGACGAGCAGTCCGATCGCCGAGGGTAGCCCTGGTGAGCGCCGCCTCGGCCGTAGTGATCTTGGGCGCCGGAACTCTGGCCCTGAAGTTCGTCCCCTCGACGAGCAGTCTCGTCCACGAGTATGCCGATTCCGCTCTCCCACAACTCGATTCGGCATCGATGCAGGCCGCGGTATCCAGCGCGCCCGACCGAGCAACGGCGGTTCTCACGCAGGTGAACGGACCCGTAGGACAGTGGTCCGGGACTTCCGGCGTCGCCGGCACGGCCACGAAAGCCCCGGTGCCGGTGGACGGGCGGTTCCGTCCGGGCAGCGCCGCGTCTACCCGATACCACTGCCCCGCAGACCGATACGACGATTCCCGGCCCCACCCCATACGGCTACGTAGCGCCGAGGGACGAGCGACAGTGGCCGAAGCCGGGCCTACTACAGCGCGGGCCTCATGCGGGTCACCTCGGCGAGCGGAGTGACGGTCTGGGGGGAAGACCGGCAGTACCTACGGTTACACGGACGGAATGTTCACCACCCGAGACCTCGGTCGCCGCCTGGTCTACTCCTTCACCCCGGTCACGGGTGGCGGCAACGATATGGCGGTCGTGAACCGGCTGATCTCGGCGGCGTTCGTTCCCACTGCCGGGAACCGTCGAGAACAGGCTCAGGCGCCGATACCACCGGCCAGTACGGGCCAGGAATCGTGGAGGTCCGCCTCGAACAGTCCCCAGGTGTGGGAGCCCTCGGGCCGGTCCACGAACACCGCCGGGATGCCGAGTTGCCCGAGCCGACCGGCGAAAGCACCGGTACACGCACTCGCGACGGCCTCCACCGGTGGGAAGGGCAGTCCCCGGTCGATACCACCCGGGATGCCGGACGCCGCCGACAGATAGATGGCCTTGCCGGCCAGGGCGCCGGCCCGCGCGAAGGCATCGTGTGCGGGCCACGCCCCGGTTCCCGGCAGGCCCCACATATTGCCCGGATTACCGCCGCCCCGCACGACCTGGGCACTCACCATCGCGATCCCGGCCGGATCGTTCGACCACGGGCACCCGCTGTAGGAGGCCACCGCGGCGAAGCGTTCCGGTGCCTGGATGGCGAGGTCCACCGCCGACGCCCCGCTCATCGACACCCCGGCGATCGCATTGCGGCCCGTGGTCCCCAGCTGGGCGTCGACCACATCGGGCAGTTCCTGGGTGAGGTAGGTCTGCCAGCGATTGCGGCCCATCATCGGGTCGTCGGCGATCCAATCGGTGTACATGCTGTTGGGCCCGCCGATCGGCATCACCACATTGACATGCTTGTCGGCGAAGAACGCGCGCACATCGGTGTCGTCCCACCAGGAGATGTTGTCCACACCGCCGCCGATGCCGGTGAGCAGATAGAGCGTGGGTGCCGGTCCGCCACCGGCCGCGCGGATCACCCGGTTCGTGATCACCCGGTCCATCGATGGCGAATAGACGTCCATCTCGACCGCCGCCGGACCCAGCGGATGTTCGCCCACCACATGCGCCGCCGGGTCAGCCGCGGCCGAACCCGCCGCGAAAGTACCCCCGGCAACGACCGCACACACCATTACGAGAAGTCGCGTGATTACCGTCACGACAAGGGACTACCCCGCCATGATCATCGCAACGCGGCCGAACCCGTGACCGGCCGCGGACGGCCGGTCACGGGCAGGAAATCAGCCGAGACGCGCCTCGATCGCCTCGATGATGCGCGGCCGCAGCTCGCGAGCGCTGATCACCGCGTCGACCGAGCCGACCTCGACGGCGCGGTGGATGTTATGTACCCGGTCGAACTCGGCGGCGACCTCGCCCAGCTTCTCCGCGCGCACCTGCGAACGGACCTCGTCGAGTTCGGCGGACAGCTCCGCGCGCTCGGTGCCCGACGCGTTCGCGACCCGCGACTCCAGTTCACGCACCCGCGAATCCGAGGCGGTGCGGGTGTTGACGTCACCGGCGAACACCACGGCCGCGGCCGGGGCGCCACCGAGCACCGAGGCGAACGAACCCTCCAGCGCGAGCACGGTCATATTCGGGTTCAGCGCCTTCGAGAACACCACGAACGCACCGCCGTGGTAGCGCGAGATCACGCAGAACACGATGGGCCCGCGGAAGTTCACGATCGCCCGGCCGATTTCGGCACCGTATTCGAGCTGCAGCTTGCGCATCGACTCCGGCGATCCGTCGAAGCCGGACAGATTCGCCAGCACCACCAGCGGGCGGTTGCCACTGGCCGCGTTGATCGCGCGAGCCGCCTTCTTCGACGACCGCGGGAACAGCGTGCCCGCGGTGTAGGTGTCGGGTCCGTCGGTGGACGGGAAGCCGCGCCGCGGCACACCCCGCGATTCGATGCCCAGCAGGCAGACCGGGATACCACCCACATGCGCGTCCTGGACGACGGCGGTCTCCGCATCGGCCATACCCGCCCAGCGCTCCAGCACGGCGTGGTCCTGGTCGGCCAGCGCCCGCATCACGGTGCGAATATCGAAGGGCTTCTTGCGATCCGGGTTCGCGGTCGCGGAGAAGATCTCGCCGACAGTCGTGAAATCGCTGTCCGGCACGTTGTGTGGGAACGTGCACACGTCGCGGTCGATCGGGTCGGTGGTCTGCGCGCGGCGCGGACCCTGCTCACCGGGAGCGATGTAGGTGTGGTCGTAGTGCGACATCAGCACATCGCGGGCTCCGGCCAGATTCGGCGCCCAGTACTGCGCCTGACCGTTGGGGCCCATCACGCGGTCGTAGCCGCCGATGCCGAAGTTGTCCTCGGCCGACACACCGCCGGAGAAGTCCAGCGCCTGCTTACCGGTCAGCACCATCGCCGAATCCGGGGTCATCACGAGGATGCCCTTGGTGTGCATGAGCATCGTCGCCTCGGCGTTCCAGTACGGCTGCGCGCCGACGTTGATGCCGGAGACCACGATGTTGATCTCGCCGCCGTCCTGGGTGAATTCGACGATGCGCTTGAGCGCCGCCGCCACCCAGTCCATGTTCTCGGTACCGGACTTCATCGAGATCCGGGCGCCGGAGGACAGCGCGTACCACTCGAGCGGCACCTCCATCTGCTCGGCCAGATCCAGCGCCGCGATCACCCGGCGGCACTCCGGCTCCGAGAGCGCGCCCAGCGACTTGGTCGGATCGCCGAGCAGCACCACCCGCGTGATGCCCTGCGGATGCCGGTCGGTCGGCGTGTTCACCACACCGGCGACCATCGCCGCGGTGTTGCGGCCCTTGGGCCGGTCGACCGGGACGAGGGTGTGCGCGGCGTCGAGGTCGTATTCGGTGAAAGTGCCGAGCAGACTGGTCAATTCGTACGGGTACACGGTGCCGCGGCCGGCGGCCCGCAGCACCTTCTGGCGGTACTCGTCGAGCGGTTCGACCGGATCGTCGGTGCGCTCGCCGACGGTGACCTCGGTGCTACCGGTGGCATCGAACCGGATGCGCACGACGAGCTTGACGAGCTCACCGGTCTGCGCATCGGGCTGACGGGCGATGAGCAGGATCTCCTCCAGCCCGGCGCCCGCGGTGGCCGGTTCGACGCGACCGACGATGGTGTCCAGTTCGGCGCGGGTCACATCCAGCGGCGGCCAGATGTAGAGCACGATCCGGTTGGTGTGGAAGCGCTTGGCCGACGGCCGCCGCGACTGTGCCCGGCGGATCGAATCGACACAGGTCGCGACCGTACTCTCGGCGGTCGGCAGCGACAGCAGCCGGCCCTCGTGGTCACGCAGCGCGGTCAGGTCGCGCACCTGCGCGAAGGCGATCAACCGCTCGTCGGCGGGGTTCTCCTTCGCGACACCGCGGAACAGGTAGACCTCCTCGTCGGAGGACGGCAGCCGGGTGAGATCGAACTTGCGCAGGCGGCGCATCTGCATCCGCTCGGCGATATAGGGGTGCAGGCCGCGGATCAACCGCTCCTCGGCCAGACCGGTCGCCGACGGGCGGAAGGTGAAGTGGTGGTGCATCACCGCGCCGTTGCTACCCGCGACGGTGGCCGTGATCCGATTCACCTGGTTGGGCAGCGACCGGGCGCCGAGCACCTCCTGCAGGGCGGCGGCCATCGCGTCGAAGTCCTCCGGCTGGTTCTCCCAGCCGAGGTAGATGTCGGCCTCGATGGAGGCGGCGCCGCCGGCCAGTTCGGTGAGCCCGCTCAGCACCGTGTCGAGCGAGTCGAAACTGACGGCCGCGGAGACCAGATTCACACCGCGGCGTTCGGCGACCACGAAGGTGCAGCCGTCCACCTCCTGGGTGCGGACGTCGGTCAGGCCCTTGTTGCCGTAGTACCGCCGGGTCAGCACCTCGAGCATGACGGTGTTGTCGGGGTTGCCCCGCACCAGCCGCTGGGCCAGCAGGCGTACCAGCGGTTCGGTGCTGCGCACCATCTCGGCGATGCGATCGGCGCGGTCGGCGGCGTCCGGATGCGCGTCCAGATGGCTCAGATGCTTGCGGACCGTGGTGTAGACGCGCGCGCGGTTGCGGCGCAGCAGCGGCTGGCCGTACCAGGCGTAGACCACACCGCGGGTGATGTCGGCGATCACCGGGAAGCGCACCTGGGTCGCGGCCACCAGCCGCTCCAGCGCCAGACCCACCGGTTCCTGCAGCACCCGATCCGGCACCGGCTCGCCCAGCCATTCGCGCAGCAGCGTGGTGACGACGGTGACCGTGTCGGACGGGCGCTGCTGGGCGAGGAAGATCCGGAAGACCGCGGCCTCGAGTTCCGGAGTGCGCTCCAGGTCGGTGACGCCGTAGTGCGCGAGCGCCTTCGACAGCTTGGCCCGGTAGGACTCCGGCAGTCCGGCCCGCTCGACGTCGAGACTCTGCAGATAGGTGTGGAAATATTCGCGGGCGCTGTGGACGTGGCCGTGGCCGGCGTCCTCACCCCAGAACTGGCTCAGCTCGGCGAGATCGGTGAAGACCTCGATCAGTTCCAGTTCCTCGGCGAGCGGGCGGCGGCTGTCCGCGATCGCCGCGCGGCGCGCGGCCAGGTAGTCCGTCAGGACACGGCCGCCGTCGTGCGGGTCGACGTCGAAACCGAGCAGCAGCCCGCGCAGATCCTCCTGGCCGCGCACGGTGCGCTCGTGGGCCAGCACCTCGGTGGGCGCGGTGGGCAGGTCCAGTTCGACCGACTCGACCGCGGCGGCCTCGTCGGCCTGATCGTCGTCGGCGATCGGTTCCAGCCGCAGCAGCGGCGCGCCGGCCTCGACCTGCGAGCCGACCGAGACGCTGCATTCCTTGAGGCGCGCCCTGAACGGCGACCGCAGCACGGTCTCCATCTTCATCGACTCGAGGACCAGCACGGGCGCGCCCGCCTCGACCTCGTCGCCGACCTCGAGCGGCTTGGCGACGACCAGCGCGGGCGCGGGCGAGCGCACGACACCGCCTTCGTCACGGCTCACCCGATGCGTCACGCCGTCGACATCCACCACGTGGGTGGGGCCGTGCGTGCCGGTGACCAGCCGATACCGGGTGCCGTTGACCACGATCTGACCGGTGTGGCGGTCGAAACGCTCGAGATCGACGTCCGCGGTGGCGATCTCGCCGGCCGCCTCGATGCCGATCCGGAATCGGTGCGCGCCGACTCGCGCGACCCGCAGGCGGTAGCTCGCGCCACGCAGCTTCAGGTCCAGCGGGCGGCCGCTCTCGTGCTGCACCTGCGGGCGGCCACCGGCGGCGGTGGACAGCAGCCGATGCCGCTCGGCCCGCTCCTCTTCCTCGTAGGCGTCGATGGCGGCGGCGGCCAAGGCGACCGCGGTGTGCCGCTGGGCCACCAATCGGCCCTCGCCGCGCACCCGGTCGATCCAGCCGGTGTCGGCGCTGGCGTCGATGACCTCGGGCTGGTCGAGCAGATCCAGGACGAAGCTCTTGTTGGTCGCGCCGCCCTCGATGATCACGCGGGTCTCGCCGACCGCGCGGCGCAGCCGGCCCAGGGCCTCTTCTCGATCGCGGCCGTAGGCGATGATCTTGGCGATCATCGAGTCGAAGTCGGCGGGGATGGTGTCGCCCTCGCTGACACCGGTGTCGACGCGGATACCCGGGCCGGCCGGCAGATCCAGCAGGGCGATGCGGCCCGGCGCCGGGGCGAAGTCGCGGTCGGGGTCCTCGGCGTTGAGGCGGGCCTCGATGGCGTGCCCGCGTTCGGCCGGCGGCTCACCCTCGAGCCGTCCGCCGGAGGCCACGTGCAACTGCGCCCGGACCAGGTCGAACCCGGTGGTGTACTCGGTGATCGGGTGCTCGACCTGCAGGCGGGTGTTGACCTCCAGGAAGGCGAACAGCTCGTCGCCGGGGTGGTAGAGGAATTCGACGGTCGCCGCGCCGCGGTAACCGACCGCCACCGCGAGCCGCTCGGCCGAGGCCTTGAGATCGGCGACCTGTTCGGGCCGCAGCACCGGCGAGGCGGACTCCTCGATGACCTTCTGATTGCGCCGCTGCACCGAGCAGTCGCGCACGCCCAGCGCCCACGCGGTGCCCTGACCGTCGGCGATCACCTGAACCTCGACATGGCGAGCGCCGGTGACCAGCCGCTCCAGGAAGACGACACCACTGCCGAAGGCGCGGGCCGCTTCCTGGCTGGTGCGCTCGTAGGCGTCGACCAGTTCGGCTTCGTTGGTGATGACACGGATACCGCGACCACCACCGCCGGCGGTGGCCTTCAACATCAGCGGATAGCCGATGTCCTTGGCCGCCGCGATGGCGGCGTCCAGCGTCTCGACCGCACCGCGGCTCCAAGGCGCCACCGGCACCCCGACCTCTTCGGCGATCAGCTTCGCGCCGATCTTGTCGCCGAGTTTGCGCATGGCGTCCGGGCTCGGACCGATGAACGTGATACCGATGTGCTCGCACAGTTCCGCGAAAGCGGGATCCTCGGCGACGAAACCCCAGCCGACCCAGACGGCGTCGGCCTTGGTTGCCACCAGCGCCTTCTCCAGCGCTTTCAGATCCAGGTAGGGGCGGGCGGAGGCCGGACCGAGGTCGTAGGCGATATCGGCCTCGCGCACGAACGTCGCGTTCCGGTCGACATCGGTGTACAGAGCGACGGTTTCGATCTGTCGCGCGGTCGCCGCGGCCAAATCTCGGACGGCGTGGATGAGGCGCATTGCGGCCTCACCCCGGTTCACGATGGCGATGCGGCTGAACACTCGCCGACTCCTTTCCACAGCGTAGGCCCGGTGCATGGGCAGAATTCGAGGTATCGCGGCTCCGCGTAGTGTGCACCTTTATTCCACGAATGTGTACGCCGTGCAGGGTTACCCGCACGTATCGTGTGGGATCCCATACGAGTCGTCCGGCCGATTCCCGCCGAAGCGCGGTATCGAGACATGCGTGAGCGAGCGCCGGGTCGTATGACCCGGGCAACATCGAAGCAGATCAGAGCATCAATCGACGTCGCCGCCCGCGGCCGTGACCGGCCTCGGATTGCGATTGCGCGGCGAATCGGCGACGACGCGGCGAATCAGCGGATCTCAGGAGGCCTTACCGGAGGTCGGCGGAGGGGTGGACGGACCCGAATCGCTGCGGCCGGATCCGTTGGCGGCGCCGTCGCGCGGCTGCTCCGCCCGATCGCCGCCTGCCGCATCGCCGCCTGCCGCCTCGTCATCTTCGCCGGCGACACCGTGTTCGGTGCCCTCGTCGGCTTCCTGGTCCGGTTCCGGATGTTCGCGGGAGAAGTCGGCGGGCAGCTTCTTGATGTGCTTGTTCATCGAGCGGATCAACAGCACCGTGCCGGCCAGCAGCACGAGGATGATCACCAGACCCAGCGGCGACGCCTTGCCGAATTCCGGACCGGTCGGGTTCGTGGTGGTGTTCTGAGCCAGCAGCGCGGTGTGCGCGTACAACATCGACATCATCGAACCGTGCCCTCGACCGCTCGGTCGGCGACCATATCGTCGGCGACCATGTCATCTGCCTCCGCATCGTCGGCGTCCCGGATTCCGGCGAACAGGTCGTTCTCCGGAATCGCGGTGCGCACCCGGGTCCTGGCCAGTTCGAATTCCTCGGTCGGCCACAACCGCTGCTGCATCTCCAGCGGGATCGCGAAGAACATGCCGTTGGGGTCGATCTGTGTGGCGTGCGCGCGCAGGGCCTCGTCACGCTGCGGGAAGTATTTGCCGCAGTCGATCTGCGTGGTCACCCGCGACATCACATCGCCGTGTTCCTGGGCGGCCTTGCGGATGCGTTCCATCCAGTCGCGCATCGGGAACGGCTCACCGATCCGGTCGTACTCGTCGGCGAAGGTCTCCAGCCGCTGCAGGCTGAAACCGTGGTTGTAGTAGAGCTTCAGCGGCGTCCACGGTTCGCCCGCGTCGGGGAAGCGCTCGGGGTCGCCGGCCGCCTCGAAGGCCGCCATCGACACCTTGTGGCACATGATGTGGTCCGGATGCGGATAGCCACCGTTCTCGTCGTAGGTGGTCATCACGTGCGGCCTGAACTCGCGCACCACCCGCACCAGGGCCTCGGTGGCCTCCTCGAGCGGCACCAGCGCGAAACTGCCCTCGGGCAGCGGCGGCAGCGGATCTCCTTCGGGCAGACCGGAATCCACGAATCCCAGCCAGCGGTGCTGCACGCCCAGTGCCTTCGCGGCGGCCGCCATCTCCTCGCGGCGGACATCGTCGATGCGATCGAGAATGCCCGGCACATCCATCGCCGGATTGAGGATGGAGCCGCGCTCACCCCCGGTCAGGCTCACGACCAGCACGTCGTCACCCTCCGCGGCATATTTCGCGGTGGTGGCGGCGCCCTTGCTCGACTCGTCGTCGGGGTGGGCGTGCACCGCCATGAGGCGCAGCGGCCGATCGAAGCTGCCGCTCACTTCTCGTTCACCTCGTTGCTCACCGTTTCACCTCATAGCCGTCCGCCGTGCCCGAGCGGCACGCGGGTGTCCGAACTGCATTCCCTATAGTTCCATCCGACGGTCTTTTGTTCCGACCTACCCCCTGATCGACCACGGGAGCAACCACATCATGAGCGAGGCGGCACCGCAGTCCGACCGGACCGATCCGGACGGGCGCACCGCCGACGCCGCGACCGGGGCGACGGGAGCAGGCAACGATCGGGTGTCGAATCGTTACGGAACCGGTCCCGTGCGCAACCGCCGCTGGGTTCCGATCGCACTCGGCATCGTGGTGGTGATACTCGGGCTGATCGTCGCCTATGTGGGTTATCGGCAGTACGGTCCCAAGGATATCGAGCCCGACCAACTCGGCTACGACGTCGTCGACGATTCCACGCTGACCGTGCACTTCAAGCTGACCCGCAAGCATCCGGAGCAGCCGGTGGTGTGCCTGGTACGGGGCATGGACACCGAGGGCAGCGAGATCGGGCGCCGCGAGGTGCTGATCCCCGGCTCGGACAGCGGAACCGTCGAACTCACCACCACGGTGCGGACCACCGCCCGGCCCGCCAACGGCAATATCTACGGGTGCAGCGATCAGGTACCGGCCTACCTGAAGGCCGGCTGACACCCCCACATTCAAGCCTTCTACCTGCACATATCCAATTCGTGCTAGAATGGCGCGAACACGGTTCCGAACGCTCGGAGCCGTGTTTGCTGCATTGACGGCCAGCGCTGCCGGTTCCCGGGCACACAATGCCCGCGCACCGTCGGGGTTCGAGGAACATCCCCCCGGATCGCTCTAGCCGTCGACTGTTGCTGTGCGCGGACACGTTCTCGCGCATGCGCGACGGGTATCACGGACCCCGGCACGCCGGGAACAACTACTAGGGAGTGATCGAGATGACTGAGACGCAAGTGACCTGGCTCACACCGGAGTCGCATGAGAGGCTCAAGAGCGAACTCGACGCGCTCATTGCCAACCGTCCGGTCATCGCGGCCGAGATCAACGAACGCCGCGAAGAAGGCGACCTGAAGGAGAACGGCGGCTACCACGCCGCGCGCGAGGAGCAGGGTCAGCAGGAGGCCCGCATCCGTCAGCTGCAGGAGCTGCTGAACAACGCCAAGGTCGGCGTCGCGCCGACCAAATCCGGTGTGGCGCTTCCGGGTTCGGTGGTCAAGGTCTACTACGACGGCGACGAAACCGACACCGAGACCTTCCTGATCGCGACCCGCGAAGAGGGCCTGGGCCGATCGGACCTGGAGACCTACTCGCCGAGTTCCCCGCTCGGCGGCGCCCTGATCGACGCGAAGGTCGGCGAGACGCGCGAATATCGCCTGCCCAACGGCAACATGATGAAGGTGACCCTGGTCAGCGCGGAGCCGTACCACAGCTGACGGGAAGGTGTCGTCGATGGACGCGAGCAGCGGCGGTGATACCACCGCGGCTGCGTTGCGCGCGCTCCTCGGCAGATTCGGCCGGGTCGGCAGCAGCCCGGCCGGATACCTTATATAGCTCTACCCACACGAACGGCCGCACCGATTCCGGTGCGGCCGTTCGTCGTTTCCCTGCGTCAGCCCAGCGCGCGCTCCACATCGGCGAGCAGATCGCTGATGTCCTCGATACCGACCGACAGTCGCACCAGATCCGCGGGCACCTCCAGTTCGGAGCCCTCGGTCGAGGCGTGGGTCATCGCGCCGGGGTGTTCGATCAGCGATTCCACTCCACCGAGCGATTCGGCGAGGGTGAAGATCTTGGTCCGCGCGCAGAAGTCGTGCGCGGCCTGCTTACCGCCGCGCAGCCGCACCGAGATCATGCCGCCGAAGCGGCGCATCTGCTTCTGCGCCACCGGATTTCCGGGATGTTCGGGCAGGCCGGGGTAGATCACCTGTGAGATGGCCGAGTGCTCGGCGAGGAATCCGGCAAGGGTCTCCGCGTTGTCGCAATGCCGATCCATCCGCAGCGCAAGGGTTTTGATGCCGCGCATGGTGAGGAAGGCGTCGGTGGGACCCGGAACCGCGCCGGCGCCGTTCTGCAGGAAGGCGAAGGCGGCGTCGAGTTCGGCGTCGTTCGTGATCAGCGCACCGCCGACAACATCGGAATGACCGCCCAGATATTTGGTGGTCGAATGCAGCACGATGTCCGCGCCGAGCAGCAGCGGCTGCTGCAGATACGGCGAGGCGAAGGTGTTGTCCACCACCAGTTTCGCGCCGCCGCCGTGCGCGACGTCGGCCAGTGCCGAGATGTCGCCGACGTTGAGCAGCGGGTTGGTCGGCGTCTCCAGCCACACCAGTTTGGTGTTGGGACGCAACGCGTTGGCGACCGCGTCCGGATCCGACACCGGGGCCACGGAGTATTCGATACCCCACTGCGTGAACACCTTGTCGATGAGCCGGAACGTGCCGCCGTAGGCGTCGTTCGGGATCACCAGGTGATCACCCGGGCGCAGCGTCGCCCGCAGCACACAGTCGGTGGCCGCCATCCCCGAGGAGAATGCCCGCCCGTAACTCCCGGATTCCAGCGCGGCCAGATTCGCTTCCAGCGCGGCGCGGGTCGGGTTACCGGTGCGGGCGTACTCGTAGCCGCCACGCAGCCCGCCCACGCCGTCCTGGGCGAAGGTCGAGCTCGCGTAGATCGGCACGTTCACCGCACCGGTCTGCGGGTCGGGATCGAACCCGGCATGCACGGCTCGTGTGGAGAACCCCAGCTGATCGTCGGTCATGCCGACCAGCCTAGATCCGTGCCGCCGCGGCGCTCGAGGCGGGAACCCCCGGCCGGGGATCGATGTGAGCGGGGTCATGCCCGCTCGGGCGCGGTCGCCTCGGCTCAGTACGCCGAGTTGACGTTGTCCATCGAGCCGTAGCGATGCGCTGCGTAGTTGCAGGCGGCCACGATGTTGGCGACCGGATCCCAGATGTCCCAGGAGGTGCCGTCGACGTGGTAGGCCGCGAAGGTCGGGTCGATGACCTGCAGCAGACCCTTGGACGGGATGCCCATGGCGGCGTTGGAGTCGTACAGGTTGATGGCCTGGGTGTTACCCGAGGACTCCCGCATGATGTTGCGGTAGATGCCGTTGTAGCTGCCCGGGATGCCGTGCGCGGCCATGATGTCGAGAGCGTTGTGGATCCAGCCGTCCAGGTTGTCCGGGTAGACCGGCGCCGGCGGGGGCGGCGGCGGAAGCGGCGCGGGGGCGGGCGCGGGAGCGGGAGCCGGCATCGGGGCCGGGATGGCGGCGGCGGGTGCGGCCGGCGCCGGGGCGGCCGCGGCGATGGGCTCGGCGGCAGCGGTGGGCTGGGTCTTCTCGGCGGCGGCGATCAGCGTGGATGCCAACGCGGCCGGCTTCACATCGTCGGTCTTGTGGCCACCGGCGGAGGTGATGGCGGCGAAAGCGGCGAGGGCCAGGGTGGCTGATCCGGCGGTACGCGCGACCGCCTTGGCTCTACTGCTTGTCGTGGTCTTCGACATTCGATGTTCTTCCCTACTGTGTGTCGGCCTCGGTGGCCTGCGGCAGGCAGCACTGGACCAGGGCGGGCCCCTGTGGGACTCACCTCGCGCACTGCATGCTTTTTTCGGATGACGATCCGGCTACTGACTCAGACTCGCGTCTGACAACCAACGAGGTCACAGGATGGTTGCGGTAGGTGAACGTAAACTGAACTGGAAATGAACAGACGGTGCGCCTACTCGCGTTTCGCATCGATTGCGACTTGCTATATAGCGCTGACCTGGGAATCCACGCCTCACGGGCACGTGCTGCGCATCACAGAAAAATAACGCGTGTCGTTGCGTTTGAGGGCGTTTTGTCCGCTTCTTCGAGCCTTTGGCAACTGTTCGGTAACGATCGATAACGCTTGGTAACCCCCGCCGTGATGCAGTCGATAGTCAGGGTTTGCGGACCGATCGGTTGCCCTCGGAGGGAGTCCGCGGGCGGCGCGGCACGGTGAACGGCCGGCAGATCCGGCGCCCGCGCCCCGGGGCACGTGGAAACGCGATCACCCGGCTCGCGTGCGCGGCCGGGTGATCGTGGCGAACTGTGCTGTTGGGCGAACTCGGCAGTTGGCTGCCGAACGGGATCAGTGTGTGGGCAGACCCGCCCCGCTGAGGAAGCCGAGCAGATCATGGCGGGTGATGACGCCGATCGGCTTGCCGTCCTCGACGACCATCAGCGCGTCGGTGGATTCCAGCGCCTTGGTCGCCGCCGACACCGGCTCGCCGGACCCGATCAGCGGGAACGACGGGCTCATATGCTTCGACACCGGATCGGTGAGATGCGCCCGGCCCTCGAACACCGCCGACAGCAGATCGCGCTCGGTGACGCTGCCGGCCACCTCGCCGGCCATCACGGGCGGTTCGGCGCCGACCACCGGCATTTGGGAGACCCCGTATTCACGCAGGATCTCGATCGCGTCGCGCAGCGTCTCCTGCGGATGGGTGTGCACCAGATCCGGCAGCGCGCCGGACTTGCCGCGCAGGACGTCGCCGACCGTCGGCTCGGTGGTGCTGCCGTCGAGCCGGGTCTGCAGGAAGCCGTAGGAGCTCATCCAGTTGTCGTTGAAGATCTTCGACAGGTAACCGCGGCCACCGTCGGGCAGCAGCACCACCACGACCGCGTCCGGATCGCGCTCGGCCACCCGCAGCGCCGCGACCACCGCCATACCGCAGGAACCGCCCACCAGCAGCCCCTCCTCGCGCGCGAGGCGGCGGGTCATCTCGAAGCTGTCGGCGTCGGAGACGGCGATGATCTCGTCGGGCACCGACGGGTCGTAGGCCGAGGGCCAGAAATCCTCGCCGACGCCCTCGACCAGATACGGCCGGCCGGTGCCGCCGGAATAGACCGACCCCTCCGGATCGGCGCCGATGACCTTGACCTTGCCGCCGGACACCTCTTTCAGATACCGGCCCGCACCGGTGATGGTGCCGCCGGTGCCCACACCGGCCACGAAATGGGTGACCGTACCCTCGGTGTCGCGCCAGATCTCGGGACCGGTGGTCTCGTAGTGGCTGGCCGGGCCGCCCGGGTTGGAGTACTGGTCGGGCTTCCACGCACCCGGGATCTCACGGGTGAGGCGGTCCGAGACGCTGTAGTAGCTGTCCGGATGCTCCGGCGGCACTGCGGTCGGGCAGACGACCACCTCGGCGCCATAGGCGCGCAACACGTTGCGCTTGTCCTCGCTGACCTTGTCCGGGCAGACGAAGACGCATTTGTAACCGCGCTGCTGGGCGACCAGGGCCAACCCCACCCCGGTGTTACCGGAGGTCGGCTCCACGATGGTCCCGCCCGGCTTCAGCAATCCCTGCTCCTCGGCGGCGTCGATCATCTTCACCGCGATGCGGTCCTTGGAGCTGCCGCCCGGGTTGAGATATTCGATCTTCGCGGCCACCACCCCGGAGTTCGGGCCCACCACAGAGTTCAACCGAACGAGCGGGGTATTTCCGATCAGGTCGACGACGTGGTTCGCGATACGCATAGCTACATCGTCGCAGAGCCGGGCGGACGACTTGCGTTTGGTACGGCGAGCGCTGCGTTTGATCCAGCGAGGCGATAGCGCTGCGGTTAGTATGCGGGGCGTGAGGATGCCGAAGACAGCTCGCGCCGCCGCCGTCGTGGCCGCGACCGTCGGGGCCGTGACCACCATCGCGTCCGCCTCGGCCAGCGCACAGACCGTCGAATTCCCCCAAACGCCGAGTGTCTTCTACGGCGGATTGTGCGGGGGCAATATCCGGACCTGGGTCGATACCAGTCCCGACTGGCCGGGGCGGGCGGTGTTCAACGTCCAGGCCCTGGCGATCCAGGGTGTGGGCCCGGGACAGTATCCGCTGGCCCCGCTGTGCAACGTCGACACCACGGTCGCGTGGCGCAACACCAACACCGGGGCGGCCGGCGAGTACCGGTTGAACGTCGTCTCCGGTATCTACGGCAGCATCCTGTACGCGGAGTTCCAGAACACCGGACCGGGTCATATCGAGGTCACGGTCACCACCAACAACCTCAACATTCCCGCACACGGCGCATTCGACGTTTTCTGACCGCACCGGACCCGTCCCTGGTCGGCGCGTCACACGCGCCGCATAATCGGTAGGACCGGACCGGGAGCGCGCCTGCGGCCGCACCGGATTCGCACCGCCTCGGGCGCCGAGCCCGCCGCGGAGGGTCCGGTCGGTGACAGCGTCGGATGCGAGACGGGAGGTTGGCGGGTGGCTTCCAGGACGTGGCGAACCGTCGCGGCGAGCGCGGCCGCCGGGGTGGCGGTCGGCTCGGGGGCGGGCACCGCGGGCTGGGCGACCTACCGCCTGCTGATGTCACAGGCCCGCGCGGCGCGCACCGTGATAGGCCGCGACACCTCCAAGCCTCCGGAGGCCGACGGGGTGTACACCCGCGAGTGCGGGGCCCCGCAGCCGTGGCGCGCGGGCGTGCCGTTCGACCTGCATCTGATGATCTTCGGCGATTCGACCGCCGCCGGAGTGGGCTGCGCCGACGCCGAACAGGTACCCGGCGTCCTGGTGGCCCGCGGTCTCGCCGATGCCACCGGATGCCGAATTCGCTTGAGTACCAAGGCGATATCCGGCGCCACCTCGAAGGGGCTGGCCGGCCAGGTCGACGCCATGTTCATCGCGGGCCCGCCGCCGGACGCCGCGGTGATCCTGGTCGGCGCCAACGACGTCACCAAGAAACATTCGATCTGGCGTTCGGCGCAGCGGCTGCGGCACGCGGTCGGACGCCTGCACGAGGCGGGCGCCGTCGTGGTGGTGGGCACCTGCCCGGATCTCGGCACCGTGGCCGCGATCCCGCAGCCGTTGAGCACGGTCGTGCACCGCTGGAGCGCGCGGCTGGCCCGAGCCCAGGTCGGTGCGGTCCGTTCGGCCGGTGGCACCCCCGTCGCGATGGGCGATCTGCTCGGCCACGACTTCCGCAGCACCCCGGAGGTGCTCTTCTCCGCCGACGGGTTCCATCCCTCGCCGGCCGGGTACGCGTTGGCGGCCCGGCATCTGCTCCCGGCACTGCTGCGCGAACTCGATGAACGGGATCAGTCCCGACCGGGTGTTCCGAGCCACACGGCGGCGACGTAGATTCGGGGTTGAATTTGTCGTACCCCTGTACCGAAACGGTCGGCTGACCGATTCGGCGACCTCGATATAAGGAGTCCTCATGCCAGAGGCCGTCATCGTTTCGTTCGCCCGCTCCCCCATCGGCCGCGCAGGCAAGGGTTCGCTGGTGACCATGCGTCCCGACGACCTCGCCACCCAGATGGTCCGCGCTGCCCTGGACAAGGTTCCGGCGCTGAACCCCGCCGACATCGACGATCTGATGCTCGGCTGCGGACAGCCCGGCGGCGAGGCCGGATTCAACATGGCCAAGGTGGTCGCCACCCAGCTCGGCTACGACTTCCTGCCCGGCGTGACCCTGAACCGGTACTGCTCGTCGTCGCTGCAGACCACCCGGATGGCGCTGCACGCCATCAAGGCCGGTGAGGGCGACGTGTTCATCTCCGCCGGTGTCGAGACCGTGTCGCGGTTCCCGAAGGGCACCTCCGACGGCTGGCCGGACACCCACAACGAGAAGTTCGCCGAGGCCGAGGCCCGTACCGTCAAGCGCGCCGAGGGCGGCTCCGGCGGCTGGACCGACCCGCGCGAGGGTGGCGATCTGCCCGACGTCTACATCGCGATGGGCCAGACCGCCGAGAACGTCGCCCAGTTCACCGGCATCTCCCGCGAGGACCAGGACCACTGGGGCGTGCGCTCGCAGAACCGCGCCGAGGAGGCCATCAAGGCCGGCTTCTTCGAACGTGAGATCACCCCGGTGACGCTGCCCGACGGCACCGTCGTCTCCACCGACGACGGCCCGCGCCCCGGCACCACCTACGAGAAGATCTCGCAGCTCAAGCCGGTCTTCCGTCCCGACGGCACCGTCACCGCCGGTAACGCCTGCCCGCTCAACGACGGTGCCGCGGCGCTGGTCATCATGAGCGACACCAAGGCCAAGGAGCTGGGCCTGACCCCGCTGGCGCGCATCGTGTCCACCGGTGTGTCCGGTCTGTCGCCGGAGATCATGGGCCTGGGCCCGATCGAGGCCGTGCGCAAGGCGCTGAAGATCGCCGGCAAGACCATCGACGACATCGACCTCTACGAGATCAACGAGGCCTTCGCCGTGCAGGTGCTGGGCTCGGCTCGTGAGCTGAACATGGACCTGGACAAGCTGAACGTCTCCGGCGGCGCCATCGCCCTCGGCCACCCGTTCGGCATGACCGGCGCGCGCATCACCGCCACCCTGATCAACAACCTGCAGACCCACGACAAGCAGTTCGGTCTGGAGACCATGTGTGTCGGCGGTGGCCAGGGCATGGCCATGGTCATCGAGCGCCTGAGCTGATCCGCCTCCCCGCGCCTTCAGCGGACAGGTGAGTGCCGCGAGATCTGCGTTGCGGGGCGGCGGGTGGGCGCCTGGCTGAGGTCTGGACGTGCCCGCCGAGTTACCCATGTGCTCACGAAATCAGTCGGCCGGTTCCGCACCGAAAGGTGGGGAGCCGGTCGATTGTCGTTGCGGGGCGGCGGGTCGAGTGACCCACTCATTACCCGGGGGGTAATCGACTTCACTACCGTGGCGCGGAAATATCAATGGCGTCAACACAACTCGGTTCGAGGAGTTCGAGATGCCTGCCTACGCTGTGGCCCACCTGCACGATGTGGATGTCAACGCCGAGATCGTGGAGTATCTGCGCCGGATCGACGGGACGCTGGCGCCGTTCGGCGGGAAGTTCATCGTGCACGGCGGACGGCAGCTGGTCGCCGAAGGCCCCACGGATGCCGTCGCGATCGTCATCGAATTCCCGGATTACGAGGCGGCACAAGCCTGGTACGCCTCGCCGGAATATCTGGAGATCCTGCCGCTGCGACTGAACAACGCGGGCGGAGTCGCGGTTCTGGCCGATCACTGCGGTGACGACCACGTCGCCACCGATGTGCTCCCGGCCGAACTGCTCGCCTGAATGTCGCCGCGGCGCACGGCCCGCGCGGAGATTTCCGCCACCTCCGAAACGCGACGAGGTGGCTGCCGGTGTGGCAGCCACCTCGTCGGTGTTCGGACCCGCTGTCGGGCGCGGGATCAGTCGTTCTGCAGATAACTCAGCAGGCGCAGGATCTCCAGGTACAGCCAGACCAGGGTGACGGTCAGGCCCAGGGCGACGCCCCACGCGGCCTTCTCCGGCGCACCGGCGCGGATCAGCTGGTCGGCGGCGTCGAAGTCGAGCAGGAAACTGAAGGCCGCGATCGCGATGCAGACCAGGCTGAAGATGATCGCCACGGTGCCGCCGTCGCGCAGGCCGAAGCCGCCGGGGGTGAAGAAGGCGGCGATCAGGTTGCCCAGCATGAGGACGATCACACCGATCATGGCGCCGACGAGCATGCGGGTGAAGCGCGGGGTGACCCGGATGGCTCCGGTCTTGTAGACCACGAGCATGCCGAAGAACACACCGAAGGTGCCCAGTACCGCCTGGGCGATCAGACCGCCGCCACCGACGCCACCGAATTCCACATTGGTGAACATGAACGACAGCGCGCCCAGGAAGAAGCCTTCGGCGGCCGCGTAGCTCAGCACGATGGCCTTGTTGTCCTGCTTGCGGCCGAAGGTGGCGACCATGACCAGCACGAAGCCGACCAGACCACCGACGATCACGAACAGCGGGGCCAGCGCGTGGTTGGCCGCGGTCGCACCGTAGGCGATGATCGCGGCGATGGTGACGACGCCGAGGGTGATGCCGGTCTTGGTGACGACATCGTCGATCGTCATCGGCCGGGTGGCCGGCGCCTGCTGATACGGCTGCTGGACACCGTACGGGCTCTGCTGTCCGTACTGCGCGAACTGCCCGGCGCCCGCTGCCGCCGAACCGAATCCCGCGTATCCACCGCCCTGTTGTTGCGGCAAATTTTTGAAGATCGGGTTACTTGTGGTGCGCAAGGTCCCGTGCCTTTCCGAAGTAGCGGTCCACGTCCGTCGTGTCCGTCTGAGTATCCAACGATCCGCTCCGGGAGCAAGTTCCCGAACCGGACATCAAATCGGACATATCAGACTGTACTGCCCGTAATCTACTCCCGCCGGGCGGTGTGCAGGCCACACACGGACCGAGTCACGGTGAATTTGCGATTACGCCCGACCACATCGGTCTTGCCGACCAGGCGGTCCATGACGCCACGATAGTTGAGATGGCTGTTGTATACGGTCCACAGCTCCCCGCCCGGGCGCAGTACCCGCCCGGTTTCGGAGAACATCTTGATCGCCGAGCCGGTGTGCACCGCGGCGCCGACATGGAAAGGGGGGTTGCACAGCACCAGATCGGCGCTGTGGTCGCCCACCGCCGCCATCGCGTCGTCGCGGACCACGGTCACCCGATCGCCGACGCCGTTCGCGGCGGCGGTGGCCCGGGCCGAGGCGACCGCGGCCGCGGACTGATCGGTTCCGACCACCGTGATGTGCGGGCGCGCCTTGGCCAGGGCCGTGGCGAGTATGCCGGTGCCGCAGCCGAGATCGATCGCTTCGCGGGCGTCGGGTTTCATCCGATCGAGGTGTTCGAGCAGAAAGCGGGTGCCGATATCGAGCCGCGGCCCGGAGAAGGCCGCACCGTGCGCCACCACCTGCAGGGCGAGTTCGTCGAGGTGGTCACGCAGCGGAAACTGCGGCGCTCCCGGCGTTTTCGGCCCGGTCGCCGTGATCGTCCGCGACTTCTGCCGGCCCCGGCTGGCCTGCACACTCGAAAAGCATTCCGCCAGTACGTCGTTCATCGCCGGCGTCAGATACTTGTCGCGACCCCCGGCGATCACGGTGACCTCCCGATCGGCGTATCGCGCGATCGTCTCGGCGATCTCGGCGAGCCCGGACAGCATGCGGGGTAATCGCAACAGCACGACGCCGACCCCCTCGAGCAGTTCCGGGCCGAGATCGTGCGAGGTGTAGCGGTCGGCCAGATCCATCGCGCGGGCATTGTTGGCCAGCGCCTGTTCACCGGTCAGCAGATCCTGGTGGACGCGGATGTCGCGCACATCGTGCGCGGCCGCCGCGCCGAGAGTCAGTGCGCCGTAACAGTCGTCGATCACCGCGACCCGCCCCGGTCCGGCCGCCGCGAGCACATCCGCGGCCGTGTCGAGGATCAGTCGGTCCGCCGCGTCGACGGCGTAGAGGTTCACCGCTTCCACATCCGGATAGCGCCGCAATCGGCTCAGTATGTCGTCGACCTCCAGCATTCTTACAGTGTGCTAGACCGTTGCCGTGTCGTCACCACGACCCCTGATGCCCGACGGCATACCATCGGCCCCATGCGTAACAGGCTGGCATTGACGATGGTGGCCGGGCTCGTACTGCTGGCGGGTTGCTCGGACGGCGACTCCACTCCGGCCACTCGAACGCCCATGCCGCCCGCGACCGGGGCGGTCACGGCGACCACGGAACCCGATCAGGCGCCGCCCTCGGGAACCTCACCGCAGCAGGCCGACCCGGCCACCGACACCCGGCTCACCGTGACCGATGTGCGCATCGGCCACCACGACGGTTACGACCGGGTGGTGTACCAGTTCGGCGGCACCGGCGGGGCGCCCGGATGGAATGTGCGATACACCGATCGCGCGGTGCAGAACGGCAGCGGCCGGGAACTGCAGATCGCCGGCACCTCCATCCTCGAGGTGCAGATCCTGGGCACCGCCTATCCCTGGGACAGCGGGGTGGCGCCCTACAGCGGCCCGAACCCGGCCACCGATCCGAGCGCGCCGGGCATCGCCGGTGTCTACGGGGCCCAGGATTACGAAGGCACCACACAATCGTTCATCGGCGTGAACGCCGACCGGCCGCCGTTCTCGGTGACCGCCCTGGACCGGCCCGTGCGATTGGTCGTGGACATCGCGACCGGATGATCTTCGCCACCCATACCGCCCGGGGGTAACCGAGGGATGCGTAGAATGGGGCCGTGCTCGCCATGGGTCGCCTCCGTCGCGCGCCCGGATTCGTCCGGGTGCTCGGTGTGCTGACCCTGCTGATCGGCGTCGCCGTCATGCACGCGGTGGTCTTCTCCACCGGGCATGCGATGGGCGCCGCCGTCGAGCCGACGGTAGCTTCGCCCGCTGTCGCGAATTCGCTTGCCGCCCCGGGTATTTCGCCGATGCCGCACGGCAGCCACTTCCCGGCCGTCACAGCGCCCGGAGGAGTCGCGGCGGCGGCCGCCCGAAACGAGCAAGCCCCGGCCGCGGACCGATCGCAGGCCACGCCGATGCGCACCCCCGCGATAGCCGACGGTTCCGACTGTGACGGCTGCACCACCCACGCCGGTATGCACGCCTGCGTTTTCGTGCTGGTGACCCTTGCGCTGGCCCTCGGCCTGGCGGTGATCGCCTGGCTCGGCGCCGCTCGGATACTCGGCGCCGGGCGCCTCGCGCGCTTCGAGCTGCGCCGCCGCACGCGACCACCGCCGTGGACCGTGCTCTCCCTGGCCGAATTGGCGATTCTGCGGATCTGACCGGCCCGCCGGATCGGCGTGCGAACGCGCGCGGATAACCGGCCCGACAGGTCCTCGCCCATCGCAATTCCCCAGGAGCACAATCATGTTCACTTCTCGTCTCCGCATGCTGCCGGCCGCCGCCCTCGCCGCGGCTGCCCTGATCGTCGCCGGTTGCAGCAGCGACAACTCCGGCGATTCGAATCCCTCGCCCTCGGCCACGTCGTCGCATTCGCCGATGGCCGACATGCCCGGGATGAATCACAACAGTGCACCGTCCACCGCGACCCGCACCGACTACAACGACGCCGACGTCAGCTTCCTGACGATGATGTATCCGCATCACGCGCAGGCGGTGGAGATGGCGAAGCTGGTGCCCGGCCGGTCGCAGAATCAGGAATTGATCACCCTGGCCGCGAATGTGGAAAAGGCGCAGGCCCCGGAGATGGAGCAGTTCGCCGCGCTGCTGCACAGTTTCGGCAAGCCCGCTCCGCAGGCGACCATGAACCATCCGATGAACGGCGTGATGACGTCCGAGCAGATGACACAGCTGCGCAACGCCTCCGGCGCCGATTTCGACCGGATGTGGCTGCAGATGATGATCGCGCACCATCAGGGCGCGGTGGATATGGCGAATACCGAGCTCGCCGACGGCACGAATGCCGACGCGAAGGCGCTGGCGCACAACATCCTCACCGCGCAGCAGGCCGAGATTCAGCAGATGCGCGGGATGCTCGGGCAGAACTGATCGCCCGCGGTCGCGCCGTTCGGCTCACCGGCCGTTCGGCTCGGCGGGTCGACGATGGCTCGCGGACGAGCTCGGAAAACACACGCATGCGGGTGTGCCGGCTATCCGGCACGCCCGCGTGGGTGGGGGCGGTCAGCTGCCGATGACGGCGTTCATGATGGTGCCCGCACTGGTCGCGACGCCACCGCCGATCATCGCGCCGGCCACCATCTTCGGCGACTCCAGCCCGCCGCCGTTCCACTTCTCCCAGGCGAAGCGGCCGCCACCGTAGGTGATGGCGGTGACGCCGGACAGCAGGACGAACCAGGTGAAGTAGCGGACCAGCTTCAGCAGTTTGTCCGCGGCCGGCGGAGTTTCCGGCGTGGGGTTGCCGACCTGAGCCAGCACGGTGGTGTACATATCGTGTACGGCGAGAACCATGCTCACGTTCGTTGTCCTCTCGGATGCTGAGGTGATGCCGGTACTGAGGTGATGCCGGTTGGAGCGCAGAGCATGCAGTGACAACTCGTCAAACAGATCCAATTGAACCGCACCGGCCGCCTCGCCCGCAGCCGGACACACCGCATTCGCGAAAGCGGCCGCTACCTGCGGTTCCAGGTCAACTGACCGGTCCGCCGACGATCATGGTCGCGACCGGCCGCTCCGCGCGACCGAGCCGGGCCGGGAGCGAGCCGCACCGACCTCGACACCCTCGGCCGCGTCGACCGGAGCCGCACCCCGGATCGGACGCCCGGTCAGCAGCCGCACGCTCAACGCGGCCAGTCGCCGGTGCCCCGCCAGCGCGCGCCGGGTCCCCGCGATCGACCACACCGTGCGCGTCCCGGGAGTCGTCGGACGTCCGGCGAACCGGTCGGCGAGCCAGTCGACCATCACCGGAATGGCCAGGAATTCCAGCGGCAGATGCGCGCTGAGCCGGTCGCGCAGATAGCCGATATCCGCCCCGGCCGCTTCGTAGCGCCGCACGAGGGCATCGACGTCGTCGACGGCGATCACCTCGTCGTGGACACCCTGCACGATCAGCATGGGCATGCGCGGCGCCCGGCGGCCGGGGAGGATATCGGCGAGAACCGTGCGCAGTGCCGCGGTATCCAGCAGACCGGGCAGTCCGCCCGCGGCGTAGCGCCCGACGTCGCGGCGGGCGAGCCGGGCCAGCAGCGGAAAGGTCGCCGACACTTCGGCTTCGGCCAGCATCGCCAGATAACGAGGCTGCAGCGCCGCCCGCAGCGCGGTATCCAGATCCGGATAGCCACGACGCAGCCCCGCCGTGAAGACCATGGCGAATCCGGCGAATACCGTGCCGTTCAGGCGCTCGAACGCCGCCCCGGGATCCCCGACCGGTGAGCCGGCCACGGCGCCGACGATATTCAGTTCGGGCGCATGGGTTTCCGCGAGCTCGGCGGCCCAGGCGGTGGCGAGGCCGCCGCCGGAGTATCCCCACAGGGCGATCGGTGTGCCCGAATTCAAGCCCAGCGGAACGAAATTCAGCGTCGCCCGGATACCGTCCAGCGCGCGGTGTCCCGGCTCCCGCGCCACCCCGAAGCGGCCCTCACTACCGCCGTGGTCGGGCACCGAGACCACCCACCCCCGATCCAGCGCCGCCGCGATCAAGGGAAGTTCGAGCTGCGGAATCGCTCCGATCGCCCGGGCGCCGCGCCGCAGCGCGTAGGACGGAAAGCACTGCGGTGCAACGGCATCGATCGCAC
The DNA here is from genome assembly GCF_049538315.1 of Nocardia sp. AB354. Lineage (NCBI taxonomy): Bacteria > Bacillati > Actinomycetota > Actinomycetes > Mycobacteriales > Nocardiaceae > Nocardia > Nocardia sp. AB354. Next base: position 236,420 of record NZ_JBMVFU010000002.1, on the reverse strand, counting down.
AGTGGAAGGAGACCAGCGGCCGCCCGGGCGCACAGTCCCGGGGCAGCAGCACCGTGGTCACCGCCGCCTCGGCCGTCCCGTTCAGATCGCTCGTGCGATAGAGCAGCTGCCAGGCCGACATTCGCAGTGGCACGACACCGAAGGCCGCCAGCTCCACGACCCGGCTGCGCAGGATGGCGCCCGCCGGCCGCGCCTCGAAACCTTCCGGAGCCCGATGGAAGGGGTCGGCGTCCGGGCGCGGCGGCTGCGGCCGCCGGCCGCTCACAATCCACCCCCGCCGCCGACCAGCCACGGGTTGAAGCTGCAGCTCAGTGTCGGATACCGCTGCGGATCGAGCGCGTGCAGCGCGATCGAGAGCGCCCGCGGGGAATACATCATCGTCAGGTGATCGGACAGATCCTGTTCGCAGCCGTCCTGCAGGGTGATGTCGTCGACCGTGGCATCCGGACCGGCACGCAGCAGTGCCAGTTCCACCGGATTCATCACCTCGTCGTAGCGGGAGGCCACCACGGTGTACGCCACGCCGGGCACGGTGTCGCCGGCGAGGTTGAGCTGGTTCAGAAACGGCGAGCCGACGGCCTGCTGAATATTCGCGGGGCCGACCAGCGGACGGTAGAAGCCGAGGATATCGATACCCAGATTCGTGATGATCCGCCCCAGTGTGGCCATGCCCAGCAATGTCGTTCCGTGATGGGTGCCGCCGAAACTGACCAGCTGTCCGACCTTTTCGGCGCCGCCGTCGAATTTCAGATATTGATCGGCTACCGGCGCCCCCTGGGAATGCGCGACGATGTCGACGCGATCGGAATGTGTGGTAGCCCGAACCCGGTCGACGAAGGCGGCCAGTTGCCGCGCCGAATCCTCGATCGGCCCGACCGCATAACGTCCGGGAAGTACCGCACCGAGACCACCGCCGTCGAGAAGACCGGACCGTCCGTAATTGAAAGCGAAAATACAAAAGCCCGCCCGCGCGAGTTTCGGCGCCATATAAGCGAAACTGTCGTAGGCGTTGAGCCAGGTGCCGTGCACCAGCACGATCGGCTTCGGATGGTCGGCGCTCGGCACACAATCCCAGCGATTCGCGCCCGGCGGGGCGGCATCCGGATGCGTGAGCCCGTATCCGAATGCGGCCAGGTAGGAGGTCATTTCGGGACCTTCCCCCACCGCTTCGCTCGCGTGGCTGCCGACCCGGCCGCCGGAACCGGAACTGCTGCCGGTGTCCAGGATCGGCTGCGGCACATCGCCGTCCGCGGCGGGATGCAGACCCGCGGCGATCAGATCGGCCAGCTGCGTTTCCGGGGTGTCCGGCGGCGCCGCGGTCGCGGTTCCGGAACCGATGACGGCCGCGCAGATCAGCGCGGCGAGCGCCGGGATTCGATGTCGAAGCTTCATTGCTACCTTCCCTGCCGGCACACCGGAAATCGTTTTCGGCGGCCCACATTCAGCCTCATCGGCAGCGGCGGGAAAGTCACTGCACTCGGATACACAGATCCGGTGGCGGGATTTGTCGCCGGAAACGAATTCCGGTCGCGGCGCCGCGACCTCTTGCCGCAATCCATGTGGCCCGCGACAATCGGCGCATGCCGGTTGCCGTGAATTCCGCACCCTCGAGTCTCGCCGTGCGCATCCTCGAGCGCCTGCCGCAGTTCGCCGAACGCGTCCTGGCCTCCGGCCTGGGTACTTCCGCATCGGCCGCCGACTTGCCCGCGGACCATTTCGTCGAGGTGCTTCCGGCCATCTACGGATGCGCGCACGCCTTCCTGCACGCCATGGCGCAGCAGCGGGAATTCACCCGTGACGAGGTCGCCGCCTTCGTGCAACCGGTGATCGAGCGGCATGCGGAGGATCGGCTGCCGTTGCCGCTGCTGATGGAGGCGGTCCACCGCTCCGCGCAGCAGGTACTGCAGGAGGCGGTGGCGCTGAGTAAGCCCGCGGATGTCGACCAGCTGATCGAGTTCGGTTCGCGCACACTCGAATTGCTCATGCACATCAACCTGATCACGGTCGAGGGTTATGCGGCGGTCGAACACTCGATCTACCATCCGGAACGGGAGGCCAAGCGCGCCCTGTGCGCGGCGCTGGTGGGCGGACAGCCCGCCGAGGAGCAGGCGGCGCGCGCCGATACCGCGCTGGCCGAACGGTATTCGGTGCTGGCCGTCCAGGTGCGCACCGAACCGCAGCCCGTCGCGGCCGCGAATCTCGTTGTCCGCCGCCGCATCCGCATCCTGCAGCGCGTTCTGGATCGGGTGGCGGGACCGACCGCGCTGCACACCTTCGACGGGGACACCGCGGTCGTGCTGCTCCCCGGCGTTCGCGAGTGGCCGGAGAGCGCCGGCGCGGAGTTGGCCACCGAACTCGCCGAACAGTTCGGCGCCGATGTCCTCGTCGCCGAAACCCCGTGTATCAGGCGCGAATCCGTGCCGGAAGCGGCGAATCAGGCCGCGGAGGTGGCCCAGCTGGCACGCATGTCGGGGCGGCCGACCGGGATGTACCGACTCGACGATCTGCTGCTGGAATATCAGCTCACGCGGCCCGGGGTGGCTCGTGACCGGCTGGCCGAACGGATCGAACCGCTGCGCCGGACGCCGCATCTCATGGAGACGCTCGACGCGCATCTGCGCCACGGCTCCGACCGCAAGGCCGCCGCCGCCGAAATCCACATCCACCCCAACACTTTCAGCTATCGGCTGCGCCGCATAGAAAAACTCACCGGCGTCGACCCGAGCGATCCGAACGGATCGCGATTGCTGTCCGCGGCGCTGGTCGCCCATCGATTGCGTCCGGCGCCCGCCCGGCCGGTCACCTCCTGAGCAGTGAGAAGGTAGTACGACGATGAACGCCCGCCCCCGCCACGACGTCCGGGTGCTCTCCCGCCAACTGGTCGGGCATTTCGCCGAACATGTGGCCCCGTGCTCCACACTGCCCGGCGACGCCCTGCACGGCGACATCACCGCGGTGACCAGGGTCTGCCTGGAACTGACCGTCGACATCCTCGAGGGCCGGCAGCCGGACGAGAAGGTCGGGCGCCTGCAGCGCGCGGCCGCGAACTGGGCACGCGAGGGCATTCCGATCGATACCGTCCACCACGCGGTGCACGAGGGATTCCGGCTGGCCTTCGATCTGCTGCTCACCCAGACCGATCCGAAGCAGCGGCCCGAGAATCCGGCGCAGCTGCTGCTGCGGATTCTCGACACCATCACCCCCGCGGTCGCACTCGCCTATGTGCGCGAACATCAGGCCGCGGTCACCGAACACCACACCGCGGTGCACACGCTGGTCTCGGCGCTGCTGGCCGGGCACCCCACCTCGACGATGGCCCGGGCGAGCGGGATCGAGATCGAACCCGCGTATGTCGTGGTGGCGATGAGCATTCCGCCGCACCCCGACGAATCCCATCCCAACGTGGACGGGAAAGTGGTGGCGCGCCGCAAACTGCGCCGGTTGCAGACCGCACTGGCCAATCGCAGCGGCGGGCGGGTGCTGTCGTTGCTCAGCGTGGACGGCGGCACGATCCTGGTCCCGGAGGCGATGTTCGGCGAGGACGAACTCGACGAGCTGATCGCCGAACTGTCCGAGGCGGCGCAGGTCGGGCTCACCGCCACCGCGCTCGCGACGCCCACCGAGGAGATCTCCGCGGCCGCCGACCGCGTGCACGAACTGCTCGACACCGTGCTGCGGCTGGCGAGCCCGCCCGGGCTGTACCGCTTCGCGGATCTGGCGATGGAATATCAATTGACCCGTCCCGGACCGGGTTTGGAACGGCTGGGGACACTGCTGGATCCGCTCGACGACCACCCGGATCTGCTGGAGACCCTGCGGCGGCACATGGCCACGGGCCTGTCCCGCCGCCGCACCGCCAGGCAGTTGCAGGTGCACACCAATACCGTCGACTATCGGCTCAAACGGATCGGTCAGCTCACCGGACTGGATCCCTCGCAGCCGAGCGGCCTCTGGTATCTGCGCGCCGCGCTGGTCGCGCGCACGTATCGGGACGCGGAGGGACCGCCGGTGGCGGACCTCGCGGATCATTCGCCGGACGGTATGGGCAAAACGTTTGCTAGGAGGTAGCCTGTCTCGCGATGGCTACCACTGCGCAATTGCGGGCCGCGCTGGCGGTGCTCCGCGCCGATACCGACGAAGCCGCCGAGCAAGCCCGTATTTCGGAAATGTCCGGAACCGATTCGGCAGCGGTCGAACACGCCCTGCTCGCCGGTTTGCTGTACCGGATGATGGGCGATGACCTACGCCACTCCCTGACCGGCGCTCCCGATCTCACCGCACTCGAGGAACGGGCCCGCGCCGCCGGGCCGGGTACCGCGACCTACGCCACCGACGATCGGGAACAACGCGAGGAGCATTGCGCCCAGGCGCATTTCGAGGCGTACTGGCTCGCCCATCGGATCGCGGGACTGCACTTCACCACCGTGCCGTCGGCCCCCGCGCTGCAGGCGGCCGCGCATACCGCCGAGGCCACCCGCACGCTGCTGCGTATCCATCGCGATCTGCTGGACGCGCCGGATGCCGGGCACCCCGCCTGGGAGGTGGTGATCGACCAGCTCGATCGAGCCCGCGCCCTCGCCTTCGCGGCGTCTGCGGGTGCCCAGCCTCCGGATGACCAGCCCCCGGAAACTCAGCCTTCGGTAGCTCGGCCCTCGGTAGCTCGGCCTTCGGACGCCGCCGCGGGAGTGTCGGAGATCGGTGTCGAGCGCAGCACCGAATGCCGCACACCGTAGGTGAAATAGACGACCAACCCGATCACCATCCAGATCAGGAATCGCAGCCAGGTCTCCACCGACAGATTCAACATCAGCCACAGGCACGCCAGCACACCGAGAATCGGGATCAGCGGCACCAGCGGCACCCGGAATCCGCGCGGCAGATCGGGGCGGGTGCGCCGCAGGATGATCACACCGACCGACACCAGCACGAATGCGAACAGCGTGCCGATGTTCACCATTTCCTCGAGCGTGCCGAACTGCACGAATCCGGCCAGCACGGCACAGACCGTGCCCACGCCGATGGTGAGCGCAGCCGGAGTGCCGAAGCGCCCGGTCCGGGCCAGGCGACGCGGGAGCAGGCCATCGCGCGACATCGCGAACAACACGCGGGTTTGGCCCAGATACAGCACCATCACCACGGTGGTCAGACCGGCCAGCGCGCCGACGGAGATGATGTTCTTGGCCCAGGTGACCCCGTGCAGTTTGAACGCGGTGGCGAGGGTGGCGTCGTTGCCGGCGAGCTCGGTGTAGGGCACCATGCCGGTCAGCACCAGCGTCACGGCCACATACAGGATGGTGCAGATCAACAGCGAGCCAAGGATTCCGCGCGGCACATTGCGCTGTGGATTCTTCGTCTCCTCCGCGGTGGTGGCCACGACATCGAATCCGATGAACGCGAAGAACACCAGGCTGGCCGCGGCCAGCAGTCCGTACCACCCGAAGTTGCTGTCACCGGCGCCGGTCAGCCATTGGAACAGCGTCTGGTGCAGGCCCTCCCCGGTACTGCTGGGCTGAGACGGCGGAATGTAGGGCTTCAGATTCGACGGCTCGAAATAGGCCAGCCCCACCACGATCACCACAGCGATCACCGACAGTTTGATCGCGACCGCGATCGCAGACACCCGCGACGACACCTTGGTACCGATTACGAGCAGCACCATCAGGATGACGATCAACAGGGCCGCGCCCCAATCGAATTCGACCGACCCGAAATGCACGATCGGCGAGCGCGAGCCCATCACCTCACCCAGATACTGCGACCATCCCTTCGCGACAACCGATGCGGCGAGGGCGAATTCGAGGATCAGGTCCCAGCCGATGATCCACGCCGCCAGCTCGCCGAAGGTCGCGTACGAGAAGGTGTAGGCACTGCCCGCGACGGGGACGGTGGAGGCGAATTCGGCGTAGCACAGGGCGGTGAGTCCACAGGCGACGGCGGCGAAGACGAAGGCCAGCGAGACCGACGGCCCCGCCACATTGCCGGCCGTGCGCGCGGTCAGCGTGAAGATGCCCGCGCCGACCACCACGGCGACACCGAAGACGGTCAGATCCCAGGCGGTCAGATCCTTGCGGAGTTTGGAATGGGGTTCATCGGTATCCCGGATCGATTGTTCGACCGATTTGGTTCGCAGCAGACCACCCCACCGGGGGTTCGGCACCGATCCGGCCGTGTTCTGCGTTGGCGTCGGCTCAGCCACACCCGTCTCCTCCGTTGTCACCGATCCCCCGTGACCCGCAGACAGCAACCTAACAGCACTCGGCAGTCAGTCGTCGCAACATGGTCGTGAAGGCCTTGCCCTCGGCCGATGCGGCCCAAACCGAGCGACCGAGAAAGTAGTTACGGTAAGCGATCCGGGCATTGCGCACCTGCCGACGAGGCGGAATCGTGAGGAAGTAATCGATTTCGGACAATTCGTAGACGATGTGCACGAGCGGGAAGAGGTCGGACAGGACCTCGCGCTCCACCCGATGCAGCGGCCTGATCTCGCAGTAACCCCGCAGGAACGCGCCCAGTTGCCCGGCCTGCACCCGGGCCGGGCCGCCCGCGGCGATCGAGAGCCAGTCGACAGCGAAGCGTTCGATCGCGGTGGCGAGATCGAAGACGGCCACGGTCCGGTTCGCCAGGCCGAAATCCAGGACGGCGGTGACCCCGCCGTCCGACCAGAGCAGATTCGTGCCGTGCCAATCGTTGTGCGTCCACAGCGGGGGCAACGTCGCGACCGCGGCGGCGAGTTCGGATGCGGGGGCATCCGTCGCGCCCGGTAGATCCACCGGCGGTCCGGCCTGCGACCGCCCCGCGTCCGGGTGTGGCTCGGCGGCCAGGAATCGGCCGACCTCCGGGCGGGCGGCGACGTAGCAGTCGACGGCCGCGACCGGATCAGTGCACAGCCCGGCCAGCAACGGATGCGGCGGGCGCTCCGGTGCCTCGAATCCCACCGCGGCGAGGTGCAGGCGCGCGAGCATCGCTCCGGCCGCGGCCGCATCGGCGGCCGAGTGATAGGGGCTCCACGAGAAGTCGTCGCGGTACCGGTCCTCGCCTGCCCCGAGTTCCTGGATTTCGTAGGTGAACTCGCCGCGCTCGGTCGCCCGCACGCGAGGAATCGGAATGCCTTGTGCTCGAAGATGATTCATGAAGGCGTGTTCGGGGGCGAGGGTCCCGGGATCGCGCAGCGCCGAAGGCATCCGCTTCACCACGACTCGCGTTCCGTCACCCAGCCGCACCCGGGCCGTGGACGACAACGGCCGCCGGCTGCGCCATTCGATCACGGGTGTCGCGCCGGGCTCGGCGAACAGATCTCCCAGCTCGCCGGGAGTCAGCGGGGAGAATGCCGGTGCGGCCGACCCACTTTCGCCCATCGCGAAGACCTGATCGCCCGTCTCCGCGGACTCGTCTCCCGCCCGGCTCAGGACGTCCGCTCCGGCTCGGCCCGGGCGGGCAGCCGTTCGAGACGGGCCAGCACACCGGTGCAGGCGGCCGCGGCCAGGAACGAGTACAGCGAGGCGGAGGACCACCAGCCGGGATGCACACCGACGAGGTCCTGCACCCGCAGCCAGATCCGCGCCCACCAATCCACCGATCCCGGATTGAGCACCTGGTACACGACGAAGCCCAGCAGCCACGGCACCAGCAGGAGCGGACGGGCGGGAGCGTTCTCGGACAGATCCCACCCACGACGGCCGCGACCGAGGAAGAAGTCGACCACCAGCACCGCGCACAGCGGGACGAACACCGATCCGATCAGCAGCAGGAAATTCGAGAAACCGGTGAAGTCGTGCACCCCCAGCGCCAGCACGGTCGCGAGCGCACCCACCGCTGCGGCCAGGAAGCGCCGATCCACCCGCGGCAGCAGATTCTGCAGCGACATCGCGGTGGAATACACATTGGCGAACGACTGATCCGATTCCCGCAGCACGAGCACCGCGAAGAACAGCCATCCGGCCGCGACGCCGAGGAAGGTGTCGAAGATCCGGTCCGGATCACCGCCGGCCTGCAGTAGCGCGACGATGCCGAGCAGATAGCACCAGGTCTGCGCGATCGAATAGCCGGCCATCGTGGCCCCGGTAGCGGCGCGAGCGCCGCGGGCGTGGCGGGTGTAGTCGGCGGCCAGCGGGACGAACGACACCGCCACCGCCAGCGCGGTATCGACGCCGGGGAAGAATCCGCTCCACGACGTGCCGGTCACCGGCGGCAGCGGTTGGCGCAGGAACTGAATCGTGAACCAGCCCATGGCCACCGCCACCGCGACCGTCACGTACTTGCGCAGAATGCGCAGCACGTTCAACGGCCAGATCGCCATCGCCGTACACAACGCACCGGCCCCGACGATCACCGCACCGTGCGGCAGATTCCCGTGAGTGAGCGCCGCGACCCCGCCCGCGATCACGGTCAGCTCGAACACACCCCACCCGATGCACTGCACGATGTTGGCCACGGTCGGCACATACGACAGCCGGGTGCCGAACAGTCCGCGGAAGTTCGCCATCGCCGGCGCGCCGGTGCGCGCGCCCACCGCGCCGGCGGCCGCCACCATCGCGGTGCCCAGCACGGTTCCCACCGCGGTGGCGAGGACCGCCGCCGTGACCGGCAACTGGGGATGGCCGGCCGGTTGCAGCACGTAGAAGGCTCCGGTGAAGCCGATCAGGCTCACGCCCAGGTTGGCCCAGAACGCGGCCTGATCACCGAACGACAGGGTGCGCGGCGGAGCGTTCGTCAGCAGCAGCGGGGCCTCGGCCGAGCGGTCTCCCGGCTGCTCGGGCAGAGTCGTCATAGCGAATTCATGCTATCGGGTGCCTCCGGTGGAAATTCGCCCCCAGCTTCGCTCCGGCGCCCGCAGTCGGTAACCTCGTCCCGGATGGTTAGCGTCTCCACATCCGCCCGGCCGCTGTCGGGACCTCGCATGCCGGGAGCCCACCGCATCGGTCGGCTCGTATGGCTGGTTCCGGTACTGCTGGTCGCCCTGAGCGTGTTCTGGCTGTTGCGGCCCAGCTGGCCCCTGCAGCCGATCAAGCGCGAATTCATCGACCTCCAGGTGTATCGCCTGGGCGTGCAGGCGATGTGGGACGGCGCCGATATGTACGGCAGTCTGCCGAAAACCACGCTCGGGATCAGTCTGCCGTTCATCTATCCGCCCTTCGCCGCGGTGGCGCTCGGCCCCTTCGCACTGCTGCCGTGGAATGCCGCGGCGATCAGTTTCTTCGTGGTTTCCACGCTGGCGCTGGCGATCACGCTCTATCTGGTCGCCCGCCGGGTCTGGGGCAGCGGCGGCACCGAGGTGGTGCTGTGGGCCAGCGCCTGCGCGATTCCGCTGGGCATGCTGCTGGAACCGGTGCATTCGACACTGGATTTCGGGCAGGTCAATCTGCTGCTGATGGTGCTGGTCGCCGCCGACTGCCTGCCCAAACGCACCCGCTGGCCGCGCGGCGTCCTGGTCGGCATCGCCGCGGCGATCAAACTGACCCCGGCCGCCTTCGTCCTCTATTTCCTGGTTCGACGCGACTACCGCTCGGCGCTCACCGCGGCGATCACCGGTGCCGTCGCCACCGGCATCGCGTTCGCCCTGATGCCGCACGAATCGGTGAAGTACTGGTTCGGCGGGATGGGCAATGTCTCGGGCCTCAGCGGGTCGGCTTTCCGGACCAATCAGTCGATTCAGGGCGTGCTGTCACGCTTCCAGGTCCCCGAACCGGCCTTCACCGCCCTGTGGGCGCTGCTGAGTCTGGCGCTGCTGGTGCTGGTGGTGGCGGCGATGCGGCGCGCGGTCGCCGATCCGGCGCTGGCCCTGGCGTTCAACGCCGTCTTCACCCTGCTGGTTTCGCCGATCTCGTGGTCGCACCACTGGGTCTGGATCGCGCCGGGCCTGCTGGCCGCGGTCGGCGTCGCGACTCGGCTGCCGCGCCGGTCGGCGATGATCTGGTACGCGATCATCATCGCGACCGCGGTCGTGTTCACCATCGGCCCGCAGAACTGGGAACCCGGCGACAACAACCGCGAACTGGCCTGGACGCCGTGGCAGCATCTGGTCGGCGACACCTATGTGTGGCTGAGCGTGCTGCTGGTCGCCCTGTATGTCGTCACCGCACCGCGGCCCACGACGGCAGAACCGCTGCTGCCCGCGTCGTTGCGTTCGCTGCGCACCAAGGTGCCCACCGAGTCCTGAGCCGACACGCCGGGCGCAATCGATCGGTAAATCTCCGAGGCATCCTCCGCCGCCTGCCACCCGGCGTCGGCGACACACCACCGGCGATTTCCCAACACCCCTGCCACCCTGCACTTCCGTCGTACCGTAGATAAATATGGACGACAACACGCCGACCGCGGACGGTGATCCCACCCGCCCGGATCGGCAGCTGATCCAGCGACGAGAGCAAGCCTGGAGCAACTACCAGCAGGCTTGCGCCGATCTCGCCGGTACCCGGATCCGCGCCAATCTCGACGGATGGAAACGCTGGCTGCGCATTCTGCCCGGCGCGGCGGTCGATCAGGCCGAACGCCGCCGCGACGAGATCCGCGCCGAACTGGCGCGACATTGCGTCGGGGCCGACGACCGTCGGTGGGGCGTGCTGTCGGGCGGCGACACCGGCACCTTCGGCGGCTGTTTCGGACTCGAGCACACCATCGGTCAGCTCGCCGAGCGCTACGGCAAGGCCGATCCGCATTGGGTGCGCACCCTGCGCGACACAGCGCGCAGGACCACCGATATCCGTCCGCTCGCCGCCGACGGTGACCGCTCGGCCGTCAGCGATATCACCGATCGCGTGGTGCAGGCCGTCCGCATGGCGCCCGACGACGAGGCGCGACGCCGGCTCGTCGTGCACCTGCCCGGCGAGGTGCGCCCGGTGCCGGCGGATCCGGCGACGCTGGCCGGAGATCAGGGACCGGTCGCGGTCCAGTTCGAAATCTATGCCAGCACCGTCAAACTCGACCACATCGATGTGATTCCGCCGCTGCGCCGGATGGGCCTGGGCACCGCGACGCTGCGCCATCTGTGCCGCACCGCCGACGCCCACGGCATGCATATCGTCGCGCAGCTGGTCCCCACGTTCCGCGACGACGATTCGGCGGTCCCGATCCTGGCGCGCTGGTTCCGCGAGCAGGGTTTCGAGGTGACCGAACGCCTGGGCGGGCGGGTCGTGCGAGCACCCGCCAGCATCCCCTAGCCGGTCGTCGTGGCCGCGCCGATCACCGTGTGCGCGTGAGGAATTCACCGATCGCCGGGGCCAGTTCGGCGGCGACCGGATCGTTGCTCACGCCGGGCAGCTCCCGCAATTCGGCATTCGGGAGCACCTCGGCCATCTTCTTGGCCCCTTTGGTGAGCGCGGGGGCGGAACGATCGCCGATCAGCAGCAGGGTCGGCGCCGTGAGCGCGGCCCAGTCTTCCGGCTGAATGGTCTCACCGCGCGAAAACGGTTTCAGCACAGCGAAATCGTGGGCCGTCGAATCGGCGGTGGCCACCAGCTTCTTCCACACCGACGACATCCGCATGACCGCGACGACCAGTCCCGGCACACCCATCACCTTGGTCATGTAGTACCGGACCGCACCGCTGCGCTTGCCTGCCGCGACGCGCTCGCGCAATTTCTCCTCCGCGTCCTTGGGCGGCACGTGATCCTTCGGGTCGACCACGAACGGCGGTTCGAACGCGACCACGTCGGTGATTCCCGTGATCGCGCCCGAGCGCGCGGCCAGCAGTGCCAGGATCGCGCCCGAGCCCCAGCCGAACAGGGCGGCCGATCCGCCCTCGGCCTCGACCAGCGCGCGGATGTCGGCGATCTCGTTGGCGCTGTCGTAGACCCCCGGCGAGTCCGCGCTGTCGCCGCGCCCGCGCCGGTCGTAGTTGAGCACGCGCAGGCCGTAGTTCTCGGCCAGCGCCTGCGCCAGCTCGACGGTGTTGGGGACCTGCCGATAACCGAAAGCGCCGCTGATCAGCACAACGGTTCCCGCACTGCCGGAACCGATCCGGTCGAAGGCGATGGTGGTGCCGTCCTGCGACGTCACGGTCTGCATGTCCTACTCCTTCGCGGGCCGGGTTCGGTTCGAAAGTACGCGATGGGTTCACGAGCTCCGGCGGGGCCGGTCGGTAGGCTCGCACGGACAGTATTCACGGGCGAGGGGGTGCAGTGGTGACGATGGTCGCCGGACCGCACGGACTTCCGCGCGTCAGCGGATTTCCGAGTTCGGATTTCGATCCCGGCTCGGACAAATGGTCGGGTGTCGCGATCGGCGAGGATCGCATCCGGGCGCTGGCGATCGGGGCGTACTACGGCCGCAGCTGGAGCTCCTACAACGACACCGTCGCCTTCCAGCCGGAACACCCCGGAAGTTCGGAGACCCGGCGCGAATCCACCATCGAGGGCCTGCACGAATCGTGGGGTGTCGACAACGCCGAGGATGCGCGCGACACCATCGGCCGGTTGCTGAGCGGGATGCACGCACCGCTGTTCGCGATGGTGCATCCGCTGGCGACCGCGGCCGCCCAGGACACCACCCGCGTCGACCGCACCGGCCTCGCCGACAGCCACCGCGAATTCCTGCACACCGTGTCCGAGGTGCGCGGCTACCGTGGCGTCAACGGCATCGACCGCGATTACGACGCCTGGTTGCAGGCCATCAAATTCGGCATCGTCGACCGGCTACCGCAACCGCTCAACACCGATGCCACCGCCTGGGACCTCTCGCGCATCGTCTTCATCGCCCGCGCCGCGCACACCGCCGGATATCTGGACGAGGACGAGGCGTGGACGCTGCTGGGCCGCGCGCTCGCCAAAGCCCAGCAGCACTACCGCAATTGGCGGCAGTTCGCGGCCGGCTTCCTCACCGGCGCCATCTTCTGGGCGGCCACCCAGGACCTCGCCGCGGCGAAGGAACAGGTCGACGAACGCCGCTGGATGATCCGCGGCCTGCTGATGCGCCCGTCGAGTCCGTGGCGGCGGGTGGCGCTGCATCCGGGCGCGCCGGTATTCGGCCTCTCCCCGTTCCACTGACGGCGGTTACTGCGGCATCGCGCGCAGAATGCCGATGCCCTCCCATTTGAACTGCTCGGTGTCGACCATGCCGAGTTTGCGCCGCTCCACCAGCAACTGCCATTCGCCGAACAGGTCCAGCGACGACGGACGCGCCATCACGATGGAACCGTCGACATGTTCGATCTCGCAGGCCAGCCGCACGGCGCCGTCGACGCGCAGCAGATCCTCGGCCTCGGTGGAGACGAATTCCAGATCCGTGTTGCCGTCCGAAATGCGCAGCGTCGCCACCGATCCGGGCGGCGCGGCCACATCGGTGCGATCCAGCGCGGCCACCGGGAATTCGTAGGTGGCCCCGGCCGATACGAACAGCAGCCGCAGGGTGGTGATCACCACCAGCCCCGGCGCCCCGCGATGGCCGCACGGTGCGCATTCGAGGACGTATTCGTCCGGTCGGGCGTAGGCGTGCAGGGCCGCCAGCTCCCGCGCGCACATTTCCGGGGTGCGCATCCGCTCGGCCGCGCGCGACACATCTGGACGGATCGGACCGTACTGCCCCGGAACCGGCCGGGGCGGGGTCAGATTCGGCCGCTGCCGCACGATGCGCCGCATCTCGAGCAGATCGTCGCCGATCGCGCGGACCAGTGTGGCGGCCTGCGTGAACACCTCGGGTTCGAGGAAGATCGTCGCCGGATTGCGCCGGGTGGCAACGCCTTTGATCACATAGTCCGGCGCCCGGAAATACAGCAGGATCAGCAGGTCACCACTGTCTGCCTCGGCGAGGCAGGCGTCACGCAGATCGCAGACCCGCACATCCATGGCGACATCGTCGTCGACGCCCAGCGGCGTGGTGGTGATCCGCCCGTCGGCATATCTGACTGCGGTCCGACGCCCCCACACCTCCAGCACTGCCGCATCCTCCCGATCCGACCCGGTGAGACCTCATCGGGGACGGATTCTACCGAGAGACCCCCGCCGTTCCGGGTATCCGGCGAACGCCGATCAGAGGTTTCCGGCGAACATGCTCGCGAGTCCGGTGGCGGTCGCCACGGCGGTGCTGCCCGTCCTGAGTGCGGCGATGAGAAGTGCGTATGTGCTACTCCGGGACACCACATCCCCCGACACGCGAACCGGATGGATGTGTCCGGCCCGTGAATGTGGGTGGCACACTGGCCGAATGCTCGGTGTACAGCCGGAGACAACCGAAATCGCGGAGCCGACCAGCCAACGGCGGCTGATCCGCTACGCCGTGCGGTTCGCTTACCTGGCAGCACTGGTCGCGGCCTTGATCACCGGAGCACTACCCGGTGGCCGCGTGCAGGAAGCCGCGTGGATGATCGGCGGCGTTCTCGCCTTCACCGTCGACCGGCCCTGGCGCGAGCACATCCGGGTACTGACCGACTGGCTGCCGCTGATCGCGGCGCTCATGGTCTACGACTACACCCGCGACCTCGCCGACAAACTCGGCATGCCGCTGCGCATGCACGAACTCGTCACCGCCGATCGCTGGATGTTCGGCGGCACCCTGCCGACGATCTGGTTGCAGGACCATCTGGCCGGCGACGGCCAGCCCTCGTGGACGCCGATCATCGGCGTGGTCTACACGACGCATTTCATCCTGCCCTGGGCGGTCGCGGCGATCTTCTACGTCTACTCCCGGCCGCTGTGGGTCCGGTATATGCGCCGGATTCTGCTGCTGTCGTATCTGGCGCTGGTCACCTATGTGCTGGTGCCCGCGGCGCCGCCCTGGTACGCGGGGCGCGAAGGGGCCATCCCGGAACACGTGCGGCGCATATCCGGTTTCGGGCTCGGCGTGGTCGATCCCAACGTGAGCGCGCAATGGCTCGAGGACCACGGCAACTACGTCGCCGCCGTGCCCTCGCTCCACACGGCGTTCTCGGTACTGGTGGCCGCGACGCTGTGGCCGCTCACGCGGCACTGGTGGCTGCGCGCGATCCTGGTGATCTATCCCTGCGCGATGGGCTTCACCCTCGTCTACGGCGGCGAGCACTGGGTCTTCGATGTGCTGCTCGGCGGCGGGTACACGGCGTTCACGATCCTGATCACGCGCCTGTGGGAGAACTGGCGGGCGGGCCGGGCACTGTTCGGTCCGCTGCCCGCGACCGGCCGCGGTGACGGGTCGGAGGCCGTGGTGCCCGCGGCCCAGGCCACCACGGTGTGACGAGCGTCTCTCCCCTGCGCGCCCCACGGAACAGGCGCAGGTGAGCAGTCGTTTCTCGCGGCTATCAGTGCGGTTCGGCGCGAAAAACCATGTGCTCACGTGTCCGGTTCACCGGAATACTTGCGCGGCACCGATGAGTTGAGTGGGTCACGGTCGTCAGGTCTGGTGTGGCGTTCGAGGCACAGAGGAGTGGCTCGACGTCGGTCGGACATTCTGCGTCGCAACACCCGGAGGTACACATGCCCGCCGAACCAGTCCATCACCCGGCCGGACGAAGAACCCCCGCGGTGATCCGGCTGCTGGTCCTCGCGACCTTCGTGGTGATCCTCAACGAGACCATCATGATCAACGCGATCCCCCGCCTGATGAGCGATCTGCACGTCACCGAGCGGTCCGCGCAGTGGGTGTCGACCGCGTTCATGCTCACCATGGCGGCCGTCATCCCCGTCACCGGATGGTTCCTGCAGCGTGTCACCACCCGCCGCGCCTATGCGCTCGCGATGGGCGTGTTCCTCGCCGGCACCCTGTTGTCGGCCGCGGCGCCGTCGTTCGCGGTGCTGCTCGTCGGTCGCGTCGTACAGGCCGGTGGCACCGCGGTGATGATGCCGCTGCTCATGACGACCCTGATGACCGTGGTGCCCGAACACGATCGCGGCCGTGTCATGGGTAACGTCACCCTCGCCATCTCGGTCGCTCCGGCCATGGGTCCGGTCATCTCCGGCCTGGTACTCCAGATCGGTTCCTGGCGTTGGCTTTTCCTGCTGGTGCTGCCCATCGCCGGTGCGGTGACCTTCTTCGGCCTGCGGAAACTGGAGAACGTCGGCGAACCCGAGAGCGGCGCGATCGATTGGGCCAGTGTCGTTTTCGCGGCCCTCGGCTTCGGCAGCCTGGTCTACGGCCTCAGCCGGTTCGAGGTGGGCAACATCGTGATCCCGGCGCTGATCGTCGCCGCCGGCGTGGCCTTCATCGCGGTGTTCGCCGCCCGCCAGATCCACCTCCAGCGCACCGGATCTCCCCTGCTCGATCTGCGAATCCTGTTGTCCGGCACCTACACCAAGGCACTCGTGCTGATGGCGGTGGCCTTCCTGGCGATGATGGGCTCGATGATCCTGCTGCCGCTGTACCTGCAGAACCTGCGGTCGCTGTCACCGCTGGAAACCGGTCTGCTGGTGATGCCAGGCGGATTGGCGATGGGTCTGCTGGGGCCGACGATCGGGCGCCTGTTCGACCGCTTCGGCGGGCGCATGCTGGTGATTCCGGGTGCGGTCGGCATCGCGGCGGCCCTGGCCGGCTTCACCCGCATCTCGCTGACCATGCCGTACTGGCAGTTGCTGGCGCTGCACATCCTGCTGATGGTGTCGCTGGCCGCGGCCTTCACCCCGGTCTTCACCCTCGGTCTCGGCGCGCTGCCGCAGCATCTGTACTCGCACGGCAGCTCGATGCTCGGCACCCTGCAGCAGGTGGCCGCGGCGTTCGGCACCGCCCTGGTGGTCACGGTGATGACCGCCCGCGCCACCACCCTCACCGATCGCGGGATCGCACCGCTCGTCGCCCATCTGTCGGGTATGCGGCTGGCCTTCGGGATATCCGCCGGCCTGGCGCTGATCGTCATCGTGATGGCGGTGCTGCTGCCCAACCGCTCGGCCTCCTCGGCGGCGGTCGTCCTCGACTCCGAGGATGTCGAGGACACCGAGATGGTCCGCGGCTGACCACGGCCCGAAACGCCCGCGAGACAACCGGTCTCGCGGGCGTCGTCGTGTCGGCTCAGCCGCGATCGGCGCCGGGACGAACCGGTATCGACACCGGCCCCACGGTGAAGAACGAAGGCGTATAAGGGATTTCGGCGGGATCCACGGCGAGACTCAGGTCCGGGAACCGCCGGTACAGGCTCGCCAGCCCGAGCCGGCCCTCCAGCCGGGCCAGCGGTGCGCCGATGCAGTAGCGCGGTCCGTGCCCGAATCCGAGGTGCGGCCGCGGCGGGCGGGTGATGTCGAATTCGTCGGCGGTCTCACCGTGCTGCGCGGTGTCCACTCCGGTGGCTTGGTAGACGACGCCGACCGCCCTGCCCTTCGGAATCGGAACCCCGTCGATCGTCACGTCCTGCAGCGTGAATCGGAAACTCGTCATCATCACCGAGTGCCGGTAGCGCAGCGTTTCCTCCACGACGTCGGCCCACCGATCCTCCGCCTTCACCAGGGCCAGCTGGTCGGGATGCCGCCCCAGCGCGACGACCGCGTTCCCGAGCAGGTAGACGGTGGTTTCGTGGCCGGCGATCAACATCAGCCACAGAATGGCGACCAGTTCGTCCGTGGTGAGCCGATCGCCCTCGTCCCGCGCCCGGACCAGATCGGAGGTCAGATCGTCACCGGGCTCGCGCTGTTTGCGCTCGACCAACTCGTAGAGATAGCCGCGCAGCGCCACCTGCGTCGAGAACGCCTCCTCGGCCGAAATCTCCTGTGACAGTGAGGTCAACGTCCACTGCCGCAGCTGCGCCCGCTCCGATTCCGGTACGCCGAACAGCTCGCTGATCACCGCCATCGGCAGCGCGTCGCAGAACGCCGGCACCAGATCGACCGGATCCCCCGCGGCCGCCACACCGTCGAGCAGGCCGTCGATGATCGCCTGGATCCGCGGCTCCAGATCCCGGACCCGAGCCGGAGTGAATCCCTTCCCGACCAGGCCGCGCAGTCGCCGATGGTCCGCACCGTCCTTGGTCGACAGATGATCGCCCTGCACGATCGCCCGGAACGGCCAGTCCTCGGGGATCGAGCCGTCGTAGAGGGCGGGCCAGTGTTTCGGATCCCGGGCGAAGGTCTTGTTGTCGCCGGCGAGGATCTCCTCGACCGCCCGATGGGAGAGCGCGAGGTAGGCCGGAACCCCGCCGGGGAAGTCGACTTCGACCACCGGAGCGGTCTTGCGTAGGCGGAGGCAGGTATCGAGGGGACGTTCGTTCGCATCGGGAAAAGCAGGTCGATTCGTCATCACGGAACCCTTCGACTGTCGACGTGCCTGCGCACGCGAGGGATGAGACCTGTTGCCCGCGAGATCATCTCAGAATCGCGGTGCCGCGGGAGCCGGTCGAGCACCACTGGTGGGGAGAGTCGATTCCCTTCGGCTCGGGTCGCGCGCGCCGACGCGGCGGCCCTTCCGAATTAGAACGTGTTCTATATTCGAGACGACCGTTCAGGCGATACTCGGGAGTTGACGACATGTACAAGTGGTCCGACGAAGATCTGATGCTTCGCGACGCCGTGCGCGGCTTCATCAAGAAGGAGATCGAACCGCATGTCGACCGGCTCGAAAGCGGGGCACTGCCGCCGTTCGACATCATCCGCAAGCTCTATGCCACCTTCGGCCTCGACGAGATGGCGCGCGAGGGGCTGGCGAAATCGCTGGCCCGCGAGGAAGCCGGAACGCCGGGGAAGTCCGGCGGTTTCAGCGGTTCCGGCAGTATGGGCGTCATCCTCAACAGCGAGTTGGCCGGAGTGAGCCTGGGCCTCGTCGCGTCGATGGGCGTGAGCCTCGGCCTGGCCGTCGGCACCATTCGCAGCCGCGGCACCCTCGCGCAGAAGAAGCGCTGGCTGCCCGAGCTGGTGACGTTCGAGAAGGTCGGCGCCTGGGCGATCACCGAACCCGATTCCGGCTCCGACGCATTCGGCGGTATGAAGTCCTATGTCCGCCGCGACGGCGAGGACTACATCCTCAACGGCCGCAAGACCTTCATCACCAACGGCCCGTACGCCGACGTGACCGTCGTCTACGCCAAACTCGACGAGGAGGACGGCACCGATCGCCGCGACCGCAAGGTGCTGACCTTCGTCCTCGACAAGGGCATGCCCGGTTTCGTGCAGAGCGCGCCGTTCAAGAAGATGGGCATGAATTCGTCCCCCACCGGCGAATTGGTCTTCGACAACGTCCGCCTGACGCCCGACCGCCTGCTCGGCGAAACCGAGAATCCCGCCAAGGGCGACGGCAAGGACAGCGCCAAGGAATCCTTCGCCGCCGAACGCATCGGCATCGCCTCCCTGGCGCTGGGCATCATCAACGAATGTCACCGGCTCTGTGTCGATTACGCGAAATCGCGCACGCTGTGGGGCAAGGAGATCGGCCACTTCCAACTCATCCAGCTCAAGCTCGCCGAGATGGAAGTCGCCCGGATCAACGTGCAGAACATGGTCTTCAACGCCATCGAACGCACCGCGGCCGGCGAATCCGTCTCTCTCGCCGAAGCGTCCGCCATGAAGCTCTACTCCTCCCGCGCCGCCACCGAGGTCGCCATGGAGGCCGTCCAGCTGTTCGGCGGCAACGGCTACATGTCCGAGTACAAGGTGGAACAGCTTGCCCGCGACGCGAAGTCGCTGATGATCTACGCCGGCAGCAACGAAATCCAGGTCACGCACATCGCGAAGGGCCTGTTGAACGCGTGACCCGCAGGCCCCTGCCGCACCACCGGCTGGGGCCTGGGATCCGTTGCGCCCGGCTACGGCACCGAACTTTTCGTGCAAACCTCGGCGAGAATGCGAGAAAACCGCGCGATCGGGCGCGGTTTGCACGATCAGTTCACCGCCGGGCCACGGGCCCGGTCCGCGTGACCGGGGCCCTCCGCGTCAGATGCGCTGGTCCGCGAGCTGCACAACCAGGCAGGCGACGGCCAGGGGCAGGAACAGCCCCACGGCCAGATAGAAGGTCTGCGCATAGTCGGCGACGCGGATGTGGGTATAGGCCGCGCAGACGAAGTAGAGCACCAGGCCGATCGCGGCGGCCGTACCCACATACGGCACCCCGAGCACACCCAGCAGCAGGCCGGCCGCACCGGCGAGCTTCAAGGTTCCGATCGGAAAGGTGAGCCAGGACTGCGGAATCCCGGCGGTCTCCATCGCGGGCGCCAGCGTGGCCATGACCGGGGCGAATCTGGTGACGGCGGCGACCCCGGAGAAGGTGTTGGCGGCGATGGTGACGAGCATGACGGTCAGATAGGCGACGAACATCGGAGCCTCGCTCGGTCGACAATTAATACGGTTTCCCAACTATATCGTTTTCATACGATATGGGATAGAGTGGATTCGTACACCGAGCAGTCGCCACGGCGACGCTCTCACCCGAGCGGAGGACCGCACATGTCCGATGACCTCTCCGTATCCGGAATCGACCCCACGACGGTCGATTTCGAGCAGCTCTACAGCGGCGCCGCCCTGGCCCCCGGCCTTCGACTGGAGAAACCACCGTGGGATATCGGCCGCCCGCAACCGCTGCTCACCGCCATGGAACGCGCCGGCCGGATCACCGGCGAGGTGCTCGACGTCGGCTGCGGCCCGGGAGACACAGCCATCCACCTCGCCGAACTCGGCTACCGAGTGACAGGTCTCGACATCGCCCCCACCGCGATCGACCAGGCCCGCAGCCGCGCCGCGGGCCGAGATCTCCCCGTCACCTTCGCCATCGCCGACGCGACCACCCTCGCGGGCTACGACAACCACTTCGACACGGTGGTGAGCAGCGCCCTCCTCCACTGCCTCTCGCCCATCCAGCGCCGCTCCCACATCGCCGCCCTCGCCCGAGTGACGAAGAGGGGCGGCCGCCTGATCCAATTCAGCTTCGCCGCAACCGAACACGCGCGGCTGTACGCGCCGTACCCGCTGTCCGAGCCCGAACTACGCAGCGAATTCACCACACCGGACTGGAACATCACGACCCTGAGGCCGGAGTTCATCGAGGCAGTGAATCCGCCCGAGGAGATCCGAAAACTGTTCGCCTCGAAGGGTTTCCATCCAGACGTGGACGAGACCGGCGGGCTGCGACTCCCCGTTCACCTGCTGGAGGCGCAGCGCGCGTAACCGATCCGGTCGCCACCACCACGACATACTCGGCCGGTTGCCGGCGCGTCGTCCGATGCTCGCGTGGGAGTTCGGATCGAAGAGGACCCTCGCTCAGTGGGAGTCGCGGGCAGCCTGTTCGATCACCCCGGCCACCGCATCGGGGTGTGACACCGCGACGGAATGCGATGCGGCTACCTCGGTGACGTGGGCGTGGGCGCGTTCGGCCATGAACCGCTGTGCCGCGACCGGGATGTTCTTGTCCTCGGTCGTGATCACATCCCAGCTGGGCTTCTCTGTCCAAGCAGCCGCCGTGGTCGGCTCCTCGAGCGCGGACTGCGCGATCGGCCGTTGCGCAGCAGCCATCAGGGCCGCGCGGTCCGGGGCGACGTCGGCGGCGAACTGGTCGCGGAACTTGTCCTGCTGAATGTAGAGGTCTGTGCCGGTGCTGCCGTCGATATTCGTGATCGGCACGGGATCGAGCGTGCCCGGCAAGGTGGAACCTGGGAACCGATTGGTCAATCCCAGTGCTGTTTCCCCCGTCGCCGGCAGGAACGCCGCCACATAGACCAGGCCCTTGACCTGATCATTCCCGGCACCCGCCGCACTGATGACCGACCCGCCGTAGGAATGCCCGACCAGAATCACCGGCCCGTTGATATGGCTGATCAAGCCACGCAACCCGGTGGCGTCCGCGGCGGGCCCGCGGAGCGGATTCGCCGCGGCGACAACGGGATAGTGGTCAGCGCGCAGCTTCTCTATGACACCGTCCCAGCTGGAGGCGTCCGCGAACGCGCCGTGCTCCAGCACGATCGTCGGTTTCGGCGCATCCTCGCCGGGACCGGCCTGGGATGTCGTTTCGGCAGCGCAGGCAACGGCCACACTCCCCGCGACGACAACCGCCGCGACCGCCGAAACCGTCCGGACAACGCGCCGCCGCGTGCGGCCACGTCCGACTACGACCATGTGATTACGCCCTTCGACCAAGTGGTGCGGATATGCGTTCCACTCTGCGTGGCCGGCCCACAGCCAGGCATCCGTCGGATGACGCTGTCGGCGACGTAATCAGCCCCGGCCCCCGCGATTACGTCGTCATCAGCGTCATGCGACGGATGTCGCCGCCGGATTCCCGGACGACAGTGAGTTCTGTCGTTCCAACCGAGGAGAATCCGATGAGTACCCCCACCCTCGCTACCGCGAAAACCGAACGCGCCGCACTGATCCGCCTGTACGTGAGCCGCGGCGTGCTCGCCCTCGCATGGGCCGCCGTCTTCGCCGCCGCACACGAAACCCTCGATGCCCTCGCCGTCGCCTTGCTGGCGGCGTACCCGTTGATCGACGCCGTCTCGTCGCTGATCGACTACAAGGGGACCGATGCGGGCCCCGAACGCCGGGTAACCGCCTTCAACGCCGCCCTGAGCACCCTGGCAGCCGTCGCGGCCGGTACCGCCGCAATCACCGGCGGCGTAGGCCCAACCCTCGCCACCTTCGGCGCGTGGGCGGTCCTCTCCGGTGCGGCCCAGGTCGCCGTCGGCCTGTACCGCCGCCGCCCGGAACTGGGCAAACAATGGCCGATGTTGATCGCCGGCGGCCTGTCGTTCCTGGTGGGCCTGTTCTACATCGGCCAATGTTTCGGTGACGCACCGACATTGGATGTGTTGTCGGTATACGCAACCGGTGGCGGCGTCTTCTTCATCGCCCAGGCCGCGCTCCTGGTCTGGAAGGGACGATCGACTCCGGTTGTCGCCGAGTGATCCTCCGCGACTCCAGCCCTTGCTCACGTATCCGCACCCGATGCTCCGGATACGTGGGCAGACCCGCGGGGCGGATGCGGGCGGAATTCCTTGCGCGGCGCCGCGGGTTATCCGAGCGCTTTCCGGCCGCATGGATGAGCCAAGGCGTATCAGATGGCAAAGTAGTCCGCACTATCTGCGGCTTCTGCGCCTGCGTCGAATCACCCGCGCGGCCTCCTCGACGCACGCATCGAGGTACCTGTTCACATCGGCGGCGGCATATCGCAACACGACCCATCCGGCGCCCAGCAGGGCATTCTGACGCCGCCGATCAAGTCGGAATGTCAGTGCATCGCTGTGGAATTCACGACCGTCGATCTCGATGATCGTCCGCGACTGTTCATCGACGAGATCACCGATGTACTGTCCGATCCGCTGATTCAGGAGCAGACGAAGACCGCGCCGCGCCAGCGCGCGAGCGAACATTCGCTCCGGCTCCGAGGCGGCATCGAATGCGGCGCAACGCAAATGCTCCCGCAAATGCGCCGAGCCGTACTGGCCGGCGGTCAGGTCCGACAAGGCGGGGGCCACCGCACGGGCATGGTTGTCGACCATGCGGCCCGCCTCGGCGGCGGGCAGGATCGGCAGACAATCGAGCAACGTGCGGGACCGAGTTGTCACCGCAAACCCCCAGGCCTTATCGATCCAGTCGGACCGTAAATTGCGCCGGATCAACCGAAGCCACTCCGGCGTCGCTCGATATCGCGCCCGAGGCACAGTCGCCTCGACCGATTCGGGTTCCGGCAACATTCCCCACAGCCACGCCGCAGTGCGATGACTCAATACCGCCTCCGGCAACCATGCGATCACCGCCTCGCACCTGGTGCGCTGGGTAACCCTCCCGACCGCATAGATCCCCGGCAACACACGTGTGTATTCCCCGCGGCGACAGCGAGCGGTGAGCGTGGCCGCCGAGACTTCGCGCATCAACTCCGCCCTGGTTCGAATCACGATCACCGATGATTCCGGCCCGGTGACAGCCGAATCCGACGCTCACCTGGTCGAACGGCAGGCCTGTGGATCAGCACGCGCCTGTGGATGGGGCGAACAAATCGCGCAAACCTCCGCAAGAATGCGAGAAAACCGCACAATCAGGGTCGGTTTGCACGAATAATTCACCGTTCCTCGACGGTTGGAGCCGTGCAGGGAGTTCGGCCGGACCATGAAATCACCACCGACCGACTTCCGTACCGGCCGTTAGCGATGTCACCGACGATCGCAGAGCAGACAAGCGCACGATGTCCCTGACAGTCTCTCCCGCAATATATTTCGTCACCTGCCGGTCTGCGTGAAGCTTTCGGCCGAATGGGCGCCTTACCGCCGGGCTGGCGTCCGGATGTTCTCCATGCCTGACCCTCAGCTGTCCGAACGCATCGAAGTGCAACCGCGCCCGCGCCCCGCTGGATCGGCCTCCAGCGCGAAGTCGACAGGTGTTGCTTCGCGCTAACCAGCCCCGGCTCATCCGCCTGCTCCAACACCGTTGGGACCGGACATCCGGAGCCGTGGTACAGCGACGCGCGGCTTCGAAGCGGGGCCTCACGATCCCCGCGCATATCAACGGTCTTACTGCACGAACGAGCCGCTGGTCGTAGCGTGGTAACCATGGGTGTGGGGCAGAAATACGACGACAGCGGCATCCCGCCGAACGACCTCGGCCGCCGCCTGCGCGAAATCCGCGCCTGGCGCGGCCTGAGCCTCGAAGCCGCCGCCGGACTCGCCGGAATCTCCTACGGATACCTCGGAAAGCTGGAGCGAGGCGAGAAGTCGCTGGAGAACCGGCGCACCCTCGAGGCGATCGCGGCCGCACTACGCGTGGCGCCGAGCGAGTTCTCACCGGTGCCATGGCAAGCCGAGCACCCGAGCGCCAACGATGCGGCCTATGCCGGACTGGTCGCGATCGAGAACGTGCTCGACATCTTCGAACTGGGTGAAGACCCCGGGCTACCGATGCGGGAGTGGCCGGCCATCGCTGCGGA
This sequence comes from Nocardia sp. AB354, assembly GCF_049538315.1. Taxonomy (NCBI): domain Bacteria; kingdom Bacillati; phylum Actinomycetota; class Actinomycetes; order Mycobacteriales; family Nocardiaceae; genus Nocardia; species Nocardia sp. AB354. The sequence goes on along the minus strand of NZ_JBMVFU010000002.1, from coordinate 211,697 downwards.
CATCCAGCGGCTGATCGGACTGTCGCAGGGCACAGCGGATTACGCTGCGCAGGCGGAGTTGATGCCGAAGCTGCTCGGTGAACTGCATGCGGTTTATGTCCGTTCTCCCGTACATCGATGCGAAACCCTGATCGGGATGATCTGGTGCTATGCAGCTGCGATGTGGACGAGTAAGCGCCTCGGCGGCCGCGGCCTTCCTCTGCTGGCAGCCAAAGAGGCGCAGCACTGCGCCGAGGCTCTGGAATCGCCTGCGTGGCAGGGATTCACGGCATGGCTGCGCGGAGACGCAACAGGCGGATTGTCACGGCCGGAACAGTATCGGCGCGCCGTGCGCGTGGCCGACGAGTTGCGCCCACATCTCGATGACGATGATGTCGTGCAGGCGTACGGGATGCTCCATCTGTCCGCGGCCCTGGCAGCAGCCGTACAGGGCGATCGAGACACCGCCGAAACACATCTCGGCGAGGCCGACGACATCGCTCGACGCCTCGATACGGAGGTGGGCTCGTTCGGACATATGTTCTTCGGTCGCGCGAATGTCGGGATCTGGAAGGCCACGATCGGGAACGAATTCGGCGACAGCAGGAAGGTGGCCGATCAAGCGCACCGGGTGAACGTGGCTGCGCTGCCGAGCGCTTCGAGGCAGGCCGAATTCCACATGGAGATCGGCCGAGCACTTCTGACGGATCGCCGCCGGCGGGAAGAAGGAATCGCCACCCTGATGCGAGCGGAACGCCTTGCACCCCAACGCGTCCACGCCGACGTCTTCGTGCGGGAAGCGGTAGCCGACCAACTCCGCGCCGCCCGCCGCGATGCCGGCGGCCGCGAACTACGCGGCCTGGCATGGCGAATCGGCATCGCCCCGGACTCCGGCGAGATCCGCCGCTAACCCCGCACGGCGAACCCGAGCACCGTACCCAAGCGTTCCCCACACGTCGGGACCGAGCGCCGAGTCCGCACGTCGGCCTCAGCACGCCTCGACCGAACGCCGAGTCCGGCGCGCCGATGCCCTACATCGAGTTCGAATGCCGAGCCCGCACATCCGGTCCGAGTGGCGAGCCCGTACGCCGACCCGACACGCCGAATCCGAGCGCCGAGACTGAGCGACTGAGCGACTGAGGGAACCGCGACCTTTATGCCAGCGGAAACCTCGAGCCTCACCACGTCCATGCAGACGTCTTGGTGCGGAAGTCGACGCCGCCTGACACCGCCCCAACTCCGCGCCCCGCCGCGATGCCGGCGGTCGCGCCTACGCGGACTGACATGGCGGATCGGCATCGCCCCGGCTTCCGATAAGACCCGCCGCCGCCCTGCGCGCCGAACCCGACACGGCGAGTCCGAGCGCGGAGCCCGTGCCAACCCCGTTCGCCGAATTCGCGCGCCAGCCCCGTATGCCGAGTTCTGGAGTTGACCCGCCAACCATGTTCGAGCGTCGAATCCGCACGCCGATCCCACACGGCGCGTCCGAGCGCTGTACCCGAGCACCTAGCGCGCGCATTCCTCTGTCGCCCTTGTCCTTTCAGGACAGAAGACGCGCATTCGGCCTCATACCTTGAGCTACGGCCCCACCGCCGGGTCCGTAGCCGGCCGAACCCCGGCTCCTCGGCGGTGGTCGCCTTTACCGACCGAGGGGATGGAGGGGTGCGTCATGAAAGGCTGTGACTGGATCCTGTTGCTGCTCATCGCAGCACTGCTCGGACTGACCTTCGCGTTAGCGCGCCTACCCCTGCGAGGTGAACGCCGCCGCAAGGACTCCCAGCGGTGACGCCCGCTCATCCGATCGCGCTCGGCTGGGTACATCCCGAATCCACCGCCCCGGACTGGGACACCGCCCAAGTACGCCGCCTGGCCACCCGTCTCGGCTACCGCCTTGTGTGGGCCCCGGAATCCAGCCGCATCCCCCTGGTCGACCAGGTGCGCGCCATCGGCGCCGAAGCCGTAATCGCCCCGTCCACACATCATTTCGACTTCCTCACCCTGAACGCGGTGATGATGCTCGCCGACGTCGAAACCGTCCACCCAAGGCTGTCCTTCGCCCGCTGGGCCACCAGCGGCTAACCGAAACCACAGCCTCGCAGCCGCGGTCCGCTGTCGAAATGCCACGCGGGCGTGCCCATTGCCGCCCCCGCACACCGCGCAACCAGCTGTGTTGTGCCTTGGTCGTACTCGCACCTGCACGGCACGAACACAACCTCTCGATGATAGGGAGAACAATGAAGCCCGATTACCCTGCCTGGCGCATCGACCTCGCCGACAAGTGGGCGCAGCGCGCGCCGGCGGCAGTCGCGATCGCGATCACATGGGGCCTAAATGCGGCAGTCCGCTTCGTCGTACAAACAATCGCCGATGCACCCAAACCGCATGGGGGCGGTCCAGTTCAGGCTGATCTGTGTCCGAGTGGCGGAGTCGAGGAATCAATACGGCGACATGTCATAGCGACGGCGATATGCACAGCGTTGCAAGCGGCTGGGTACCGGCTTACCGCCGGAGCCACACCAACCGCCGCGACAACTGCTCTGTGGGATCCGTCTACCGGCATACCCGCCGATGCCTTGCGCGCGTCGAACGTCGATGCGTCGAGCAGCGAATCCGGAATCGCCGGTATAGAGCAGATCGGCTGGAAGATCTGCGGATGGCGTGGCCCCGAGTACTCGATCACCGTCTACTCGACCGCGCGCACCGTCGATCAGTTCGAGAACAAGCCCGGCAACGTCGATTTCACCGACGTGACGATCGCCGGCCGCAGCGGTAGGCAATTCAGGCTTGACGGAGCATCGAAACACCTCAACTGCAACGTCGTATTCGCTGCACAGCAGGGCGTCGTCCAACTTCAGGTACTGATCCGCGCAGCATTGGATAATCCGCCGGAACCCTGTGAACTGCTGGCACGAATCGGCGAGAACCTCGTCCCGTGGTTTCCCGAATAGGAAGTGCGACAAGGCAGTTCGGTCCAGAACGTCCAGTCCTTCTACTTCTGCGGCGCGGGGTTCTGGTCGATGATTCCGTTCAGTGTGGTCGAGTTCGTGTAGTCCTGGCCGGTGAGCCGAGCCAGCGAAATCGCCATGACCTCCCGCATATTCTTCACGGTCTCGATGTGGTCGGAAATGATTTTGTCGATGGAGTTGTCATCGCCGGTCGCCTGGAGCTTGAACTGCCCCTCGAGCATGTGCCCCATATCGAAGTCACCGAAGCCGGAAACGCTTTGAGCTCGCAGAACATAAATGTGGAGGTCCTGCAAATCCTCGATGCGCTTGTTGCACGCAGCCAGGCACTCACGAGCCACCTGCTCGTTATCGAGGTACAGATCACCGGACCTGGCCTCCGCTACGCGTTGCTGCCATGCCGAAAGATCACTACTTGCCATACCGCCCCCTTGCTACTTCGGAAACACCGGAACGAGCGACTCCCCAACGCTGGCCACGGTTTGGCACGGATCGATCGGATGGTCTTCGGCGAGCCGTCCGATCACCTGGAGCTGCACCGCGCCCTGCTGCGCACCGAAAACCACGTCACATTCGGTATCGCTACCCTGCCTGAACTCTGTGCCCGAACGACCAGCAATCGTCACGCTCTGTTGGCCGGTATTGCCCGTCTTGTTGGCGACCTCCGAAGCGGATTTGCCGGTGGAGTAGACGGTAATCGCGTACTTTGAGCCCTTCCATCCGCAAATCTCCCATCCGTGCTGGTGAACCCCCGCGATACCGGAATCCTTTGTGCTCGGGTCCACCTGCGCGGCCGTCAACGCCGAATCGGGAATCTGCGTACACGGATCCCACAGCGCCGCAGCAGCATCGCTCGTGGTCGAGGTAGCCGCACCGTCCGTAGTCGAGCTACACCCCGCTGTCATCACCGCCAGCACCGCCCCCATAGCGACCGCCACCCCTGCTACTCGTCGCCGCACCCGACGTCCTCCCGCTCGACAGACAACTTCGCTACGGACTATAGGACGCGGCAACGCACAACAAGGTTCCAAGTCCTCCCGCAGGGCCTCGACCAGGGCTCTGCGCCCGATCCACCGAACACCTTCTCGGTGCCCGGTCGGACTCGAACCGACACTGTCCGGATTTTAAGTACCTACGGCCCGCTATTGCGGCACCGCACCTACCTGCGCCAACCGTCGGCGTGCTGTCACATCACCGCAGGTGAGAGACACTAATTCGCCACCTTTTGCGCACCGCTGCGAACCTACTGCACACCGCTGACACCCCGCCTGTGGATGGCACGGGGGGTGGTGCAGTTGCACACCGCGCTACCGCTACTTCGGGGCCGGGTTCTGGTCCACGATGCCCTGCAGCGTGCTGGCGTTCGTATAGTCCTGACCGGCGAGCCGGGCCAGCGAGATCGCCATAACCTCCCGCATATTCTTCACCGTCTCCATGTGGTCTTGGAGGACTTCGGCAATGGAGTTATCGGTACCGCTGGCCTGCGTTTTGAACTTATCCTCGAGCTGGCGCGCCATATCGAAGTCACCGAAGCCCGAGACGTTTTCAACCTGCTGGACCAGTTTGGCAGTTTGCTCTAAGTCGTCTATACGCTTGTTACAGGCAGCCAAACATTCCCGCGCTACAGCCTCGTCGTCGAGATAGAGTTCTCCGGCGCGAGCTGCAGCCGCCTGCTGTTGCCATGCCGCAAGGTCGTTGCTCGCCACATTGCCCCCTTACTATTTCGGCAGTACCGGAACGATCGCTCCCCCCACACGAGCCAGCATGACACATGGGTCCTCCGGATTGTCCTCCGACAGCCGACCCAGCATCTGAAGCTGCACCGCCCCCTGAGCGGCAGGGAACACAACGTTGCATTGCGTGTCCCAACCAGAGGACCTGAATTCCGTTCCGGTGCGCCCCGCGATCGTCACGTCCTTCTGCCCGATGTTGCCAGATTTGCCCGCGATCTCTGCAGGTGCCTTGGCGGTCGAATAGACGCTGATCGCGTACTTCTTGGGGTTGCTGTCCCAAGCGCAGATCTTCCACCCATGCTGCTCCACACCGCCGATCCCCGACTGCTTCGTGCTCGGGTCCACCTGCGCCGCCCTCAAAGCCGAGTCGGGAATCTGCGTGCACGGGTCCCACAGCGCCGCCGTTGCATCGCTGGTCGTTGTAGTCGCTGTTCCGCCCGTAGTGGAACTGCATCCGGCCGTGATCGCAACTAGCACAGCCCCGATAGCGACCGCCACCCCTACTACTCGTCGCACTCGACGTCCTCCCGTTCGACCTACAAACCGCTACGAACCTATAGGACGCACGCCAGGCCGACGCGGTTCCCTTACAGCCAAGGCGAGATTTGTGTCGGTGCCACGGGGGCAAGATGCTCGTATGGAGATAGACCTCGCCAAGCTGACCGTGCCAGACCTTTTGAGGCTGTGGGCCGACAGCATGGCCGAGCTCAGGTCGCGGGACCTGATCCGTACCGGTAACAACCCTGTAGGCGATTTGGCCGAGGCTATCGCCTACGCTCATTACGGCGGCGAGCGCGGCTCGTTCAGCCAAAAGGGATGGGACATCCGCACCCCCGAGGGCGAGCGCATCCAGGTGAAAGGCATGAGAAGAACGCCAAACAACAAGCGCTCGAATCTAAGTGCTATCCGGGACACCGACTACGACACATTGCTAGCGGTGATATTCGATGAGAATTTCAATCTCGCAGATGCGTTCACGATGCCACGTCAAGCGGTAGAGGCAGCTTTCCCCCATCGCGCTTACATAAACGGGATCATCCCCCGCCTATCCAAGTCGCTCATGACGAGTGGACAGATCGCGAGGATCGACCTCCAACCGGCGTACGACCGCATCAGCAGGCCGCGAAAACAGTTCGACAGTTACCAGGAGCCTCCGGGTGTATGACCCGCGTGGATAGTGCTGTGCCCCAGCCATTTAGATACCTGCATAAAGTGCACGCCCGCCATCAATTGCATCACGGCGAAGGTGTGCCGCAAGTCGTGCAGGCGCACGCCGCGCGTCGCCGGTTTCGCCGGGGCGGTGGGCGTTGCGGGTACCTCGGGCGTGCTGACCGGGAGGCCGACGGCCGAGAGCGCGGGCCGGAAAATGCTCTCGTAAAAGGTGCCCCCGCAATCGGCTGCGACCAGTCCAGCGGCACGGCGTACCGCTGCCCGGCGCGGCGGTACCCGCCTCCGTTCTTGCGGCTAGGCCACAGGGCGCAGTGGACTCAGCCGAACGCGGGTACCGGATGGCTGCATCGGCGTCTGAGCCGCCGTGCAGGTAGGCATACGTGCGCGCAGCCAGCCACGGCGGTAGCGGCACAGTTCGCTTGCTGCGCTTGAACTTTGGGGTACTCGTCACCCATTGCTTGTTCTTGCGCGTCTTGTGCGGCGTACCTGTACCAGGCACCGAATGTGCTCGGGCGCGGTGCAGAATTCCAGGTCGCCCACTTCGAGTCCGGCGTTTTCGCTGGCGCGCAGCCCGGTATAGGCAAGGAACTCCACCATCAGCGCGTAGATGGGATAGCCCGGTAGCCACACCTCGGCCCCGCTGGGCGTCACAACCGGCTCGCCGGCCACGGCTGCACTGAGCCGCGCCAACTGTTCCGCGGAAAGCGGATTGTGTTCGAAGCCTTCGTGGTCCCCGGTAGCGCGGTGCGTGTCGAAGTCCACCCGGTCGGCCGGATTGGACGGTATGGCGTCGTGCCGGACGGCGTACTTCAGCACCCGGCCGAACACACCCCAGGCATGTTTCACCGTGGCGGCCGAGAGCGTGTCGCCCTGCGGGCCTTGCCGGGACTGCTGCCGTACGAGCGCGGTCAAGAACTCCTCGCAGTCGTGCGGGGTAATGCTGGCAATCGCCTTCGCGCGGAACGTTTTCAGCGCGTACCGCTGGAGGTACTTGCCGTAGTCGTCCAAGGTGCGCTGCTTCAATCGTCCCTGCGCCACCTTCAGTTGCAGGCTGTCCAACCAGGCCCGCGGGTAGTACCCGAACGGCAAGTCGCCCGCCCTGCGCGCTTCCGCCAGGGCGGTTGTGCCGGTGGTATGGCGTGCGGCATTCAACTCGTCGCGGCGAGCTTCGGCAGCCTCGCGGATGGGGTAGGTCTCCTGCTTCTGCTGTTTGCGCTCGTGCGGCCGTTCCGGGTCGACGGGTACCGGTAGGCCGAACTCATCGCATACCGGTTCCTTCCATGGGACGATGTACGCCTTTACCGGTTTGCCGTTGCGCCGGTCCTACGCGTGCGGGTGGCATGGGGGTGGCGTCAGCCCGGACGTTCTGGCACCAGAAAATGCCTCTACCTGCACCTTCTCGGTGCCCCCGGTCGGACTCGAACCGACACTGTGCGGATTTTAAGTCCGCTGCCTCTGCCAATTGGGCTACGGGGGCGGCTGGGATAGCGTACCTAAGTCGTACGTCCGTCTCGGAATTGTCCGGGGATTTGCTCAGTGCACGCCTTCCATCAAGCGGCTGACCTGCGGGGCTAGGAAGTAAACGACGATTCCCACTGCGATCGCGACCAGGCCGGTGATGCCGAAGTAGGCGACTTCGTGGCTGGTGTCGTAGAACTCGGACAGGACGCCGGACATCGAGGTGCCGATGCCGACGGAGAAGAAGTAAAGGGCCATCATCTGGGCTCGGAAGGCCTCGGGGGCGAGCTGAGTGGTAACCGCGAGGCCGATCGGGGACAGCAGCAGTTCGGAGATGGCGAAGCCGGCCAGGATCACGAAGACGAGCAGGGCGGGAACGGTTTTGTCCTCGAAGCCGGCCAGGGGGACGAACAGGAGGAACGATGCGCCCATCCCCATCACGCCGTAGGCGAACTTTCGGGGCGTGGTGGGGGCTCTGGTGCCCAGGCGGGTCCACATGAGCGCGAACAAGGGCGACAGCACGATGACCCAGATCGGTTCCTCCGAGCCGATCCAGCTCGCCGGCGCGGTCCAGCCGAACAGCGTCCAGTTCATCCGCTCGTCGGAGTAGACGGCCAGCACCGTGAAGATCTGCTGGAACAGCGACCAGAACACGGCGTTGGCGATGAACAGCGGTATGAAGGCCCGCACTCGGACTCGTTCCACCGCAACCACTTTCGGACTGGTCAACATCAATCCGAAATAGAGTATCGATACCGCCGCGATCACGCCGGTGGTTACCCACGACAGATTCGACAACCGGACCAGCCCGGTCCACATCGCGACGGCGACCACCACCACGAGGACCAGCACGAAGGCGATCACTTTCCCGATCTGGCTGCGCGGCAACGGGTTCGGCACTTCCCGCCCGTGGGTACCCAGATTGCGCCGGAAGATCACGTACTGGGTGAGTCCGAGCGCCATGCCGACCGCCGCCGCCCCGAATCCGTAGTGGAATCCGAGGTGGGTCTGCAGCAGCCCGGTGATCAGCGGGCCGACGAACGCGCCCAGATTCACGCCGAGATAGAACAGCGTGAAACCGCCGTCGGCACGCGGGTCACCCTTCTCGTAGAGCGTGCCCAGCAGTGAGGACGCGTTGGCCTTCAACGCCCCGGAGCCGAGCGCGACGAGCACCAACCCCACGCCGACACCGGTCAATCCCGGCAGCACCGCCAGCGCGATATGCCCGGCCATCACGACCACGCCGCCGTAGAAGACGGTCCGCTCCATCCCGAGCACCCGGTCGGCCAGCCAGCCGCCGAGCACGGTCGACAGATACACCAGCCCGCCGTAGGCGCCGACGATGCCCGTCGCGGTGGATTTCTCCAGCCCCAGCCCGCCGTCGGTCAGCGAGTAGTACAGGTAGTACCCGAGAATGGTGAGCATGCCGTAGAACGAAAACCGTTCCCACAGCTCGACTCCGAACAAATTGACCAGCCCGATGGGATGGCCGAATATCGTGCGTGTCTCCGGCGACGCCTGCTCTCCCGGGACGGGTTCCACCCTGCTCATGAGACGCAATTGTCCAGCAACGAGGGACGCCGATCGCACAAAACGCCGATCACGCGCCGAGGTCGCGGCTGCCCTCAGGCGGTGCCGCCTACGGCACGTCTCACGCGATCGACAGCGCGATCCCGTCGAGAATGTCGTGCTCGCTCACGATCAGCTCGGAGATCCCCGCCCGGCGCGCCAGCTCGTCGGCCAGCACCTCGGTGATCACCGCACCGCCGCCGATCACGTCCACCCGGCCCGGATGCATGGGGCCGAGAGCGGCGCGTTCGTCGTGGTTCATCCCGATCAGACGGTGACAGACCTGGCGGAGCTGATCGAACGTGAGACGGGTCAGATGCACCCGATCGGAATCGTATTCGGGCAGGTCCAGTGCGACCGCGGCGATCGTGGTCATGGTGCCGGCCACACCGACCCAGGTGCGGGCGCGTTCGACCGGAACCACGCCGAAGGCCTGGGCCAGCTGTTGTGAGGCGATGAATCGCGCGGACGCGACCTCCTCGCCGGTCGGCGGATTACCGTGCAGGCAGCGTTCGGTGATCCGCACACAGCCGATGTCGGCCGAGTAGGCCTCCTGTACGCCGGAACTGTCGCCGAGCACCACCTCGGTGGACCCGCCACCGAGATCGACGACCACGAACGGTCCTTCGGCACTGGACAATTCGCCGACCGCGCCCGCGAACGAGAGCCGCGCCTCCTCGTCGCCGGTGATCACCTCGGCCTGGGCGCCCGGCACCACGCGGCCCAGTTCCACCCCGGTCATAGTGAAGAAGTCGTCGCGGTTGCGTGCGTCGCGGGTGGCGCTGGTGGCGACCATCCGCACCCGGCTCACGCCGGTCTCGATCATGCGGTCGACGTAGTCGTGCAGGGCGACGCGGGTGCGTTCGATCGCTTCCGGATTCAGTTCGCCCGTGGCGTCGACGCCCTTGCCGAGTCGCACGATCCGCATTTCGCGGTGCACGTCGGTGAGGTGGCCGTCCGCGCCGACATCGGCGATCAGGAGCCGGATGGAATTGGTGCCGCAGTCGACGGCGGCAACCCGGTCACTCATCACTGTCTCCCGCATCGGTATTCGATTGGTACTGCTCGTATTTCGGCCAGTCCTGCGGAATCGCGGTGCCGCGCAGTCCGGTATCGGCGGCCAGCGCGACGGCCTCGTCACCGAGCGGATTCAGCCCCGGGCCCTTGGCCAGCGAATGCGCGATCAGCACATGCAGGCATTTGACCCGCTCCGGCATCCCGCCACCGCTGAAATCCGTTCCCAGCGACTCGATTTCGTCGCGCTCGGACAGGTAGCTCTCGTGCGCGGCGCGGTAGGCGGCGGCCAGTTCCGGGTCGGCGGCCACTCGGTCGGTCATCCCGCGCATCAGTCCGGCGGCCTCTTGCCGGCTCGCCTCGGCGGTCAGGCGCGGATCGGTGAGGTAGTAGAGCGTGGGGAACGGGGTGCCGTCGGGCAGGCGCGGCGCGGTCTTCACGACCGCCGGTTGGCCGTCGGGCGTGCGATAGGCGATCGCGAGGACCCCGCGTGGCTCACGGCCGAGCTGGCGGGCCACGATCTCGAGATCCGCCTCGGCGGGCGTACCCTGCTCGGCACGCGCCTCGCCGGTCGAGGGCTCGGGCGTAGCGGGGTCGGTCACCGGGGTTCTCCTTCAGGATCGGGCGGGGGCGGTGGAGGGGGCGGCGGGGGCGCCGGCGTGGCGGTGGGGGTGGGCTGGGGGTTGGACATACTGCGCCACAGCTGGGTGTACCAGGGGTCGGGGCGGCGCGCCTGACTCGTCGGCACCGGTACCGCGGGCTGCTCGATGCCGGGCACCTGCACGATGTAGGCGGTGTCGCCGGGCATCACCAGGCGCAGCCGGTCGCGGGCCTCGGAGCGGATGTAGGCGGGATCTTCCTGTTGTGCGCGGCGGTCGCGCAGCCGCGTCAGATCGTTTTCCAGATCGCGGCGCTGTTCGGCCAATTGCACCGATTCGGAACGCTGACTGAAATACGTGCGCATCGGTACGGCGAGGGTCAGCGCGAGCGCGCACAGCACCGCGGCCAGAATGACCGCCCGCCCGGTCGACAGCCCGAAAATCCGGCGATCGTGGCGATCCTCGGACTTCTTCGACTTCGCGCGCGTGGTGCGCGGTTCGGATTTCGTGCCGGCCGGGCGTCGTTGCGCGGCCCGTTTGCCGGCGGACGTGCGCGCGGAGCCGTTCGCGGCCCGCTCGGGCCGGGGCGACCGCGTCGAGCGGCGGTCACCGCGTCCTGCCGGACTGGTACCGCGCGCCCGTCGCTCCGTCATCCCCACACCTCGAAATCGCCTGCCTCCATAGCGGCGCTGCGATTCGACCGCACAGCGCAACGGTTCCGCGCGGTGACCGGCCGCTGTATCGACCGGCCCCGCACGCCACAACCGTTGACGAGGCTACTACCCCTCGAAGACGAACCGGGGGAATGCGACGTCACCGGCGTAGCGAGCCGAATCACCGAGCGCGTCCTCGATGCGCAGCAGCTGGTTGTACTTGGCGACGCGTTCGCTGCGGGCCGGGGCGCCGGTCTTGATCTGACCGCTGCCGACCGCGACCGCCAGATCGGCGATGGTGGTGTCCTCGGTCTCGCCCGAGCGGTGGCTCATCATCGACTTGTAGCCGTTGCGGTGGGCCAGCTCGACCGCGTCCAGCGTCTCGGTGAGGGTGCCGATCTGGTTGACCTTCACCAGCAGCGCGTTGGCGGCGCCCTTGGCGATACCGTCCTCGAGCCGCTCCGGGTTGGTGACGAACAGGTCGTCGCCGACGAGCTGAATCTTGTCGCCGATCAGGTCGGTCAGCGCGACCCAGCCGTCCCAGTCGTCCTCCGACAGCGGGTCCTCGATCGAGACGAGCGGGTACGCGCCCAGCAGGTCGTTGTAGAACTCGGCCATCTGCTCGGCGGTGCGCTCGGTGCCCTCGAACTTGTAGCCCGTTCCGGCGGTGTAGAACTCGGTCGCGGCCACGTCGAGAGCCAGCGCGACATCGCTGCCGAGGTTGTAGCCGGCCTTGCCGATCGCCGAGGCGATCAGGTCCAGCGCCTCGCGGGTGCCGCCGGCCAGATCCGGGGCGAAACCGCCCTCGTCGCCGAGGCCGGTGGACAGGCCCTTGGACTTCAGCTCGGCCTTGAGGGCGTGGTAGACCTCGGCACCCCAGCGCAGCGCCTCGCGGAAGGTGGGCGCACCGATCGGGGCGATCATGAATTCCTGCACGTCGACACTGGTGTCGGCGTGGGCGCCACCGTTGAGGATGTTCATCATGGGCACCGGCAGCACATGCGCGTTCGGCCCGCCCAGGTAGCGGAACAGTTCCAGGCCCGAGGACTCGGCGGCCGCGCGGGCCACCGCCAGCGATACACCCAGCAGGGCGTTGGCGCCCAGGCGGGACTTGTCCGGGGTGCCGTCCAGATCCAGCAGCACCTGGTCGACGGTGCGCTGCTCGACCGCGTCCAGGCCGATCACGGCCGGTGCGATCTCGTCCAGCACACCCTCGACGGCCTTGCGAACGCCCTTGCCGCCGTAGCGGTCGCCGCCGTCGCGCAGCTCCACGGCCTCGTGCTCGCCGGTGGAAGCGCCGGACGGCACCGCCGCGCGGGTCAGCGTGCCGTCGTCGAGAGCGATCTCGACCTCGACGGTGGGGTTACCGCGTGAATCCAGGATCTCGCGAGCTCCGACCTGTTCGATGATGGCCACGAAACGACACTCCTTCGGCTGCTGGCAATCAATTCGGGGGCCCTGCCCACCGCCGTCCACGAGCAGGTCGCACGGCGGGCCCGTGCGCCTGCGAGCCTAATGGGTACGGTCCGGACCGCACGACACAGGTGGGCACGCGGTCCCGGTCGCCGGGCGCGCGGTCGTCAGGCGCGGCGGCCGACGCTGTATGCCGCCGCCTTCGTCCGCACGGTCGCCATATAGGTAGTGGACTGGTTGTAGGTCAGCACCGCCTTCTGCCAGCCCTCCGCGGTGCGCAGATCGCCGCCGCTGGCGCACAGGTAGCGCGCGGCGGTCAGCGAGGCGTCGTCGATGCTGTCCGGATCCGCGCGACCGTCCCCGTTGGCGTCCACACCCCAGTGCTGCCAGGTTTCGGGCAGGAATTGGAACGGCCCCTCGGCGCGCACGTAGACCGGAGCGCCGGCGCGTGCGGTGGCCTCGTCGTCGAGAATCCTTGCGACACCGGGTGATCCGTCCAAGGGGATGCCGCGGATCGGCGGGCGGACCTCGCCGTCGGCATCCAGCGCGGAACCGCCGTGGCGGCCGTGCTTGCTCTCCACCCTCGCGATGCCCGCGATCGTGGTCCAGCCGATGCCGCAGTCGGGACGCGACCGGGCCATGACCTCGGCCGCGTATCCGTAGGCCTCGAGCGCGACCGTGGGGATGCCGAGCGCGTCCGACTGCGCTTGCGCCCAGTCACGCAACTGTTCGGCACTGCGACCGGGCGCATCGAGGTCGATCGGCGGAACCGGTGCGCCCGCACCGGGCGGAATTCCGTCCGGAATCGGGGGCAGGTTGTCGGTTCCCGCACATCCGGACAGCAGCGCGACCGCCGCGACGGCGGCGAACGCGAGGGGCCGGAATCCGGGGATGGTCGAACGCACGTTTCCATCATCCAGATTCGCGCGCGGATGGCACGCACCGTGACGGCGCACTCCACCCGACTCCGGCATACGAGCAGCTACCTTTCCCGCATCCATTCCATACCGAAACGCTATGTCCAGCGGCGTACTTTAGGTAAGCCTTGCTTAAGATCAACGGAGCGACTAACTTCGCAGTCCGAGTCTTCACCACCTGCTTCATCCCCATTGCGAGGAAGGGAACTCCTGGTGAAAAACGTTCTCCGCGAACGTAAGACACCCCAGCACGAAGAAATCGAACCGATCGACCGCCGTACGCTCGCCCCCGAAGCCGCGGCGGCCGTGTTCTGTTCGGCCGAAGAGATCGCGATCACACTCGACCGCATCCCCGGTGGTTCCGCGCCGATCCGCCGCACCCTCGCCGATCCGGCGCTGATCCGGCTCGTGGACGCCTACGCCGCCGAACTTCCGGCCGCGGTGCGCACCGCCCTGCGGCCGCCCGACACCCCCGCCGGTGCGACGATCATCGGCCGCCTGCCGGTGCGCGACGACGAACTCGGCCGCACGCCGCCCGACTGGACCCATGCCGCCGAACCGGCGTGCCCGGAGTCGTTTCGCCTGGATATCGCCCTGTTGCTGCTCGCCCGCTGCGCCGGCGAACCCTTCGGCTGGCAGGGCCAGCAGGGTGGGCGGCTGGTCAACAACATCCTGCCCACACCCGGCCACGAACACGAACAGTCCGGCGCCAGCAGCACCACGCTGCTGAGCCCGCACACCGAGGACGCCTTCCATCCCGAGCGCGCACATCTGCTGTTGCTCGGCTGTCTGCGCAATCCCGATCGGGTGGGTACCACCATCTCCTCGGTCCGCCAGGTGAACCTGGATGCGGACGGGCGCCGGCTGCTCGCCGAACCGACACTGCCGATCCTGCCCGACGTCTCCTACGGCGAGGATTTCGGCGAGCACCACCCCGCCCCGGTGGCCACCGTCGGCGCCGGTGACGGCGGGCCGACCCTGCGCTACGACCCCGCCTACACTCCACTCGACGACGCGGGGGCCGAATACCGTTGCGCCTACTCCCATCTCGGCGCCGAATTGGAACGAGTCTGTCACCGTGCGGTGTTGGAGCCGGGGGAGTTGCTGCTGATGGACAATGATGTCGTCGTGCACGGCCGGGTTCCCTTCACGCCCCGATACGACGGGACCGACCGCTGGCTCAAGCGGGTCAACATCCGGCTGGCACGCCGCCGCGCACCGGCCGAGTCCGGCGAAAGCGGATACGGACAGCGGACGGTACGGCCGTTCACGCCGAATCTCTTTGCGACACCGAGTATCTCGCCCCGATGAACCGACCAGTGAACCGAGGAACGCAGTGAGCAGCCGCCCCACCCCGTTGCGCGTACTCAGCCGCAGCGATCTCGCCGATGTCCCGATCGCGCCCAACGAGGTGGTGCGCGCCGTCGAGGACGCCTATCTGGCCCTGGCACAGGGTGATTCGGACAACCCCCGCAAGCTCAGCGTGGCGCATCCGGACGGCTGGTCGGTGGCGTACGCGATGCTCGGGCGCGACGGCCGCCGCCGGGTGGTCGCGATGAAGACCTCGTACAAATTCGATCCGAGCCACGACCGCAGCACCAAGCGCTACTACACCACCATCACCCTCTACGACGACGCGACCGGCACCCCGATCGCGATGATGGACTGCGCGCGGGTCGGCGCGCTGCGCACACCGGCGGTGTCGGCGCTGCTGGTTCGCGAGACGGTGCGGCCGGGCGCGCGCAGCGTGCTGCTGATCGGCACCGGCACCCAGGGCCGAAACGCCCTGCCGCACTTGCTCGCCGCGAATCCACAGTTGAACCGGCTGATGGTGTACGGCACCCACCCGGAGGGGCTGGAAGCGGTGGGCACCCACTTGCGCGCGCACGCGCCGCACCTGGATCTCGATGTGGTCGACGATCCGCGCGCCGCGGCGGCGACGGCCGATGTGGTGCTCGCGACCGCCGGGCCCGGCACGCAGGTCGCCCTCGAATCCGATGATCTGGCACCGGGTTCGGTGGCCGTGCTGGTCGGTTACGGACTGGCGCCGTCGACTTTGACCGATGCCGATCGGGTGGTCGCGACCAGTGCCGAACAGATGGCGCTGACCGGCACCGATATGGCCGGGCCGGACGGTCGGCTGCGGTCGGTGGACGCGGAACTGCCCGCGATTCTCGGACGTCGGGCGACGGCGCGCACGAGGCCCGACGAACGTCTGTTCGTCTACAACAGCGGCCTGGTCCTCACCGATATCGCCGTCGCGCACGCGCTGGCCGAACGCGCCATCGCCGAGGGCCGGGGCACGGAGGTGCCGCTGTGGGACTGACCGGGGCGCACACCCCTGGCGCTACGCGTTCGTCCCAGCCGCCCGCTACACCACGCGCGGGCCGCCCGGCGACAGCGCGGCGAGCGCGCCCATGCGGTATGCCCACTGCGCAAACAACTTTCGGTGACTCGAAGCGGTCGTCGGCCTCGGAGACGACGCGGTGACCGCGAGCCGGAGTACGCAGGCGCCCGACGATACGTCGACCTCTCCTTCGATCACGGCGCCGCCCCTCCCCGCTCACCGGGACGAGTGGGAGCGCCTACTGCTGGCCGACGCCCATCTGCTCGACGACATCGCCTACGCGGTCGGCGGCCCGTTCCACGTGCTGTACCCGGAGCGGGTAGGAGTCAACATCGACGGCTTCCGCGAGCAGTTCCGGCGCCACGGGGTGGATGGCGCGATCTACTACGGCAAGAAGGCCAACAAGTCCGCGGCCGTGGTGCGGGTGTGCGCCGAACACGGCGCCGGCGTCGATGTCGCCAGCGTCGGCGAGCTGAGTTCGGCTCTGGCCAACGGCATCCGGGGTCACGATCTGGTGGTGACCGGACCGGCCAAATCCGATGATCTGCTGTGGCTGGCCACCCGGCACGGCGCCCTGATCGCCGTCGACAACCCCGGCGAACTCGCCCGGCTCACCGGCCTCGGCGCCACCGCCCGCGTGCTGCTGCGGGTACTCCCGCCGGATTCGACCAGCCGATTCGGCATGACCGACATCGAGCTCGACACGGTGCTGCACCGCGCCGATCCGGCCCCGATCCGGGTGGAGGGGTTCAGCTTTCACCTCTCCGGCTACGACCCGATCGCCCGTTCGGAATTGGCGGCCGCACTGGTAGACCGCTGCCGGCACGCCCGCGTCCTCGGACATCCGGTCACCACCATCTCCATCGGCGGCGGATTCGGCGTCGAGTACCTGCCGGACACGGCCTGGCGCGCCTTCACCGAGGCACACGGTCCGCACTGGTTCCACGCGGACAAGACGTTCGATTCCTATTACCCCTACCACCAGCGTCCGGCCGGATCGGCCGCGCTGGCCGCCATCCTCGACCACGGCGACCTGGCGAAAGTTCTGCGCGCCCATGCTATTCGGCTCGCCGTCGAGCCGGGGCGCGCACTGCTGGACCGCGCGGGCAGCACCGTGTTCCGCGTTCAGGGCGTGAAAACGCGGACGGCACAGTCGATTCCCTACCAGCTGCTCACCGTCGACGGCACCAGCCTGAGCCTGTCCGAGCAATGGTTCGACAGCGAATATCTGCCCGACCCGGTGCTGTGGCCGATGCGGCCGGGTGCGGTGACTCCGGCCTGCGTCGGCGCCGCGACCTGCCTGGAATCGGACATGCTGAGCTGGCGGCGCATTCCGCTGCCACGTCCGGCCGTGGTCGGCGATCTGCTCGTCTACCCGAATACCGCCGGGTATCAGATGGATTCGAACGAATCGTCGTTCCACGATCTCCCCATCCCGCCGAAGGTGCTGCTGTCGAGCAGCCCGGACACGGATCCCGCGCAGCCGCCGCGGCTGCGCTGGGCGCTCGAACGATAGCCCCGTTTCCCCACCACAACCCCGAGGAGACTCGCATGCCGATCGTCACGCGCGTGACGGACCTGATCGGAAACACTCCCCTGTTCGAGTTGGCCGTCACCGACGGCGGCACTCGGCTGCTACTGAAACTCGAACAGTTCAATCCGACCGGCGCGGCGAAGATCCGGATGGCCCGCGAAATGGTGCTCGATGCCGAACGGCGGGGTTTGCTGAGAGATGGCGGACATATTATCGAGTCGACATCCGGGAATACCGGACTGGGACTGGCGGTGGTCGCGGCCGAACGCGGCTATCGATTCACCGCGGTCGTGGACCACCACGCCTGTAAGGACAAACTGCGCGCGATGCGAGCCATGGGTGCCGACCTCGTCTACGTCGCCGCCGAGGGCGACGACAGCCTGGCCACCTCCGCCCGGGAGGATCTGGCCGAGGCGATGGCGGCCGCGCGGCCGGACGCCTACTTCACCGAACAGCACAACAACGAGGCCAATCCGGTCGGCTACTACGCCGTCGCCGAGGAGTTGCTGGCCGACCTCGGACATGTCGACATCCTGCTGTCGGCGGTCGGCACCGGCGGATCGCTGTTCGGCACCGCGCGGCGGCTGCGCGACCTGGGCCATCCCGCGCGGGTGATCGGGGTGGAACCGGTCGGATCGATCGCCTTCGGCGGGCCGGGCGGACCGTACTGGCAGTCCGGCACCGGCACCCCGCCCGGCGCGACCGTCGGTACGGCCGTGGACTATTCGCTGCTGGACGAGGGAGTCACCGTCTCGGACGTGGACGCCTTCGCCACCGCCCGCGCGGTCGCGCAGCGTTCCGGTCTGCTCATCGGCGGATCGGCGGGCGGCTCGGTGTACGTGGCACTGCAGCGGCTCGAGGAATTCGAACCGGGCTCGACGATCGTCACCATCGTCTGCGACGGCGGCGAGAAGTATCTCGACACGGTCTTCGACGACGAATGGATGAGCGATCGCGATCTGCTCGATCGCACCGCCGAGCACGCGGTCACCGACCTGCTGGACCGCTACGCCCCCGGAGCCCCGGCCGCGTCCGAGGCACGAAATCTCGTGGGGGCTCGATGAATCCGGGCGATGCCCGGGAGGTCCGGGCATGACCGCCGCCACACCCCGCGGCGACGGACGCCGGCTGACGGCACTCGCGACGCCCATCGCGCTGACCCAACTGGCCCAGGTCGCGATCTCGACCACCAATATCGCGTTGATGGGCAGCCTCGGCGTCGACCAGGTGGCGGCCGGCGGGCTGGCACTGGTGTTGTTCAACCAGATCCGCACCATGTGCGTCGGGTTGATCACCGCCAGTGGCAATCAGGTGGCAACCGTGGTGAGCCGGGCCGAGAAGCAGCACCGCAGCCCCGAGCCCGAGATCCGCGATGTGGTCCGATCGAGCTTCCTCATCGCGACCGCGGCGGGGTTGCTCGGCGGTCTCATCCTGGTCGGCCTGGGCTGGTCGCTGCAGTGGCTGGGCCAAGACGCGGCGGTGCTGGCCGCGGCCCGGCCGATGATGGTGGCGCTAGCCCCCGGCCTGCTGCCGTGCCTGTGGTTCCAGGTATTGCGCCAGTACACCGTCGGCATGCAAAAGCCGCAGGCACTGCTGGTGGTGACGCTCGGCTCGGTGGCCTTGAACGCGGTGGTCGCGCTGGCGCTGATCCACGGCTGGGCCGGACTGCCCGCCCTGGGACTGACCGGCGTCGGCGTGGCGTCCTCGGTCGTCTTCCTCGTCACCTTCGCGGTGTTCTGGGTGATGGTGCGCCGCGACGCCGCGCTGGGGCCGACGCTGCCGATGCGGATGTGGCCGGTACGCCGGCCAACGGTCACCGCGGAACTGCGGCTCGGCGCGCCGATCGCCCTCACCTACGGCTCCGAGGCCGGCATGTTCTCGGTGCTGGCCCTGGCGATGGGCACGCTCGGCCCGGCGGCGCTGGCCGCGCACAACGTGGTGTATCAGCTCGTCTACATCGTGTTCCAGGTCGCGGTGGGGCTCTCGCACGGGGTCTCGATCCTGGTCAGCCGGGCCGTGGCCCGCGACGAGTTCCGCCGCGCCCAGAATCTGGCCTGGCTGGTGTTGCGGCAGGCGGCCGTGGTGGCCGCCGTGGTCGGCGTCCTGTACGTCGCGGCGCCCGATCTGGTGCTGCGTCCGTTCCTCACCGGCCGCGACGGGGCCACCATCGAGCTCGCGCACAGCCTGCTGCTGATCGCCGTCGTCCTGCAGTTCTTCGACGCCGCGCAGAACATCGGCAACGGCCTGCTGCGGGGAATCAAGGACACCCGGGCCGGATTCCGGTTGTCGCTGGTGGGTTATTGGATCGTCGGCCTGCCGACCGCGTTGCTGCTCGCCTTCCCACTGGGCCTGGGCGCGAGCGGCGTGTGGTGGGGTCTGACCGCGGGCCTGGCCGCGACGGCCGTGCTGATGCTGCGGCGATATTTCTCGCTGCTGCATCACCGCGAGGTCGCCGAACCCCGCCAGTTGGCCGACAGCCTCAACTGATCCGTACGCACCCCTACCACCAGTGCGGTTCACCTCGGCGGCTCGCACCCCAGCAAGTAAGCGGCACAACGGTTTACACTGGGGTGCCAGTCGCGGCCGATGCCGCCGCGTGAGCCGACCGTGAGGTGACGAGATGGTAGCCAGTGCCGGAGAACGTCAGCAGCCCGCGACCGAGCATCCCGAACTGGACATCCTGCCCACCTGGCCGCTGGACACCATCGCCGTCCTGGTGACCACCGATCCGTCGCCGCACGCGATTCCCGTGAGCTGGCCGGTGCGCGCCGACGATCGGCGAATCCTGTTGAGCCTCAAGTTCGATCGCGGGTCCCTGGCCCGGCTGCGCAAACGTCCCGACGTCGCGCTGCTGATCCTCGGCGGCGGCAATGTGGCGCTGTGCGCCCGCGGTCGCGCGCGGGTGATCGCCGATCCGATGCCCGGCGCCGAGGACTATGTGGCCGTTGCCATCGATGTCGAGGTGATCGACGACCACCGCCAGGGCGCGTTCGAGGTCGAGGCGGGCATCCAGCGCACGGTTCTCGACGAACCGGAACTCGAATACCTCCGCTCGCGTGTCGCCACCCTGCAGCAGATGGTCGACGCGAAGAATTGACGCCCATGATCGCCGCCTTCTCGGTCACCCCGCTCGGCACCGGCGCCGCTGTGGGCCGTGCCGTCGCCGAAGCCGTCCGCATCGTCCGCGCCAGCGGGCTGCCGAACGAGACCAACGCCATGTTCACCACGCTCGAGGGGGAATGGGACGAGGTGATGGCGGTCATCAAGCAGGCCTCCGACGCCGTCCTCGCGGTCGCGCCGCGCTGCAGCCTCGTGATCAAGGCCGATATTCGTCCGGGAGTCACCGGCGCCCTCACGTCGAAGGTCGAGACCGTCGAACGCTATCTCGCGGAAGGCTCCTGACCACCCGACACGGGCGAGCCGACCGGGCGCGACCTCACGGCCGGCGCTGCCGGTCCCGCAGCGAGTCGGCGAAGGTTTCCCAATGGGCGCGCCACTCGTCGGGACCCAGCGGTCCGCGTACGCCGCGGGTCCGCTCGGCCGCGTCCTCGGCGGCCCGGATTCGCGCCGCGAAGTCCAGCGTGGCCTTGCGGAGCCGCTCCTCGGCGCTTTCGGGTCCGCCCAGGTGAATCACCCGCAGCTCCTCCGGGACCAGATCCTCGGGCAATCCCGCCTTCGCGCTACGGGAGCGAACCTTCTCCGCCAGCGCCAGCGCGGGTTGCGCCATCGCGATCCCGTCCAGGCAGGAGCGGCGCGCCTTCTCGGTGAGTTTGCGTTCCTCCCAGGCCCTTTCCTGGGCGGCGACCTTCGCGGCCACATCCGCACCGGCGTCCACGACCGGATCCGACAGATGCGGACTGCGGTGCACCAGTTTCGCGACCAACGCCGCGGCCACATCGTCGACCGTGAATTCGCCTGCGGCCTGCGCGATCCGGGAATGGAACAGCACCTGCAGCAGCAGATCGCCGAGTTCCTCCTTGATCGTCTCCGCATCGCCGTGCTGGATGGCGTCGAGGAGTTCGTAGGTCTCCTCCAGCAGATACGGCCGCAGCGAGTCGTGGGTCTGGGTGACCTCCCAGCCACCGAAATCCCACAGCCGGTCCATGACCTCGACGGCCTCGGTCAGGCCGTGCGCGACCCGTGCGGAATCAGCCGCGGCGTCGTCGGTTCCGCCCGACGGGCGCTCGCCCCGGTCCTCGCTCACCCGACCGCGACCTCCGCGCCCATCGCGAGGTCGACCATGCCCTTCGGCTTGCCGTCGAGCGCCAGCAGCAGATCGGCGACGAACTGCAACAACTGCACATCGCGCACCCGCGCCGCGCCGACGCTGTCCTCCACCCGCGGCAACGGCAGCTGCACGATGCCCGTGGTGGGCCGGTAGTTCGCACTCGGATACAGCCGCTTGAGCCGCATCTGCTTCGAATCGGGCAGCTGCAGCGGCGACACCTTCAGCGTGGTGCCCGTGACACCGACCTCCTGGATGCCGTACTCGCGGCACAGCAGTCGCAACTTGGCGACCGACACCAACCGGCCGACCTCCACCGGCAGCGGGCCGTACCGGTCGACGAGCTCCTCCACCACGGCCGCGAGCGCCGAATCATCCTGTGCCGCAGCCAGTTTGCGGTAGGCCTCCAGCCGCAGCCGGTCGCTGGCGATGTAGTCGGGCGGAATGTGCGCATCCACCGGCAGGTCGATCCGCACCTCCTTGACCTCTTCCTCGGTCGTGATCGGCCGGCCGTCGGCGGCGGCGCGATAGGCCTCCACCGCCTCACCGACCAGGCGCACGTAGAGATCGAAGCCGACGCCGGCGACATGTCCGGACTGTTCGGCGCCGAGAACGTTTCCGGCGCCGCGGATTTCGAGGTCCTTCATCGCCACGGCCATACCCGCGCCGAGATCGGAGTTCTGCGAGATGGTGGCGAGGCGGTCGTAGGCCGTTTCGGTGAGCGGCTTCTCGGCCGGGTACAGGAAGTAGGCGTATCCGCGTTCCCGGCTGCGCCCGACCCGGCCGCGCAGCTGGTGCAGCTGCGAAAGTCCCAGAGCGTCGGCCCGTTCGACGATCAGCGTATTGGCGTTGGAGATGTCCAGACCGGTTTCGATGATCGTGGTGCACACCAGCACGTCGAACTCGCGCTCCCAGAAGCCCTGCACGGTCTTCTCCAGCGTGTCCTCGTTCATCTGGCCGTGCGCCACCGCCACCCGCGCCTCGGGCACCAGTTCGCGAATTCGCTTGGCGGCCTTGTCGATCGAGGAGACGCGGTTGTGCACGTAGAAGACCTGGCCGTCGCGCAGCAGTTCCCGGCGCACGGCAGCGGCCACCTGCTTGTCGTTGTAGCCGCCGACGTAGGTGAGGACGGGGTGGCGCTCCTCGGGCGGGGTGAGAATGGTCGACATCTCGCGGATCCCGGCCAGGCTCATCTCCAGGGTGCGCGGAATCGGCGTGGCCGACATGGTCAGCACGTCGACGTGGGTGCGCAGCGCCTTGATGTGTTCCTTGTGCTCGACGCCGAACCGCTGCTCCTCGTCGATGATCACGAGGCCGAGTTCCTTCCACCGCAGACCGGTCTGCAGCAGCCGGTGCGTGCCGACCACGATGTCGACCTCACCGGTGGCCATACCGTCGATCACCTCGCGCGATTCCGCCGGATCGGTGAAGCGGGACAGACCCTTCACCGTGACCGGGAATCCGGCGACGCGTTCGGCGAAGGTCTGCAGATGTTGCTGTGCCAGCAGCGTTGTCGGCACCAGCACGGCGACCTGCTTACCGTCCTGAACGGCCTTGAACGCCGCGCGCACCGCGATCTCGGTCTTGCCGTAGCCGACGTCGCCGCAGATCACCCGGTCCATCGGGACCGGGCGCTCCATATCGGCCTTCACCTCGGCGATAGCGGTGAGCTGGTCGTGGGTCTCGGTGAACGCGAACGCGTCCTCCATCTCCTGCTGCCACGGCGTATCGGGGGCGAACGCGTGGCCGGGCGCGGCCTGCCGCGCGGCGTACAACTGCACGAGTTCGGTGGCGATCTCGCGAACGGCCTTGCGCGCCTTGCGTTTCGTATTCGCCCAGTCGGATCCGCCGAGTTTGGAAAGACTCGGCATCTCCCCGCCCACGTAGCGGGAGAGCTGATCCAGCGAGTCCATCGGCACGTACAACCGGTCGCCGGGCTGGCCGCGCTTGCTGGGCGCGTATTCGATCACCAGGTATTCGCGCCGAGCGCCGCCGACGGTGCGTTCGATCATCTCCACGAACCGGCCGATGCCGTGCTGATCGTGCACGACCATATCGCCCGAGCTCAATGCCAGCGGATCGACCTGATTGCGCCGGCGGGCGGGGAGCTTCTTCCCCTCGCCGGGCGCGGTGACGCGGTTGCCGGTCAGATCGGATTCGGCGATGACGACCAGTTTCGCGTCGTCGAACACGATGCCGTCGTGCAGTGAACCGCACAGCACACCGACCAGCCCGCGCACCGGTTCGGCGCCCGGCTCGAGCGCCGCGGCCGGCACCTCGGCATCGGCGAGGCGTTCCTGAATGCGTTGCGCCGTACCGTGTCCCGCGACCACGATCACCGCGCGCCCACCGGTGGTCACGTGCGCGCGCAGCGAGGCGAAGACGGTCGCGACCAGTTCCTCCGAACCGCGGGCCGCCGGGGCCGACAGCACCGGCAGCACGATCTCCGCGGGGTCGTCGGCGGCCAGCGGGCTCAGCGTCCACCACGGCAATCCGCGCGACTCGGCACCGGCCCGCACGACATCGAGGCCGCGATACGCCGAGGACGCCAGATCCAGACCGTGCGCGCCCAACGGGGCCGAACCGCCGAAGGAGGCTGCCGTCCACGACGCCTCGAGGAATTCCTGTCCGGTGCGGACCAGATCGGCGGCGCGGGTGCGGATCTTCTCCGGATCGCACAGCAGCACATGCGACTGCGGCGGCACCACATCGGTGAGCAACTGGAGCTCGCCCGGCCGCAGCACCGGCAGCAGCGCCTCCATGCCCTCCACGGGGATGCCCTGCGCAAGCTTCTCCAGCATTTCGACCAGCGCCGCGTCGGCCGGGTTGTCCGCGGCCACCTTCGCCGCGGATTCGCGTAGGTCCTCGGTCAGCAACAGTTCCCGGCAGGGCTGTGCCACAACGAGATCCACCTCGACCTCGGTGAGCGAACGCTGGTCGGCGACCGAGAACGCGCGCAGTTCGCTGATCTCGTCGCCCCAGAATTCCACGCGCACCGGGTGATCGGCGGTGGGCGGGAAAAGGTCGAGAATGCCGCCACGGACCGCGAATTCGCCACGCTTGCCGACCATATCGGCGCGCTCGTAGGCGAATTCGACCAGCCTCGTGGTCAATTCGTCGAAATCGAATTCGGCGCCGACGCGCAGCACGACGGGTTCGATCTCGCCCAGTCCGGGGGCCATCGGCTGCATGAGCGACCGGACCGTGGTCACCACCACCTGCAGCGGTTCCGGATGGCCCGGATCCTCCGGATGCGCCAGCCGCCGCAGCACCTGCAACCGCCGGCCCACGGTGTCGGCGCTGGGCGACAATCGTTCGTGCGGCAGCGTCTCCCAGGACGGGAACAGCGCGACCCGATCGCCGATGATCTCGCTCAGCTCGACGGTCAGATCGTCGGCCTCCCGCCCGGTAGCGGTCACCACCACCAGCGGCCGCGCGGCCGCGACGGTCGCCGCCACGAACGGCCGGATCGCCGAGGGCGCGACCAGTTGCACCGAGGAGCGCCCGATCAATTCCCGAACCTGACTCAGCGCGGCATCGGCACCGGCCACCTCGGCCAGTCCCGCAAGAGGTGGGCGATGGCTCGGCATGAAAGAAACTCCCGGCTGCACAGATCTGCGAATCAGAGCGACCAATCGAGTCTATGTTTTCGGCCTCCGCTTCGCTCCGGCGGGGTTCTCGGCCCTCAGGCCTCGATTTGTCCCTCCTCCGCTCAGTCGCTGCGCTCCCTCGCTCCGTCAGTCCACAATCGAGGCGGCCGAGAACCACTCAGGCGCACATCTCGCGAATGCGGGCTCCGGCGTTCACAGGTACCGTCGTCTGACGTCGCGACCGATTACGGCACGTACCTGCGCAGCCGCCGGGCCGCGAATTCCCGGAAGTACGCCACCTTCTCGTCCGGCACGATCGAGGGCAGCAGGAAGTACCACATGCGTTCCATGCGCACCGCCATCTGGTCGATGGATTCGGTGCCGACGGCGGTGATGTGGACTCCGGCGGTCATCTCCTGCAGGAGAAGGCCGATGGTTTCGGGGTCGAGGTCGGGCTTGAGATCGCCCTGGGCGATGGCCCGCTCGGCGAGCAGTATCTGGGTTTCGCCCCAGGTCTTGGTGATGTTCTCGCCCGAGGCGCCGCGATAGTCACCGATCTGGTGCGTGAGTTTGAGCATCGCGCCCACCATCGGATCGTTCATGGTGAGGTCGGCGACGACGTAGGTGATGCCGATGGCGGCTTCGAGGGCGGGCACGCGCGGGTCGAAGAAGCCCTGGCAGGCGCCGCGCAGTCGTTCGTTGCCCTGGTCGACTACGGCGCGCGCGAGTTCTTCCTTGGATCCGAAGTGGAAGTACAGTGCGCCCTTGGTGACGTTGGATTGCGAGATGATCTCGCTGAGGCTCGCATTCGCGTAACCGAGTCGCAGAAAGACGTCGGCCGCGCCTGCCAGCACCGAATCGCGGGTGATTTCCGCACGCGCTTGCCTAGCCATCAGATCCGCCTGTCCTCAAACCAGCCATCCTGAAGTAGACCGATATCCCGAAGTTGACCGACATCACAGCTCGAACAGCACTTGAAGGATGGGTGAACCGTACCATCCGACCGGCCGTCGCCAGCGGAATCGAGCATTAAGACCAGTCTCCTTCGCAAACAATGGGCTAACCGTCCAGTTCGGTCCCCTATTACCCCCCCGGCATCGCCACCGCCGGTCAGCCGGGTGTCGCGCTCGGCCATTCGGAGGCCAGCTGCGGATCGGCCTCGAGGTGGGTGAGTCCGTTCCAGCACAGGTTCACCAGATGCGCGGCGACCACCTCTTTGGAGGGCTGCCGCTCGTCGAGCCACCAGGTGGCCGCGGTGGCGACCATGCCGACCAGGGCTTGCGCGTAGAGAGTGGCGAGACTGGTGTCGAAGCCGCGGCGTTCGAAATCGCCGGCGAGGATGTGCGCGACCTGGTTGACCGCCTCGTTCAGCAGGCTGGAATAGGTGCCGGCGGCGGCCGAGGCGGGCTGATCGCGCATCAGGATCCGGAAACCGTCGGTGCGCTCCTCGATATAGGTCAGCAGCGCCAGGGCGACCTGTTCCAGCCGGACGCGGGAGCGGTTCCGGGTCAGCGACGAGGTGATCATGTCCAGGAGCGTCGACATCTCACGGTCGACGACCACCGCGTAGAGCCCTTCCTTACCGCCGAAGTGTTCGTACACAACGGGTTTGGAGACCTGAGCGCGCTGGGCGATCTCCTCGATGGAGGTGGCGTCGTATCCGCGTTCGGCGAACAGCGCCCGCCCGATCTCGATCAACTGCTGGCGCCGCTGCGTTCCGGTCATCCGCGGGCGCGGCACCCGCGCCGCATCACCCGAAGTCATCGCTGCTCCCCCGCCTCTCTCCCCCGCCTCTCCGGGAATCTTGCCGGTCGTAGGTACCTGGAGATTTCTCGGCCGGGCCGGCGGTCGGCAACGCACCTGCGGTCAGGGCGTGCCCGACGAGTTACCCATGTGCTTTCGAAATCAGATGTTGCGTTGTGCAAATTTACCGGACCGCGACCGGGCCATCTCGCAGACCCGCGACCACGCGTGGGAAAATCTGCCCGCAATTCGCGGAGATGCGGGGAAACGTGCGAGGATATTGCGCGCATGCCGTGCGTAGTGGTGGGCCCGTAGGGTTCATCGGTGCGACGATCCGCCGTAGTGTAATGGCAGCACCACTGATTTTGGTTCAGTTAGTTCAGGTTCGAGTCCTGGCGGCGGAGCTGGCGATGGGGCTGTGACCTGCGTGAATATCGAGTGAAGCCCCGAGCCGGGGCCCGGGTCCGAGTGGACTAGGGTGTGGGCGGACGGCCAGCCGCCGGGCCCGCCGCAGGCCGGATCTGCGAAGGTCCGGCGCAGGCTGCGACAGCCGCAGGCCAAAGACAGCGCGTACCAGCACGATGACAGGCAGCCGAGGGAGATCCATGCCACAGCAGACCGCCGTCGTCGTTCTCGCCGCCGGTGCCGGAACTCGAATGCGGTCCAAGACACCGAAAGTGCTGCATTCGCTCGCCGGGCGCAGCATGCTCGAGCACGCCCTGCACGCGGCGAACGAGATCGACCCCACCGCCCTGATCACGGTGATCGGCCACGACCGCGAACAGGTCGGCGCCGCGGTGAATTCCGTTGCGGCAGAACTGGGTCGCGAGATCACCTCCGCGGTGCAGGAACAGCAGCTGGGCACCGGGCACGCGGTGCAGTGCGCCCTGACGGCGCTGCCCGCGGACTTCGCCGGCGACCTGCTGGTGACCTCCGCCGATGTGCCGCTGCTGGACGGGCACACCCTCTCGGCCCTGCTGGACGAGCATCGCAGTTATCAACCGCGTTCCGCGGTCACGGTTTTGACCTTCGTTCCGGAGGATCCGAACGGGTACGGCCGGATCGTGCGCGACGCCGACGGCGGTGTGCTCGAGATCGTCGAACACGCCGATGCCACGCCGGAGCAGGCGGCGATCAACGAAGTCAATTCCGGCGTCTACGTTTTCGACGTCGCCGTGCTGCGGACGATGATCAGCCGCCTGACGACCGCCAACGCCCAGCACGAGCTGTATCTGACCGATGTCCTGAAGCTGGCGCGCGAGGCCGGTAATCCGGTGCACGGCGCGCGTCTGGTCGACGCCGCCAAGGTCACCGGCGTCAACGACCGGGTGCAGATGGCCCAGGCCGCCCGCACGCTGAACCGCTACATCCTCGAGCGCCATATGCGCGCCGGAGTCACGGTCATCGATCCGGCCACCACCTGGGTGGATGCGAGTGTGCGCATCGGCCGCGACGCGGTGCTGCGCCCCGGCGTGCAACTGCTCGGCAATACCGTGATCGGCGAGGATGCCGAGGTCGGCCCCGATTCCACCCTGACCGATGTGCTCGTCGGCGAGGGCGCGAAGGTGGTCCGGACCCACGGCGAGGGCGCGACCATCGCGGCCGCCGCCACAATCGGGCCGTTTGCCTATTTGCGACCGGGGACCATCGTCGGCGAATCCGGCAAGATCGGCGCATTCGTGGAGACCAAGAACGCCTCGATCGGCGCGCATTCGAAGGTCCCGCATCTGACCTACGTCGGCGACGCCACGATCGGCGAATACAGCAACATCGGCGCATCGAGCGTGTTCGTCAACTACGACGGGGTGAAGAAACACCACACCGTCGTGGGTTCGCATGTGCGCACGGGCAGCGACACGATGTTCGTGGCGCCGGTGACCGTGGGCGATGGCGCATATTCGGCAGCGGGTACTGTGCTGCGTAGAAACGTTCCGCCGGGAGCGCTGGCGGTGTCCGGCGGAGCGCAGAAGAACATTGAGGGCTGGGTGCAGCGGTATCGTCCCGGGACGGCCGCGGCGCAGGCGGCGGCGGAGGCGATCGCGGCCGATGACAGAGCGAGTCAGGCAACCGAGCAAAAGGATGGCAACACAGAGTGACCGCGTTCTCCACCGATAACCAGAAGAACCTGATGCTGTTCTCGGGGCGCGCTCACCCCGAGCTGGCCGAGCAGGTCGCGAAGGAACTCGACGTCGCGATCACGCCGCAAACCGCCCGCGAGTTCGCCAACGGCGAGATCTTCGTTCGCTTCGAAGAATCGGTACGCGGCTCGGATGCCTTTGTGCTGCAGAGCTTTCCGGCTCCGCTGAACCAGTGGCTGATGGAACAGCTCATCATGATCGATGCGCTCAAGCGCGGTTCGGCCAAGCGGATCACCGCCGTCCTGCCGTTCTACCCCTACGCCCGCCAGGACAAGAAGCACCGCGGCCGCGAGCCCATCTCCGCTCGCCTGGTCGCCGATCTGCTCAAGACCGCCGGCGCGGACCGCATCATCACCGTCGACCTGCACACCGATCAGATCCAGGGCTTCTTCGACGGCCCGGTCGACCACATGCACGCGCTGGTCCAGCTGTCGGAGTACGTGCGCAACCACTACAGCACCGAGAACGTCACCATCGTCTCCCCCGACGCCGGTCGCGTGAAGGTGGCCGAGAAGTGGGCCGACGCGCTCGGTGGCGCGCCGGTGGCGTTCATCCACAAGACCCGCGACCCGCTGGTGCCGAACCAGGTCAAGTCGCATCGTCCCGTCGGTGACGTCGCGGGCCGCACCTGCATCCTGATCGACGACATGATCGACACCGGTGGCACCATCGCCGAGGCCGTGCGCGTGCTGCGCGAGGCCGGGGCCGGCGATGTGGTCATCGCCGCCACCCACGGCGTGCTGTCCTCCCCCGCGGCGGAGCGCCTGGCCTCCTGCGGCGCCAAGGAGGTCATCGTCACCAACACCCTGCCGATCACCGAGGACAAGAAGTTCCCCTCGCTGACCGTGCTGTCGATCGCCCCGCTGCTGGCGCGGACGATCCGCGAGGTCTTCGAGAACGGGTCGGTCACCGGCCTGTTCAACGGCTCCGCTTAAGCCGTTCCGCCTCTCCGCGTATTCAGCGTGTCGTCGGGTGGGCGGTGAGTTGGCAGTCGGTCTCGCCTTCGGGGCGTGTCGGCTTTCGGGGGTGCCCGGGGAGTTACCCATGTGCTTGCGAAATCAGTCGTTCCTTTGGATGTCTATCCTAAGGGGCGGCTGATTTTGTATTGGTCTTTGTTCTCTCCTCTTCTTTCGTGATCAGCGGTAGCGTTGGTCGTAGGGTGCACCGCGAATGTTGAGGGTGTGCCGGGCCTGCGAGAGAGGTGGGCACGGATGGCCGACGACGACACTTACCCGTTGATGGACGAGGTGTTCGAAATGGGCGATGACGAGCGCGAAGACCTGGATTACGACCTCGGTGACGATGAACAGGCCGACGAGATCCGCGAATATCAGCGCTACATCGACGATCCGCCCGACGACCTGGAGATCAGGTATCACGAGAACGACGACGACGGCCGCCTGGGGATTCGCAGCGAACTCGACCAGGAATGGACCCGCCGCCGGCATCGTCAGGAATTGCGCGACGAGGACGAGCGGCCCGCCGAAGTCGCCGCCATCGAGGTGGTCGACGAGCCGGGCGACTGAGCGGCGGCCGGTCGGAGCGGGCGCCGCGGAACATGTCCGCGGCGGTCGCTAAGTTGGCGGTATGAGCGGATTCGCAGGGTTCCCGTTCGCCGGGCTCGACTTCTACGAGGATTTGGAAGCCGACAACTCGAAGGCTTTCTGGACCGCCAACAAACACGTCTACGAACAGTCCGTGCGGGCGCCGATGATCGCGCTCACCACGGAACTGGAGAACGACTTCGGACCGGCGAAGATCTTCCGGCCGTATCGCGACGTGCGGTTCTCCAGGAACAAGGCGCCCTACAAGGACCATCAGGGCGCGGTGGTCCGTACCGCCCCCGGAGCGGGGTGGTACGTCCAGATCGGCGCGCCCGGGCTGTATGTGGCCGGCGGGGTGTACGCGCCCACGCCCGAGCAGCTCGCGCGGCTGCGCACCACCATCGACGACGAGGTGCGCGGCTACGAATTGCAGGCGCTGCTGGACGGTTTGGCGGCAGTCGGCTATGTGATCGGCGGGGAGCAACTGAAGACCCGTCCCAAGGGTTTCCCCGCCGACCATCCGCGCATCGACCTGCTGCGCCACAAATCTCTCGTGATCCACAAGGACTTCGGCGCACCGCCCTGGCTGGAAACACCGCGCGCCGCGACCGAAGTCCGAGCCGCCTGGGAAGACCTGCGGCCGGCCGTCGAGTGGCTGGCCGCGGTCATCGGCAACTGACCTCGGCGCAGAACCCGCGCCGGGCGATCAGCGTCGTTCGGCGAGGACCAGGGCGAAGCGGTCGTCCGGATCGGTCCACACCTGTTCGGTGGCGAATCCGGCGCTGTCCAGTTCCCGGCCGAGTCCGTCGACGCGGAACTTGGCCGAGATCTCGGTGCGCATCTGCTCACCCTGGGCGAAGTCCACGACCAGGTCGAGGTCGGCGACCGTGACCCTCATATCCCGGGTTGCCGCCAACCGCATCTCGATCCATTCGTTCTCCGCGTCCCAGTGGGCGATATGGGCGAAGGCGTCCGGGTCGAAGTCGGCATGCAAGCGAGAGTTCAACACGTGCAGGACGTTTCGGTTGAATTCGGCCGTCACTCCCGCGGCGTCGTCGTAGGCGGGCACCAGCACGGCCGGATCGGTGACCAGTCCGGCCCCCAGCAGCAGTTGCTCACCCGGCTCGAGCACCTGCTGAATGCCGGCCAGGAATTCGGCCCGCTCCTGCGGGACCAGATTGCCGATGGTGCCGCCCAGGAAGGCGATCATGCGGCGACCGCCGCGCGGGAGATTGTGCAGGGTTCGGGTGAAATCGCTGACCACCCCGTGCACCGCGAGATTCGGGAATTCGGTGCTGATCTGCTCGGCGGCACCGCGCAGCGCCGACACCGACACATCCTGCGGCACATAGGTCTTCAGCGGCCCCTCGGACAACAGCGCCGAGAGCAGCAGACGCGTCTTGGCGGCCGAGCCTGCGCCCAGCTCCACCAGTACCTCGGCCTGAGCGGTGCGCGCGATCTCGCCGACCACCCGCTCCAGTAACGCGCGCTCCGTGCGAGTCGGGTAGTACTCCGGCAGTTCGGTGATCGCTTCGAACAGTTCGCTGCCGCGCGCGTCGTAGAACCACTTCGGCGGCAGCGTTTTCGGATTCGCGGTGAGTCCGATCCGAGCGTCCGATCGCAGGGCTGCGTCGAGATCGTCGTCGGTGAGGTGGATGTCCAGCGTCGGTTCGATCATGTACGGGCCCTTTCGGATTCATCAGGTCCTGCGGAGAGAACAGGTTGTGCCGCGTCCAGCGGCTCGACCACGAGAAGGCCGGGCCGCACCGTCAGCAGCTGCCGGTCGGTAATCGCCTGCCAGCGCGGGTCGTCGTCGTACGGTTCGGAGGACACCACCGCGAAATCGTCGGCGACGAGCACCGACAGCGAATGGTGAACGGTTGTGGCCCAGAATGTTTCGCCGTCCCCGAGCAACAGGTTCAGCCGGGCACTCGGCGCCTGCGCCAGTACGGCGCGAACCGTCGCCGACACCGCGGCGGCGACCGCCCGGAGCCGGGCGTCGGACTCGCTGCGGCCTGCGAAGGTCGAAGACATCGCGCCGATTCCGTTCAACGCGGCACGCAGCACCACCCAGAGCGCGGCCGAATCGGTCGCGGATTCGGCATCCAGCAGATCCGGCGACCCGAACCGCGTTGCCACCGCGGGCAATACCGTGCGCCAGTTCTGGATCACGCCGTTGTGGCTGAACGCCCATCCGCCGTCGGTGAACGGAGCACAGGCCGTTCGCTCCACCGGCATACCGACCGTGGCCGAACGCACCGCGGCCAGCACCGCGGGCGAGGACAGCTGCGGCAGCACCTCTTCGACCGCGGGGTCGGTCCAGATCGGCGCGGGGTTGCGATAGCGGCTCGCGGTTCCTGCCCCGGTCCACCACGCGACTCCGAAACCGTCGGCGTTGACGGTTCCCCCGTGGCGCATATCGTCGGGCGCCCACGACTGGGTGCGCAGCGAATGCGTGCCACGGGTGAGCAGTTCACCGACCGGAGCCGGCGGTCCCAGATAGCCGAGATGTCGGCACATCAGCGCTCGTCCGGTCGCAGGTCGCGGGCGAGGCGGAAGCCGGAGAAGATCTGACGGCGGATCGGGTGGTCCCAGTTGCGGAAGGTGCTGCGGCAGGCGACCGGGTCGGTGCCGAAGGATCCGCCGCGCAGGACGCGGTAGTCACCGCCGAAGAACACCTCGGAGTATTCGCGGTACGGGAACGCGGCGAATCCGGGATACGGCTCGAAACCCGATGCGGTCCATTCCCAGACGTCGCCGATCAACTGATGCACCCCGGACGGTGACGCACCGGCCGGGTACGCGCCGACATCGGCCGGTTCCAGATGGCGCTGCCCCAGATTGGCGGTGGTCTCGTCGGGTTCGGCGTCGCCCCACGGATATCGCCGCGACCGCCCGGTGGCCGGATCGAACCGCGCGGCCTTCTCCCATTCGGCCTCGGTGGGCAAACGCTTCCCGGCCCAGTTGGCGTAGGCCTCGGCCTCGAACCAGCACACATGCACCACCGGCTGCTGCGGGCGCACCGGCGCCAGGGTGCCGAAAACCCGTCGCCACCAGCGGTTGTCGCTGTCTCGCTCCCAGAACTGGGGTGCTTCCAGATCGGCGTCCACACGATGGGCCCAGCCACGCTCCGACCACAGCTCGGGCCGGTGATAGCCGCCGTCGTCGATGAACGCCAGATACTGCGCATTCGTCACCGGCGCCGCGTCGATCGCGAAGCCGGGCAGCTGGACGCGATGTTCGGGGCGCTCGTTGTCGAGTGCCCACGAGTCAGACGAGGTGCCCATGGTGAATTCGCCTGCGGGAACGACGACTTCGTCGCCGACCGCGACGCGCGCGGCCGGTGCGGGCGCGGCTGTCAGCACCGCGACGCCCGCGCGCAGCTGATGGGTGGCCAGCATGGTCTCGTCGTGCTGTTGCTCGTGCTGGGCGATCATGCCGAAGGCGAAACCCCTGTCCACCAGACGGTTTCCCCGCAGCGGACTGGAATTCAGGACATCGAGCACCTTGTCGCGCACGGTGCGCACGTACCCGCGTGCCTGCACCGGATCCAGCAGCGGCAGCGCCGGACGGTCGGCCCGGGCATGCCGGAAGGCGTCGTAGAGGTGGTCGATATCGGCCCGCACCGGCTCACGCCCGCCGACATCGCGGACCAGCCACAGTTCCTCCTGGTTGCCGATATGCGCCAGATCCCACACCAGCGGGCTCATCAGCGGCGAATGCTGGGCAACCAGCTCGGCCTCGTCGACCGCCTCGGTCAGCACCGTCGTGCGGGCGCGGGCGCGGGTCAGGACCTCCGCGATCTGTGTGCGTAATCGCTCGGCCGCGGCGTGATCGGTTCCGATGTGAACGGTCATCAGTGCTCTCCCAAGGGTCGTGCCCGGCGGCCTCGTCGCACCGCAGCGAGGTGCGCGCCGCCGGTCGTACTCATTCGGCCGTCTCGGCGGGTGCGCAGCGGGCGACCTCCCCGTCCGGAATGCGCCCGCGGCGACATCGCCGCACCGCGGCCCACACCTGCTCGGCCGCCTCGTCGCTGCGGGCGTGTTCGGCGGCGAGAGTCAGCAATTCGACTGCGACGGAACGGATCTCGGGATCGGCCAGGCCGCAGCGGGCGGCCGAGGCCCATTCGTCGGCGACCGGCTCGGCCAGCGCGGTGGCCTCCGCGACGACCGCCGGCGCCGACATCAGCGCGTCCACGACGTGGATCGGCACCGACCACTGATCACCCGGCTGTGCGTCCAGATAGCGGACCTCGAGATGTCCGGCCGCCCGCACCGGGGGAAAGACCGTGGTCAGGTGGTAGTCGAGATCCTCGACCTCCGGGCGGCGGCCGATCTCGTCGTCGAGCGCACCACACAGCCAATCGGCGAAGGTCGCGCCCGGCGGCGCCGTCCAATCCGCCTCGGCCGGGCCACGCCGCACGCAGAGCAACGGGGTATCCAGCGCCCAGCGGCCGTACTCGGTGAGCGGATCGGCCCAGCTCCGCACCGGCGGCCGGGTGCGGGTGTGATCGAGCCGCAACCAGGTGCGCATCCGCTGCGACGCCCAGGCGCCGGTGGGAGCCCCGTGCAGACTCGGCGAACAGGCGAACGCCGCCACCAGGGCCGGGCCGACCGCGTACAGCGCGTTCCAGCGAGCCGCGATCTCCGCGGGATCGGCACCCGCGTCCACGCTGACCTGCGTGGCGGCGGTATTGCACATCATCAGCTTGCCGTACGGGCCCACCCCCGCGAAGGCCCGTTCCATCGCGCGATAACGCGGTAGGCGAAGCACCCGGCGGGCCCGCCGGCCGGCATCGGCGGCGGCGGAATACGTTCGGATGGATCGGGTTTCGAGGAGACCGGAGAGAAAGCGAGAATCCTCGAGCAGCCGGGCGCAGAGTTGCGCGGCATCGGCGAAGGGGGCGCTGGACAGTTCGATCTGACCACCGGGTTCGATGGTGATCCGGCTGCCACCGGGAAGTACTTTGGCGGGCGAATCGGGCGAAATAGACTGCGGGGCATAAGGACCCAGCGCATCCGCGAGCATCGACAAGCGCGGACGCGAATCCGGCGCCGACAGCTCCCCGCGAGCGGTGAGCCACTCCAGTTCGGCACCGATCAACGCCGGTGGGCCCTGTTTGAAACAGACACCTCCCACATATGCCTCCGCCGCGGCGCGCGAAGACAAACCGGCACCCAACCCGGCCGGCGCCTTGTCCACCGTTACCGCCATGCCAACCTCCGCTCGAGCCTGCGGGGGATCACCCACCGCGTTCCGCTCACCCTGAGCCCATGCCGGCGACAGTGCCGCATCGACCGAGTGCCGGTATTGCGTGTAGCAGTGCAACGAGAGACCGCGCCCGGTTCTTCCGTCGCTCGAACCAGGGTAGCCGCGCGCACCGACACAAAATCCGTCGAAATGGTGAACATGCCGGTCACGGCCGTACCACCAGCACCACCGCCCCCACCGAACGCCGCTGTTCCACTTCCCGATGGGCGGCCGCGGCCGCCGCGAGCGGCAGCCGGGCGTGGATCCGGGGCACCAGTTCACCGCGCACCGCCGCGGCGAGGGCCTGCTCGGCGTCCGCCCGCTGTTCGGCATCGGACTTGCGGATGACGACGCCGAGCGCACCGGTCACCGTCAGTCCCCGCCGAGCCACGCCGAGGGCGTCGAGGGCCGCCCAGTCGCCGGAGGCGAAGCCGTACAGGCCGATCCGGCCCGCACCGTCGGCGGCCGCCGCGAGGGCCTGCGCGGCGACCGCGCCGCCGACCGCGTCGAGCACGACGTCCACGCCCCGGCCGCCGGTGAGCGCGCGCACCCGCTCGGCCCAGTCCCCGGACCCGTAATCCAGGGCGTGATCGGCACCGAATTCCGCGACGGCGGCCGTCTTCGCCGCACTCGACACGCCGATCACCCGCGCGCCCGCGGCCTTCGCGGTCTGCACCAGCATCGAACCGATCCGGCCCGCGGCCGCGGTGACCAGCACCGTCTCCGCGGGCCGCACCGCCATCGCCGCGAGCAGACCGCGCGCCACCGCGCCGGATTGGAACACGGTGAGCGCGACCTCCGGATGCAGACCGTCCGGTACCGGGAAGGTATATGCCGCCGGGGCCAGGGCCAGTTCGGCGTATCCACCGGCCTGGCCGACCGTCGTCGCCACCACCGCCCGGCCGAGCAGCGCCGGATCGACGCCGGCACCGAGGCCGACGACCCGCCCGCCGACCTCCAGCCCGGGGATCCACGGCAGCGGTAGCGGATACCGGCCGGATCGCACGATCACGTCGCCGAAGGCCACACCGGCCCGCTCGACCTCCACCAGGACCTGCCCGGCGGCGGGTTCCGGTTCCGCGACTTCCGCCGGAACCAGCACCTCGGGATCGCCGAACTCCGTCACCCGTACAGCACGCATGGCATCTTCTCTCGTTTCGCAGGTAAGGTTTCCGCGAGACAATCTGTCTCGTTCCGAACGCACTGTCCAGCTTCCGAAACTTCCTGTGCCACGACAAGATTCATCTCGGCGGATCTGTCCCGAAACAGACAAGGAGCCGAAAATGTCTCAGCAGAACGTGCGCGTCGTCCGCACTCGCACCCTGCTGCGGCAGGCGTTGATCGAGGCGATCGAAGAGCGGGGCTTCGACCGGATCACGGTCGGGGAACTCACCACGCGGGCGATGGTCAGCAGGGCCGCGTTCTACCGCAACTATCGCGACAAATACGAACTCGTCGAGCAGATCTTCGACGAGGCGATGACGGAGATGACCGCCGGCGATCCGGACGCCGAGCGCTCGCCCGAACAGCGCTGGGCCGGCTTCTTCGCCCATATCGACCGCTATCACCGCCTGTACGCGGCATTGCTGGGCCGCAAGGGAAGTCCGTGGTTCACCGACCGCATGCGCACCACCCTCGCGGCCATGTCCAGTGCACATCTCCCGGGACAGTCCGCGACCGATTTCGTGCCCGGCATCGTCGGGGCGATGTTCGTCCAGTCGATCGTGTGGTGGCTCGACAACGGCCGGCCGTGTCCGCCGGAACAGATGGCCGCCGAGTCCGCGCGGCTGATCCGGGCCGTTCTCGGGACGGCGTCCGGCGGCGGTGGTTGGTGATGGCCTACCGTCGACAGGGTGCTCGATAGCGACCGCCTGCGCGCCGATATCCCCGCCTACGACACCGCCGGACCGCCGCCGGTCTTCCTCGACAGCGCGGGGTCCTCACTACCCCCGCGCGTCGTCGTCGATACCGTCGTCGCGCATCTGCGGCGGGAGGCCGAGATCGGCGGATATCGCGCCGCCTCGGAACGGCTCGACGATCTGGCGGCGGTCAAGACCGCGATCGCGTCGTTGATCAACACCGACGCCGCGGCGATCGCCCTGAGCGACAGTGCCTCGCGTTCCTGGTCGGATTTCTTCTACGCCGTACCGCTGCGGACGGACGATCGCATTCTGGTCTCGGGTTCGGACTACGCCAGCAATGTGATCGCGGCCCTGCAGCGGGCGCGGGCGGCGGGGGCGACCGTCGAGACGATTCCCAGCGACGACACCGGGCAGATCGACCTGGTGGCCCTCGACGCCATGCTCGACGACCGCGTGAAGATCGTGTCGCTACTGCACGCTCCCACCAACGGCGGCCTGGTCAACCCGGTTGCCGAGGCCACCCGCATCGCCCATCGCGTCGGTGCGCTGGTACTGCTGGACGCCTGCCAATCCGCAGGTCAGATCGATATCGATGTCGCGGAGCTGGGCGTCGACGCGATGTCGGCCACCGGCCGCAAGTGGTTGCGCGGCCCGCGCGGCACCGGCTTCCTCTACGTCCACCCCGACGCCTGCCGCGAACTCGAACCCAGCCGCCTCGATCTGCACAGCGCCGCGTGGACCGGACCCCAGGAGTACCGCGTGGCTCCCGACGCGAGCCGCTTCGAATTCTGGGAATGCGACGTGGCGGCGCGACTGGGCCTCGGCGCGGCGGTGCGGTATCTGCTGGATCTGGGGCCGGAGAACGTCTTCGCCGACGTGGCCGCCAAGGCGCGGCATCTGCGCGAGAATCTGCCGTCGATCCGGGGAGTCACGGTGCGGGACCTGGGAACCGAACATTCCGGCATCGTCTCGTTCACCGTCGACGGTGTCGATCCGAACGAGGTGCGCGAGAGCCTGCGTGCCGCA
Organism: Nocardia sp. AB354; assembly: GCF_049538315.1. Classification (NCBI taxonomy): domain Bacteria; kingdom Bacillati; phylum Actinomycetota; class Actinomycetes; order Mycobacteriales; family Nocardiaceae; genus Nocardia; species Nocardia sp. AB354. The sequence goes on along the minus strand of NZ_JBMVFU010000002.1, from coordinate 172,970 downwards.
GACATCACGGTGACGGTCAGCTACCGTAGCTCGACGCTGCTCGACATGTCCGCGCGGCGGCTCGAGTCCGTCGTGCGTGCCTCGCCGCATTGCTTCGTCACCGTCGAGGAGCTCGATCGCTTCCTCGAGGCCGTCGACCGCCTCGCGGGCTGAGGCGGCCGAACCGAGTTCCGATTTTCATCGTGTTATTCGTAGTGCGACGCTGAAACGATCACGCTCCGGCGCCGGCTAACGCCGCGCCCGCGCACCGAGATAGTGCAGATGTGCCGACCGCCGGTCGGGTGGAGACGGGAGTTCGAGGGTGAGCCGGTTCACCGAGGAAATGTTCGCGACCGCACAACGTTCCCGCCGGGGGCTGATCACCGGGGAGCCGGAGGCGCCGCTACGCCGGGGGTGGGACGAGATCCACCGCCTCGCGCGACGGATGGCGGGCGGGCTCGCGGCGGCCGGGATCGAGCACGGCGACGCCGTCGGCGTGCTGGCGGGTATGCCCGCCGATATCGCGCCGGCGTGCCAGGCGATCTGGATGCGCGGGGCGTCGATCACCATGCTGCATCAGCCGACGCCGCGCACGGATCTGCAACTGTGGGCCCGCGACACCGAGACGGTGCTGCGGATGATCGACGCCCGCGCGGTGCTGCTGGGCGCGCCGTTCGAGGTGGCGGCGCCGCTGCTGGCCGAACGCGGTATCAGCGTGGTCCTGACCGACGACCTGGCCACCGGATCCGATACCGATCCGGTGCCGACCGAGGAATCCGATATCGCCCTGCAGCAGTTGACATCCGGTTCCACCGGATCGCCGAAGGCGGTGCGGATCACGCACGAGAACTTCTATGTCAACGCCTACGCCATGTTCGACCGGGTCAAGTTCCAGCTCGATCAGGACGTGATGGTCAGCTGGCTGCCGCTGTTCCACGATATGGGCATGGTCGGATTCCTCAGCGTGCCGATGCAATTGGGCGCCGAGGTGGTCTGTGTGACGCCGATGGACTTCCTGCGACGGCCGATCCTGTGGGCCGAACTGATCTCGAAATACCGCGGAACGGTCACCGCCGCACCCAACTTCGCCTACTCGCTGCTGACCCGCCGCTTGGCGCGCGCCGAGGACGGCAGCGTGGATCTGAGCAGTGTGCGGTACATGTGGAACGGCGCCGAACCGGTCGATCCCGACACCATGGAGGCCCTGGCCGCAGCCGGGAAACGCTTCGGGCTCAGCGCGTCCGCGCTCACGCCGGTGTACGGCATGGCCGAAACCACACTGGCGGTGTCGATTCCGGATCCGGGCGTCGGGCAGGTCGTCGACCTCGTCGACGCGGATCTGCTCGAAGCGCTCGGCAAGGCGATTCCGGTGACGGATGCCCCGGCCCACCACGGCAATCTGCGCCGCCTGCCTCTGCTCGGCCGGCCGGTGGACAATCTGGAGATCCGGGTGGTCGACGACGAGCACCGGCCGTTGCCGACCCGAACCGTGGGTGTGCTCGAGGTGCGTGGACCCGCGGTCACCGCGGGCTATGTGACCGTCGAGGGTTTCCGGCCCGCGCGCGACGCCGAGGGCTGGCTCGACACCGGCGATATCGGCTATGTAACCGAGGACGGTTCGGTGGTGGTCTGCGGCCGGATCAAGGACGTGATCATCATGGGCGGGCGCAACATCTTCCCGACCGATATCGAACGCGCCGCGCTGCGCGTCGCCGGCGTGCGGCCGGGCAACGCGGTCGCGGTGCGCCTGGACGCCGGGCAGAAGCGCGAGAGTTTCGCGGTCGTGGTGGAGAGCAACGACTTCCAGGATCCCGAGGTGGTGCGCCGGATCGAGCACGAGGTCGTGCACGAGGTCTTCAGCGCGGTCGGCGCCCGCCCGCGCAGCGTCACCGTGCTGGGCCCGGGAGCGCTGCCGAAGACGTCCTCGGGGAAGCTGCGCCGCTCGGCCACCGCGGCGCACCTGAACTGATCGTCACGAGAGTTGCTGCGGTACCGGATCTTCCGAGGCATCCAGCGGATAGCGGTCGCCGAGCGGGGTCCGGTCGCGGTACACGAAGGCGGCGACCAGATCGTCGGCGACGCGGGCCAGATCGTCGCGGCCCTCGACCGCACCGCACCAATCCAGCGGTAGCGCGTCGAGGCCGTGACGGGCGCCGAGGATGTTGCCGGCCACGGAACCGGTGGAGTCGGAATCGCCGGAGTGGTTGACCGACAACAGGAATGCGCGGCGCAGGTCCCCCGTCCGCTCGGCGTCCAACGCGCAGTAGACCCCGATGGCCAGGCATTCCTCGGCTACCCAGCCCGCCCCGACCTGTTCGACCCCTTCGGAGGTGGCGGCTCCCGCGTCCGCGGTGGCCACGGCCTTGCGCAGGGCGGCGGCGGTTTCCGCACCACCGGCGACCGCCTCGACCTGGCTCGTGGTGTCCTGCACCGCGGTTCGCAGATCGGCGCCGTCGACGAGCCGGTCGATCAGCGCGGCGAAGGCGCCGGCGGCCAGATATCCGGTGGGATGGCCGTGGGTGAGCTGGGCACACCGCGCCGACGCCTGGAAGGCGGCCTCGGGTCCGAGGGCGGCCAATCCGAACGGGGCGGACCGCATGACCGTCCCGCAACCCTTGGAGTCCTCGTTCACCGGACCCGGGACGCCGAAGGGATGGGGTTCGCGATAGCTCCGCGCCTGCCGATTCAGCCCGCCCATACACGCGTTGCCCGGTGCGCGCACCGCGTACAGATACGGCAGACTCGCCAGCCAGCCGTCGGGGCGTGCGTCGGGCGCGTGTTCGCGTTGGGTCCGCAGCCAGCGCAGATAGGCGCCACGCAGGGCGGGCGCCGGATCCGCGCCCGGCGCGCACCGCAACAGCCCCTCGGCGGTGAACAGCGTCATCTGGGTGTCGTCGGTGATCTGCCGGGGCGCGGATTCGTCTGCCGCCGGGGCGAATCCGGTGAGCCCGTCGGGACCGAACCGATCCCGGATCTGTTCCAGCTTCAGGAATTCGATCGGCCAGCCCAGCGCATCACCGACCGCCCCGCCCAGTAGCGTGCCCCGATACCGATCGAAAATCGTCGTGTAGTCCTGCACGGCCACCGATCTTCGCAGAGATCACTCAATGCAGTTGGTTCTGGGCGGTTTCCAGCCCCACCCGCAACAGCAACTCCACCGCGTCGGCGGTCTGTTCGACCAGTACCGGAACCTCTTTGCGCTCGGGCGCGGAGAACGGTTTGAGTACGAAATCGGCCGGATCCTGCCGGCCGGGCGGGCGGCCCACACCGAACCGGACCCGCAGATAGTCCTTGGTGGACAGGGCATTCGAGATCGAACGCAGGCCGTTGTGACCGCCTTCGCCGCCGCCGCGTTTGAGCCGGATGCTGCCGAAGGGCAGATCCAGTTCGTCGTGCACGACGATGACCTCGGTGGGCGGAACCGAGAAGAACCGGGCCAGCGCCGCGACGGGGCGGCCGGACAAATTCATGTAGGTACGCGGCTTGGCCAGCAGTATCTTGCGCCCGTCGAGCCGGGCCTCGAGCAGATCGGCGCCCGACTTCTTGTGCACGGTGAACCGGCCGCCGATGCGCTCGGCGAGCACATCGGCGACCAGGAAACCGGCATTGTGCCTGGTGCGCTCGTATTCGGGCCCGGGATTACCCAAGCCCACCACGAGCGCGGGGGCAGTAGATTCCGTCATCAGATTCCGTCATCGAAATCCGTTGAGCGACCGAATTATTCGGCGCTCTCGGCCTCACCCTCGGCCTCGCCCGCACCTTCGCCCTCGACGGCCTCGGCGGCCGGAGCGACGATGATGTTGACGATCAGGGCCTCCGGGTCACCGGCCAGGGTGGTGCCCTTCGGCAGTTCGATCTCGCCGGCGGTGATCTGGGTGCCGGCCTCGACGCCCTCGATCGAGATTTCGATGGACTCGGGCAGCTTCATGGCCTCGGCCTCGACCGACAGCACGGTGGCCTCCTGGGTGACCAGGGTTCCCGCGGCGGCATCGCCGGTGAGGACGACCGGCACGTCGACGACGACCTTCTCGCCGCGCTTGACGATCAGCAGGTCGGCGTGCTCGATGTAGCGGCGGATGGGGTGCACGACCACCGACTTGGTCATCGCCACCTCCTTCTTGCCGTCGATCTCCAGCTCCAGCACGGCGTTGGTGCCGTGCTCGCGCAGGATCGCGGCGAAGGCCTGGGCGTTGACCGCCAGGTGCTTCGGCGCCTCACCGTGGCCGTACAGGACGGCGGGAACGTTGCCGTCGCGACGGGTGCGGCGCGCGGCGCCCTTGCCGAATTCGGTGCGGGTCTGAGCTGCGAGGACGCTGACGTCGGACATGACTGAAATACTCTCCTACGGCTTTCCGGGGCGGACGGTGTGCTGGCCAGGTACTGTCCTGATTCGGACGGCCCTGGCGAAAGGGTCTGCTCGTCGGGCGATGACCGCACGACAACGGCCGGAAGCCGAGCCGCGTCGATCACGGTGTGCACTGGGTGCGACACCCTCGCCGAGACAACCTGAGAACAATAGCATGTAGCGGAAACCGCTTCCGCGCCGCACCCCGATGCGGTATTGCACGCCGAACGGACACCGGTCCATCGGTCGGCCCCGGCCGGTTCAGGCGGATTCGGCGCGGAAGTGCGCGGCATGGCAATCCACGTAGCGGCGGCCGGAACGCATCGCCACCCGGATCACCCCGGTGCGGCCGCGATAGACCCGGCCGTCCGGCGAGCGGGTCCCTTCCGGATGAATGCCCCCACCCCGCCGGATTCCAGCATCTCGACCGCCGCGCCATCGGATGCCCAGCACACCGGCCCTGACCGGCGGCTTTCCCCACAGCACTCGCCGCCCGGCGCCGGCCGGACGGGCCCGTTCCCGTATTCTGATGCTTTGCCCTGTCCCGCGAAGAGGAGCCGATCGGTGAATTCCCCCTCAGCCAGCACGACCACATCCGGGCGGGTGGCGCAGGAGGCGGAACGGCGGCGCACCTTCGCGGTGATCTCCCATCCGGACGCGGGTAAATCGACGCTCACCGAGGCCCTGGCCCTGCACGCGAAGATGATTTCCGAGGCCGGCGCCATCCACGGGAAATCCGGGCGGAAATCCACCGTTTCCGACTGGATGGAAATGGAGAAGGCGCGCGGTATTTCCGTCAGCTCGACGGCGCTGCAGTTCGAGTACGGCGAGTGCGTGATCAATCTGGTCGACACGCCCGGCCACTCCGATTTCTCCGAGGACACCTACCGGGTGCTGACGGCCGTCGACGCCGCGGTCATGCTCATCGATGCCGCCAAGGGCCTGGAGCCGCAGACCCTCAAACTGTTCCAGGTCTGCCGCCACCGCGGCATCCCGGTGATCACCGTGATCAACAAGTGGGACCGCCCGGGACGGGCGCCGCTGGAACTGCTCGACGAGATCAGCGAGCGAATCGGCCTGACCCCCACGCCGCTGTTCCTGCCGGTCGGCATCGCGGGTGATTTCCGCGGCCTGCTGCGCCGCGGTCCCGAGGGCGCCGCCACCGAATACATCCACTTCACCCGCACCGCGGGTGGCGCGACCATCGCGCCGGAGGAGTCGTATTCGCCCGAGCAGGCCGCCGCTCGCGAGGGCGAACCGTGGGAGACCGCGGCCGAGGAGAGCGAACTGCTCTCGGCCACCGGCCAGGACCACGATCAGGAACTGTTCCTCGCCGGGCAGACCTCACCGGTCATCTACGCCTCGGCAATGCTGAACTTCGGCGTGCGCCAACTGCTCGACACCCTGGTGGCGCTGGCCCCGCCGCCCGGCCCGCGCGCCGACGTCGACGGCGCACCGCGACAGCCGGCCGACCCGTTCAGCGCGGTCGTCTTCAAGGTGCAGGCCGGTATGGACGCCGCGCATCGCGACCGGCTAGCGTTCATGCGCATCGTCTCCGGAGAATTCGAGCGCGGCATGGTCGTCACACACGCCCAGACCGGACGCCCGTTCGCGACCAAATACGCGCTCACCGTCTTCGGCCGCGAACGCGCCACCGTCGACACCGCCTACCCCGGCGATGTGGTCGGTCTGGTCAACGCGACCGCCCTCGCCCCCGGGCACACGCTGTTCGTGGACAAGAAGGTGGAGTTCCCGCCGATTCCGTCCTTCGCGCCGGAACATTTCGCCACCCTGCGCGCGCGTAGCGCGGGCAAGTACAAGCAGTTCCGCAAGGCCATCGATCAGCTCGACTCCGAGGGCGTGGTGCAGGTGCTGCGCAACGATCTGCGCGGCGACGCCTCTCCGGTGCTGGCGGCGGTCGGCCCGATGCAGTTCGAGGTGGTCACCGCCCGCATGCAGGCCGAATTCAACGTCGAAACGCAGCTGGACTTCCTGCCCTATCAGCTGGCCCGGCGCACCGACGCCGCCTCCTCGCCGGAGCTGGACCGCCAGCGCGGCGTCGAGGTCTTCACCCGCACCGACGGCGTGATCCTGGCCCTGTTCAGCGACAAGTGGCGGCTGCAGTACATCGAGAAGGAAATGCCTGAGCTGACGCTGGAACCCCTCGTCGCGACGGCAGACTGACTGCGTGGCCGGACCACGCAGGACCCACCCGCCAGATCGCCGACCAACCGGTACCGGTTCACCATTGCGCATCGTAGACCTTGGCGGTTTTCGGCCCGCCTCGATTGTGGACCGACGGAGCGAGGGAGCGCAGCGACTGAGCGGAGGAGGGAAAAATCGAGGCCCAGGGGGCCGAAAACCCGCGTCGGCGAAGCCGACGCCGAAAATTCAGCCGATCGCCTCGTCCGGTTCTTCCTCGACCGACCCGCCCGGAGTGTCCTCGATATTCGACACCACGGCCGGTATATCGGGCACCGAACCCGGTTCACCGGTGATCACGCCCCACCGGCTGGCGGTCAGGCGCAGACTCGGCAGGTCCGACAGCGACAGCACCACCTCGTAGGTCCGCTCGTATCCGGTGTGGGCGATACGCCACTGGCCGTCGTCGCAGCGCACATACCGGTCGTTGTAGAACGCCGCCCCGCGCAGCAGCATGTTGTGACCGGGAATGAGCACGGTGTCGGCCAGGTACCAGGTGCCGGTCGCCGAATCGCCGTCGATATCGATCTCGGGATGGTCGCACCGATGTTCGGTGATGACGTGGGGCCCGAGGGTATTGCGCATGAACGCCAGGAACGCATCACGCGACTCGAACTGCAGGTACTCGCTGTAGGTCGCCGTCGCCTCCGGGATCATCGTGTCGGCGAAGTCTTCCCACGATTTGGTGTCGAGTGCTCTCAGGTACCGGAACTTCAGCCGGCTGATCGCGGAGACGGCATCGGAATCCATACCTCAACAATCCCACCGGATCCGGCGAATCTGCGCAGATCGGAAAATCTGTATCGTATCGCTACACAGCGTTGACCGGCGGCCGCGGGTCAGGACCCGTTGATGGTGAAGCAGGTCTTGCAGAAGTCCTCGCCGAATTCGGTGAGGCGCAAGCTCTTTCGCACAATCTTGGGCACCCGGCCGGCCTGCTTGAGCGCCGATTCCACGATCGGCTGGACCTCGAGCACCATATAACGGCTCAACACCACCGGATCGTCGGAAGTGGTCAGCAGACCGAGCCGGTTCAGGTTGATCAAATACAGCCGCGACCGGTCCGGATACCGCACGCCGGCCTGCTCCGGCACCGAGGTCAGATCTCCCGCGACCAGCTCGGAACCGATCCCCAGCGGCCGGTTGGTGCGCACGTCGACCGAGGGCTGCGGGCCGTTGATGGCCATGAACCGCAGAATCCGCGCCTCGTCCGAGGACAGCTGATCGAGAATGCGGTCGTAGGCCGGATGGACTTCCTCGGTGAAGTACACATCGGCCGAGCGCGCGAGCAGATTGTCGCCGCGGCGGCGCAGATCGACCAGGGTCGAGGACCGGACCAGCCCGCCGGTCGACGGGCCGGGCGCCTGGCCGTTGGTGGGGACGTAGCTGACGATCTCGCGCACCGAACCCTCGGTGACGCCGAGGACGCTGCGGGCGACGGACTGCAGTGCGGCTCCGGTGCGTTCGGCGATCTCGGTGGAGGATTCGCCGTCCAGCGCGGCCTGGGCGATCTGCTTGGTGACCTCGAGACCGGTGCCGACGGCCCACTGGCCGCCGCGGACCGCGGTCCCGGCTGCCAGGCCGGCAGCCCGGAAGACGCCGCGGATCATGCGGGCTTCGTTGCTGATCTGCCGCTTCTCCACGTCCGAGCTGCGTTCCACAGCGCGGGAACCGGGTCGGACCACATCCTGTCCGGTCCTGTCGTCTGTCACGTCATTCTCCGAATATCGCCAGGTGAACGAATCCGCTCACATATTCTTACCGCACCCCGAAGGCCACCGGCCATGTTCGGCGGCTCTCGGCCATGAGCGCCGACACCCGCACAGCGATAGCGGCATGAATGTGGTTCCGGTCATTCTTGCGGCTGCCGCTGTCCGGTGCGACATTCCGATCGCACGATGTGATCGAAGTCTCCGCCGATACGCTACCGTGTAGCGGCTTCCAACCCGAATTGGATGGCGACTTCCGCGGCGGCCTCCGTGGTTACGCAGGCTGCCGCCTCCGGCCGCGTCGCTACAGCCGCGGAATTGCATGGCGACCTCCACGGCGACCTCCGTGGTTACGCTCGCTGCCGCCTCCGGCCGCGTCGCTCCGGTCGCAATTGGACCCGTTTCCGGAATTCACAGTAAGGTTCGCCTGGCCGACGGGGTACGTTGTAGTGCCGGTGTGACGGCGGTCACCGGTAAGGGGTCGGCAGGAGGGTGTCGTGCTGGATAGTTTGCTGGGTTTTCACCCGACGATTTTGCTGGAACTGATCACGATCCCCCTCTTCACGGGTGTCATCGGCTATATCACCAACTGGACCGGCATCCTGATGCTGTTCAAGCCGCTACGCTTTCACGGGTTTCGGGTACCGGGTCTGAAATGGTTGTTCCCCTATCTTCCCAAGCGCATTCAGGTGCTGCCGCTGCTGCAGTACGACGGCCGCATGGGCTGGCAGGGAATCGTGCCCTCGCGCGCGGACAAGATGGCCTCGATCGCGGTCGACAAAGGGCTCTCGAAACTCGGCAGCGTCGCCGACTTCTATCGCGAACTGGAGCCCGATGAACTGGCCGCGCATCTGACCGATATGGCGCAGTCGCAGATCCGCGACATCGTCGAGGAGATTGCCCGCCGGGAACATCCGCAGCTCTGGTACAACCTGCCCGCGCAGGTCCGGGAGTTGGTACACGAGCGGGTCCGGGAACAACTTCCGGATATCCTCAAGGAACTGACCGACGAACTCGGGTCGAACATCGAACAACTGCTCGATGTCAAACAGATGGTGATCCGATATTTCCAATCGCGGCCGCAGTTGCTCAACACCGTATTTCAGGTGCTGGGTGCCAAGGAGTTGCGGTTCATGCAGAACTTCGGCTTCTATTTCGGCGCGCCGATGGGTCTGGTGCTCGTCGCGGTGCTGCATCTGACGCATTGGTCGCCGCTGGTGGTGCTGCCGGTCGGCGGTGTGATCATCGGCTGGGTGGTCAACTGGATCGGGCTCAACATGATCTTCGAACCCGCCTATCCGAAGTGGTGGTGCCCGTGGCGGCAGGGTCTGCTGATCAAGCGGCAGCCCGAAATCACCGAGGGCTATGCCGAATTGGTGGCCACCCAGATCATCACGATCGCCAATGTCGGTGACGAACTGCTGAACGGCCCGCGCTCGGACCGCACCATGCAGGTTCTCGAGGACACCCTGCGCCCGGCCACCGACCGCGCGCTCGGGCCGATGCGGGGGGCGCTGAAGTTCGTGATCGGCAGTCGCGACTACGCGACCCTGCAGAACCGCTTCACCGACGAGGCCAAATCGCTGGCACCGGCCGCCTTCGCCGATCCCGGATTCAACGCCCAGCAGAGCCGGCAGGTCAGCCAGTACATCGCCAAGCAGATGGCGGCGCTGAAACCGCCGGACTTCGTCGACATGCTGCGCGCGGCGATCAAACAGGACGAGTGGCTTTTGTTCGTCCATGGCGGTGTGCTGGGGCTCATCGCCGGTTACGCTCATCTTCTGATCTTCGGAACGGAAGTAGCGAACGTATGGCTGTGAGCGGATCCGCGCCGGAAACCGGTGACGGCGCCGAGTTTTCGATCGAATACGCCGAGGTGGTGGCCGAATCCGGCGCCGACGCGGCGGCCGGTACCGGTGCGACCGAAATCGAGACGGTCTTCCCCGACCCGGACGCACGCTCCACCGACCTCGTCGCGCGCCGGTCGGCCGAATTGATGCTGTCCGAGGATGCCCGCCCGGGCTGGGCGGGTCCCGTGCGCACCACGACCGGTGTGGTGCGGGTGGCGCTCTCCGCGGTGACCGAGGCCGCGGCCTGGGGCCTGGGCACCGCAGTGGGGGTGACGGCCACGGTGGTGCGCGGCAGCATGTCCGGGCAGCCGCCGCGGCATGTGCTCTCCGAGGCCGGCGAGCAGGTTCGCGACTCGGTGCGGCGGGCGCTCGGTATCGATGCCGCACCCGCGGGCGCCCCCACCGGCTCGGCGCCGAGCCTGCGCGATCGCGGCGCCGAACTGCTGCGCCGCTCGGCCGATGTGCACTGCGAGGACAGCGACCATCCGGCCTTCGCGCGCATCCTCGCCGAACTGGCTCCCGACGAGGCCCGGATCCTGCGCTTCCTGTACCTCGACGGGCCGCAGCCGGCGCTCGACATCCGCACCGGGCGGCCGTTGAGTTCGGGCACCCAGCGCATCGAGGTCGGCATGTCGCTGATCGGCGAGACCGCGGCGCTGCGCTTCCCCGACCGGGCGATCACCTATCTGACCAATCTGCGCCGCCTCGGCCTCATCACCGTCGACGGCGATCAGCTGGACAACCCGGCCCGCTATCAGCTGCTCGAATCACAGCCCGAGGTGCGGCGGTTGCTCAAGCGCGGATTCGGCACCAAGGTCGCCTACCGCAGCATCGCGCTCACCTCGTTCGGCACTGATTTCACCTGTGCGTGCCTGCCGGTGCCGCCACTGGGCCACGCGCTCTGAGGTTGCCACGCCGTGGCCGCTCGATCCGGCCGCCTTACGACGAACCGGTTCCGGCTGCACGGGCGCAGGCGCCTCCGGCCTACCCCACCTCTTCGGCGAGTTCCAACCAGCGCATCTCGGTTGATTCCTTCTCGGCCTGCACCTGCTTCAGTTCCGCGCCGAGGCTCACCAGCTTCTCCGGATCGGTGGCGGCTTCGGCCAGTGCGGTGTGCAGGCGTTCCTCCCGCTCGCCGAGTTTCTCCAGGGTCCGCTCCAGCCGGCCGAACTCCTTGCGCGCGGCGCGGTAGGCGGCGGAATCGGTTGCGGGAGCGGAAGTTTCGGTCGGCGCGGAGGTTCCGGAGGGGCGGCGTGCGATGTCGGCGAGGGCCGCGCGGCGACGCAGGTACTCCTCGATACCGCCGGGCAGATTGGTGAGCTTGCCGTCGCCGAACAGCGCCCAGGTGGAGTCGCTGATGCGCTCGATCAGATACCGGTCGTGGCTGATCACGACCAGGGTGCCGGGCCAGCCGTCGAGCAGGTCCTCGAGTTGCTGCAGGGTGTCGATGTCGAGGTCGTTGGTGGGCTCGTCGAGCAGCAGGACGTTCGGCTCACTCATCAGGATGCGGGTCAGTTGCAGGCGGCGGCGCTCACCGCCGGACAGGTCACCGACCGGAGTGCGCTGTTTGGCCGGTGTGAATCCGAGCCGTTCGGCGAGCTGCCCGGCGCTGATCTCCTTGTCTCCCAGCCAGGTTCGCTCGGCGACATCGGACACCGCTTGCAGCACCCTCATATCGGTGGGTAGATCGTCGAGTTCCTGCCGCAGCCAGCCGATCCGGACGGTCTGGCCCTGAATCCGCTTACCGGCCGCCGGTTCCGCGTCACCGGCGAGAGCGCGCAACAGGGTGGTCTTGCCCGATCCGTTCACCCCGACCAGGCCGACCCGCTCTCCCGGCGCCAACCGCCAGGTCAGATCGCGCACCAATTCGCGGCCGTCGGGGGTGGTGAGGGTGGCGTCCTCGAGTTCGATCACCACGCGGCCCAGGCGTTTCCGTGCGAAGGAGGCCAGCTGCACGGTGTCGCGCGGCGGCGGCACATCGGCGATCAGGGCCTCGGCGGCCTCGACCCGGTAGCGCGGCTTCGAGGTACGTGCCTGCGGTCCGCGACGCAGCCAGGCCAATTCCTTGCGGGCCAGATTACGGCGGCGCGCCTCGGTGGCATCGGCCTGGCGGGCCCGCTCGGCGCGGGCGAAGATCCAGTCGTTGTAGCCGCCCTCATAGCTTTCGACCTTGCCGCCCACCACTTCCCAGGTGCGGGTGGCGACGGTGTCGAGGAACCAGCGATCGTGGGTGACCACCACGAGTGCGCTGCGGCGCGCCAGCAGATGTTCGGCCAGCCACTGCACACCCTCGACGTCGAGGTGGTTGGTGGGCTCGTCGAGGACCAGCAGATCCAGTTCGCGCACCAGCGCGGCGGCCAGCGCCACACGACGGCGCTCGCCACCGGACAGGTTCGCGACCGAGGTGTCCATGCCCAGATCCGCGATGCCGATACCGTCGAGCACGCTGCGGATGCGCGGATTGGCGGCCCACTCGTGTTCGGCGACGCCGTCCGTGCGCGCGTCCTCGGCGAGCCCGGCCAGCACCACCTCGCCGACGGTGGCCCCTTCCGGCAGCACACCGCGCTGGGTCACGACCGCCATGCGCAGGCCATTGATCCGGCTCACCCGCCCGCTGTCGGGCTGCTCGAGCCCGGTCAGCACCTCGAGCAGTGTGGTCTTACCCCCGCCGTTGAGACCGACGACCCCGATCCGCTCACCCTCCTGCACGCCGAGGGACACGTTGTCCAGCAGCGGGGTGATTCCGAAGCTCTTGTGGACCTGCTCCAGATTGATCAGATTCGCCAAGGGGTCAGTCCTCTCCGAGTATGGCGGGGCCTCCGGGTGTGCCACGAGCTCGGCGGATCCGGCCGCGTCGCGCGCGCCGGCTGCGCTCCCGCAGCGGCGGGACCACGCCCGTCGGCTTCACCCGTGAAGATTACGGCACGAGGGTGCGCACTTCCGGCGCGGGTGAACCGGGCCCGAGCCCGCTCCCCCCCCCCCCGAATCACGCCGCCCCGACGGCGACCACCGGTTGTGCGTTCCAGGAAGCTCGCCGGACCGCATGCACGGGTCGATCTCCGGCTACACCGGCACGCGGATCTCGGAGCCACACGCAGACCGATCCTCCAGCCGCACGCGTACGCCCAGCTCGGGGCCACGCACGCGGGCGGCGGCGCGGTCACCACATGCACGCAGATCTCGGTTTCGCGTTCACCCGCTGCCACCCCAGTGCGGCCGTTTCCCTCCTCTGCGACGGACCGAACCGCAGTGGTACCGCGTGGCTGCACATGGATCGCGGTTGCGAAAAAGGTTGAGGCATAGGTACTCTGCGGGCAATCCAAATGGGCTCTCCAGAAGTATGGCCGTAGTGCGGGAGCCCCGCCTCGTGAGGGCGCGGAGTGGGCGGCGCTGATTTGTCGACCCCACATTCGGAGGATTCTCATGACCGACTCGTCATCCGCCATCGCCACCTCGTCACCCGGCGACCGTGCAGGCGACAGTTCCGGGCAGCCGGACGCACTGCGCACAGCCCACGGCGTGAAGGTCGGCATCGGGCTGCCGATCGCCGCCCCACAGTCACTCGTCGCATGGGCCGAGCGGGCCGAATCGGGCCCGTTCTCCACCCTCGGACTGCTCGATCGACTGGTCTACGACAATCCGGAACCCCTTGTGACACTTGCGCATCTGGCCGGTGCGACGCAGCGGATCCGATTGCAGACCGAAGTGCTCCTCGCGCCACTGCGGGAGACCGCGCTGCTCGCGAAACAGGTCGCCACCCTCGACCGGCTCTCGGGCGGCCGATTCACCCTGGGGCTCGGTGTCGGCGGCCGCGCCGACGACCATGAAGCGTCCGGGACGCAATTGCGCACGCGCGGAAAGCGATTGGACGAGCAGATCGCGACGATGCGCCGGCTCTGGTCCGGTGAACCCTACAGCGAGAATTGCGCCGTGATCGGCCCGCTGCCGCACACCTCCGGCGGTCCGGAACTGCTGTTCGGCGGATTCCAGCCCGCCGCGCTGGAACGCGTCGCACGCTGCGGCGGCGGATTCCTCGCCGCGGCCGCACCCTCGTGGGCGCCGGGCCTGTTCGACACCGTGCGGCGGTTCTGGCGCGACTACGATCGCCCGGGTTCACCGCGCATCGTCGCGCAGGTCAACGTGGCCCTGGGTCCGCGGCACATCATCGACGACGCCCACGCCGCCATGTCGGCGTACTACGCCTTCAGCGACTACGGCGCGAACATGGTCGAGGGCATGCTCACCACACCGGAGCAGATCCGCACGGTCACAAAGCAATTCGCCGATCTGGGCGCCGACGAAGTGATCTTCTACTGCTACGGGCGAGACCCGGAACAGGTCGACCGCCTCGCCGACACTCTCAGCTGAACGGTCGTACGTAGCTACCGGCCGGCGCCGACCCGCACGCGACGATCGGCGCCGGCTCGTCACGTCCGGTCAGTGACGCCCGTCGGCCAGCACACGCGCACCGGGCACCGGACCGGTCGCGGTGCGGACGCTGCGGCACACCCCGGCACCCGAGAGTTCGGCCGAAACCTCGACCGCATCGTCCTCACTACCGCACAGGAAGGCACAGGTGGGCCCCGAACCGGAGACGATTCCGGCGAGGGCGCCCGCCTCGACGCCGGCACGCAGGGTGCGGCGCAGGGCCGGATTCAGCGACAGGGCGGCGGCCTGCAGATCGTTGCCGAGCAGGGGCGCGAGCTGGGTGGGGTCGCCGGAGGCCAACGCCTGCAGCAATTCCTGCGGGTCGCCGAGGCGCGGCGGATCGCCGTTCTCGCGCAACCGGTCCAGTTCGCCGAACACCTTCGGCGTCGACAGCCCCTCCTTCGCCAATGCCAGCACCCAGTGGAAAGTGTTGCGCGACAACACCGGAAGCAGTTTCTCGCCACGGCCGCGGCCCAGTGCGGTGCCGCCGTGCAGCGCGAAGGGCACATCGCTGCCGAGTTCGGCCGCGACCTCGGCCAACTGGTCGCGCGACATCTCCAGCCCCCACAATTCGTTGAGCCCCACCAGCGTCGCGGCGGCATCCGCGCTGCCGCCGGCCATCCCCCCGGCCACCGGGATACCCTTCTCGATCTCGATCTCCACCAGCGGAGCGCGGCCGGCCAGATGTCCGAGCCGGACGGCGGCCTGCCACACCAGGTTCGTGCGATCGGTGGGCACCTGGGCGGCGCCCTCCCCGTGCACGGTCACGGCCAGCGATCCGGCCGGAGCGATCCGCACATCGTCGGCCAGCGACAGCGCCTGGAAGACCGTGGTCAGTTCGTGGTATCCGTCGCTACGCAGGTCATCGACCCCTAGATGAAGGTTCACCTTGGAGGGGGCGCGGACGACCACGGAACTGGGTACTACAGACAGCACGGGGCTAGGTTATCCGTCCGCGCGGCAAACGGTCGGTTTGCCGCGCGACGCGGGGCTCCCGCAGCTGGGGACTCGCCGGACACCGGCCGCCGCGCCAGGCAGCCGACGCCGAATTGCCGGCCGACGCCAGGCCGATTACCTGCGCAGACGGGTGTCGCCGGAGATGCGCGCCACCGCGGGCGAAATTCCCCGTCGCCCCCCTTGCGCCAGGTACCCATGGGGGGTATGTTCAGTGATGTCAGGGGATACCCCCTCACCGTATAAGAGCGAGCGAAGGAAGCGATCATGGCTACCAGCACCTACACCGTCACCGGGATGACCTGCGGCCACTGCGTGGCGTCGGTGCAGACGGAGATCGGCAAGATCGACGGCGTCACCAGCGTCGACGTAGACCTCGCCTCCGGTCGCGTCCAGGTCGAATCCGCCGCACCGCTGACGGACGCCGAAGTCGTCGCCGCCGTCGACGAGGCGGGATATCAGGTGGCGAGCTGAATGAACGACAGACTGAAGTTCGCGGCATTCGGCGGCGGACTGGTCGTGTTGTTCGGGGCCGCGCTCGGCATCGGCGCCCTGGTGGGCGATCCGGCCGAGCCGGCCCCCGGCCACGGCACCGGACTTCAGGCCACCCAGGAGGGATACACCCTCTCCGAGGTGAGCGCACCCACCGAACCTCAGACCCCCGGCACCCTCCGATTCCGGATCACCGGCCCCGACGGCGCACCGGTCACCCAGTACACCGATCTGCACGAGCAGGACCTGCATCTGATCGCCGTCCGCTCCGATACCACCGAATACCGGCACGTGCACCCGGTCCGCGACGACACCGGCACCTGGTCGATCGATTGGACGTGGGCCCAGCCGGGCACCTATCGCATCTTCGCCGATTCCCGGCCCGCGGCGGCGCCGGATGAACTGGTGCTCAGCCGCACCGTCACCGTGACCGGCGCGACCGCCGATCGGCCCCTGCCGCCGGTCTCGCGCACCACCACCGTCGACGGCTACCAGGTTCGCATGGACGGCGATCTCTCGACCGCCGGCGGCGAGGTGGGATTCACAGTCACCCGCGACGGGCGGCCGGTCACCGATCTGCAACCCTATCTGGGTGCCTACGGGCATCTGGTCGCACTGCGCGGGAACGATCTGTCCTACCTTCATGTTCATCCCGAAGGAGAGGTCGGCTCGACACCCGCCGGGCCGCGGGTCGCCTTCCACGCCCAAGCGCCCAGTACCGGCGCCTTCCGGCTCTACCTGGACTTCGCCCACGGCGGCGCGGTTCACACGGCGGAATTCACCGCCGAGGCGGTAGCCGGGCAGCAGAGCGGGCACCACGACAACGAGCACAACAACGGAGAGCACGGAGGAGGTCACCAATGAGCGCGCCCACGACAGAGCGCTCCGTCGAGCTGGATATCGGTGGCATGACCTGCGCCTCCTGCGCCGCACGCATCGAGAAGAAACTGAACCGGATCGAGGGCGTCACCGCCACGGTCAACTACGCCACCGAGAAGGCGAAGGTCAGCTTCCCCGAAACGGTGACGCCGGATCAACTCATCGAACGTGTCGTCGACACCGGCTACACCGCCACCGTCCACGACACGCGTCCCGCGCACACCGCTGCGGCCGAAAAGGTTTCCACCGATTCGCCGCTACGGCAACTGCGGCATCGGCTGCTGGTGAGCCTCGCGCTGGCGCTTCCGGTCATCGCCCTGGCGATGATTCCGGCGCTGCAATTCCGGAACTGGCAATGGCTTTCGCTGACGCTGGCCACGCCGGTCGTGTTCTGGGGCGGCGCCGCCTTCCATCGCGCCGCGTGGATCAACGCCCGGCACGCCACCGCCACCATGGACACCCTGATCTCGCTGGGCACCCTGGCGGCCTACTCGTGGTCGGTGTACGCGCTGTTCTTCGGCGATGCCGGAATGCCGGGTATGAAGCACGGCTTCAGCTTCGCTGTCGAGCGCTCCGCGTCGGCGTCGAACATCTACTTCGAGGTCGCGGCCGGTGTGATCGTCTTCATCCTGGCCGGGCGGTATTTCGAGACCCGTGCCAAGGAGCGGGCCGGTTCGGCACTGCGGGCGCTGCTGGAACTCGGCGCCAAGGATGTGGCGGTACTGCGCGACGGCGTCGAACACCGAATTCCGGTGTCGGAGTTGCGCGTCGACGATGTGTTCCTGGTGCGTCCGGGTGAGAAGGTCGCCACCGACGGTGTGGTCACCGACGGTAATTCGGCTATCGACATGAGCATGCTGACCGGTGAATCGGTGCCGGTCGAGGTGGGCCCGGGCGATCCGGTGATCGGCGCGACCGTCAACGCCGGCGGGGTGCTGACCGTGCGGGCCACCCGGATCGGCGCCGACACCCAGCTGGCGCAGATGGCCGCACTGGTGGAAGAGGCGCAGAACGGCAAGGCGCCCGTGCAGCGGCTGGCCGACCGGGTCGCCGGTGTGTTCGTCCCGATCGTGATCGCCATTTCGGTTGCCACACTGGGCTTCTGGCTCGGCAGCGGCGCCGCGGTGGCGGTGGCCTTCGGCGCGGCGGTCGCGGTGCTGATCATCGCCTGCCCGTGCGCGCTCGGCCTGGCCACACCCACCGCACTGCTGGTCGGCACCGGTCGGGGCGCCCAGCTCGGCGTCCTGATCAAGGGGCCGCAGGTGCTGGAATCGACCCGGCGCATCGACACCGTCGTGCTGGACAAGACCGGGACGGTCACGACCGGCACCATGTCGCTGGCCGAGGTCCACCCGGCCGAGGGCCAGGATCGCGACGAACTGCTGACCGTCGCCGCGGCGGTGGAACACGGATCCGAACACCCGGTGGCCCGGGCGGTGGTGCGGGGCGCCGCCGAACAGGGTCTGGCCGAGGAGCCGGTGCAGCAGTTCGTGAGCCACGGCGGTAAGGGCGTGCAGGGTCTGGTCGGTGAGCGCGCGGTCGTGATCGGCCGCACCGAACTGCTCGCGGATTGGTCGATCCCGCTGCCGGAGTCGTTGGCGCAGGCCAAGTCCGAAGCCGAGACCGCCGGGCGCACCGCGATCGTGGTGGCTTGGGACGGGCAGGCGCGCGGTGTGCTGGTCATCGCCGATGCGATCAAGGCCTCGAGCGCCGAGGCGATCGCGGACATGCGGTCGCTGGGACTGACGCCGGTGCTGTTGACCGGTGACAATGCCGCTACCGCGCGCACGGTCGCCGATCAGGTCGGCATCGACGAGGTGATCGCCGAGGTGCTGCCCGCCGACAAACTCGACGTGGTGAAGCGGCTGCAGGATCAGGGCAAGGTCGTCGCGATGGTCGGCGACGGCGTCAACGACGCGGCCGCCCTCGCCCAGGCCGACCTGGGCCTGGCGATGGGCACCGGCACCGACGTGGCGATCGAGGCCGGCGACATCACGCTCGTCCGCGGCGATCTGCGGACGGTCGGCACGGCCATCCGGCTCTCCCGGGCCACCCTGCGCACCATCAAGGGCAACCTGTTCTGGGCGTTCGGCTACAACGTGGCGGCGATTCCGCTGGCGGCGGCCGGACTGCTCAACCCGATGCTCGCGGGTGCGGCCATGGCCCTGTCGAGTGTGTTCGTGGTGAGCAACAGCCTACGGCTGCGGCGCTTCCGCTGAACGAATCCGCCGAATGTCCCGTCCGATCGGACGGGACATTCGGCGTTCCCGCCCCGGTCCGCCATACTTTCCGTCCGAAGAGAAGAATGCGCTGTCGCGTCGGCCTGTTTCCCAGCGACCGGCCGCGCACGAGGACAAGGCAGGGACCACATGAGCATCCTGTTCGGGATCGGTTTGGTGATCTGGTTCGTCAGCATCGCCGCGATGTTTCTCGCACGCGCCCTCGACGACCACAGACAGCAGGTCTTCCGGGCGAGCCTGGCACTGTGCGCGGTGGGATCGATACTCCTCGCCATCGGCACGCCCTTCGTCAGCGGCAATTCGATGAATAAGAACATCCTGGTCAGCGGCGGATTCACCGTGATGGCGTCCCTCTGCGCCTACTCGGTCCTGATCACCCGCCACCGCCCCGCCACTCCCCCGATACCGCTGCCGATCCCGTTCACCCCGCCGAGCGACAACCCCGCCGCCACCGCCGCGCCGGCACCCCGGTCACAAGAAGACTTGCCGACCGCAGACTCCCGCCCACACGATCCGAGTCGCATGTGATCACCACACCTTTGCCCGGGTCCGCCGCCTGACCTTGACGTTAACCGCGGTTCAGGTTTTAGCGTCGCAGGCGACCGTTTCCCACCGAAGGGCGCCGCGATGAAGATCCTCGAAGTCGAGCTCACCACAACACATCTCGACGCCACGGCGGAGTTCTACCGCGACGTGCTCGAGCTTCCGGTGATCGCGCAGCCTGACGGTGTTGTCGTCGAGATCGGCTCCAGCAGATTGAGGGTGACCGCGGGCGCTGCCTTCGACGGCGTGCACCATCTCGCGTTCGGCATTTCGCCACACGACTTCGACCTGGCCCGCCGTTGGTTGCGGCAGCGGACAAAATTGCTCACGGTCGGCAGTTCCGACACCATCGACGGCCCGAAGGGATGGGATTCTCGATCGCTGTATTTCCGGGGGCCGGACGGAATTCTGCTGGAACTGATTGCGCGCGAGGCCGATCGAGCGATCCCGGGCAGCCCCGGCGAAACCCCGCACCTGTTGTCGATCAGCGAGGTCGGCATCGGCGTGCCCGACGTCCGGCGGGCCGTACGCCACCTCACCGAGGCCTTCGAACTCCCGCCCTTCCCGCCACAACTATCCGAATTCGCCCCGATCGGCAGCCACGACGGGCTGCTCATCCTGGCCCGTTCCGGCCGAATCTGGTTCCCCACCGAGCAAGACGTCCCCGCCACCGGACCGGTATCGGTCCGCATCGAATCCGCCGGCCACAGCGAAAAGATCGCTCTGACCGACGAAGCCGTCGTTCGAGCCGGTGGACCGATTTCCGAATAGCGCCTGCATATTGCACGAAATACCGCATGAGCACGGCAAAGGTCCGACGGGCTGCAGCGCGGCCCACCGCACCGCACTTGCTGGTCCGGACTGGTGCCGGTCACGACCGCTCCCCATCCGTACCGGGGTGGTCGGCCCACGATGTGCTCGTCTGACTGCGGGTGCCACACCAATCGTGCAAACCTCGCCGGTTTTTGCGGTTTTCGCACATTTTGGTCGAGGTTTGCACGAAAAGTTCGGAGTCCGTCAGCGCCGAAGTCCGCTCAGGATCACCCCTGCTCGGCGAGGCGCACAAAGGCTGCTGTGTCGAGTGTTTCCCCCCGCGCGGTAGGCGCGATTCCCGCCGCGACCAATCGCCGTTCCGCCTCGGCGGGCGATCCCGCCCACCCCGCCAGGGCGGCGCGTAATGTCTTGCGGCGCTGAGCGAAAGCTGCGTCGATTACGGCGAACACGCGCTCGCGGTGGGCGGTGTCGAGCGACCACGGTGGGTCGGTGTAGCGCTCGATGCGGACCAGTCCCGACTCCACCTGCGGAACCGGCCAGAACACCTGGCGGCCGACGGCTCCCGCGCGGCGGACGGCGCCGAAGAATCCGGCTTTCACGCTCGGGACGCCGTAGATGCGGGAGCCGGGTTCGGCAGAGAGCCGGTCGGCCACCTCGGCCTGAACCATCACCAAAGCCGTTCGGATGCTGGGCAATTCGGCGAGCAGGTGCAGGAGCACGGGTACCGCTACGTTGTAGGGCAGGTTCGCGACCAGCGCCGTCGGCTCACCGGGGATATCGGTGGCCGACACGCGCAGCGCATCGCCGGGCACCACGGTAAGCCGGTCGGCGAGTCCGGTGGCGCGGTCGGACACGGTTTCCGGAAGATGCTGTGCGAGAACCGGATCCAGTTCCACCGCGACGACCCGGTCCACGACGTCGAGCAGTGCCAGGGTCAGCGAGCCGAGTCCGGGGCCGACCTCGAGCACCACGTCGTCGCATCCGACGCCGGCCGTGGCGACGATTCGCCGCACGGTGTTGGCGTCGTGCACGAAGTTCTGTCCGAGCTGTTTGGTCGGGCGCACGCCGAACCGTTCCGCCAGCACCCGCACTTCGGCGGGGCCGAGCAGTTCGGCCAGGCCACGGGCTTCGCTCACAGGTTCGGACACGCCCGACAAGGTATCAGTGCGGCTAGGGCCGGTACGGCGTGGACTGCACCCGCGCGACGAACGCGTCGATCGCCGCCCACATCTGCGGATTCAGGTCGCAGTGCTGCCCGGTGCCGACCACCGATTGCGAGTCCACGCCGTTCGCGGCCAACTGGGCGGCCAGCGCGGCGTGCAGCGGCGAGGGCACGGTGCGGTCGGTGGCGTTGAGCAGCAACAGGATCGGAGCGTCGTAGCCGCTCGTGGGCACGGCCAGATAGTCGGTGAGCGCGGCCGTGAACCGCGGGTCGCCCAGCGGCCGCGACAGCAGATCGCCCAGCGATGCGCCGTTGACCTGCGCGATCATCCCGTCCAGGCACAGGCTGCCGATCCTGTCGAGCAGTTGGCGCCCACGCGGGCTCAGATAGCTGTCGACGTCGATATCGGGCCGGGTTTCCCGCATTCCGACGAGCACTCCCGCGATGAAGGCGGTGCTGCCGTCGCCGATCTCCGGAATATTCGGCACCCACGGCCCGGCGATGGGCAGAACGTGCTCCAGATCCGATTCGGGGTCGACCGCGATGGTCCCGCGGAAGTCCAGGTCGGGCGCATAGCTCTGCTGGAGATGACCCGTACCCAGAGCGGCCTGACCACCCTGCGACGCACCGACAGCGATCCAGGTGCGCGACAGCTGCGGATAGGTCGCACGCGCTGCCCGCAGCAGGTCGATGGTCGCGGTCGCCTCGGACTGCCGTTCCAGATACGGATGCGGACCGGTGTCGAACGCACCCAGCCCGAGATAGTCCGGCGCGACCACCGCGAATCCCTTGGACTGGAAGTACTGCAGGATGCGGTCTTCCTTGGCGCGGCCGGACGGGTAGGGCGCGGTACCCGGATTCGAGATGCCGCTGCATCCCATGCCGAGCCCGCTCGTGCCGTGGTCGTAGGCCACCACCGGCCAGCCACCCGCGGGCGGTTCGCCCGGCGGAAGGAACACCGCACCGCTGGCGGGGACGGGCTCACCGCGCGAGGTCGTCGTCCGATAGTCGAGTAGCGCCGCCCCGGTCATACCGTGCCAGCCGTCCGGCTGCGCGGTGACCGACATCGTCGTTCCGGCCGGCTCGGCAATGGCGTCCGGCACCGCGACGACCGAGCCGAGCGCCAACGCGGTGAACAGGGCCGCGACCACAAGCGGCCACCGCATTCGAGCCGAACATTTCGACAACCGCATGGACACCTCACATCATCTGGGATCTGCTGATTTTACGGTGCACACACCGCACGGTCCGGAAATCCCCAGGCCGGGGCGTCGCGGAGCGTTGACGTCAATTGATACACGTTCTAGTTTCGGTGTACTCGCGGAACAGGCGGTGGCACATCAGGTCTCACCGCACCCGAAGCAGCAGGAGAGGACGGCCGCAATGATGCGCAGGCACGAGGGACGACGGGTGGTGGTGACCGGGGCGGGCTCGGGCATCGGGCGGGGCATCGTGGTGCGCATGCTCGCCGAGGGAGCGCATGTGGTGGGCGCCGACATCTCCGAGCCCGGACTGAAGGAGACCGTGGCGGAGGTGGGCGCGGATCGCGAGCGGCTCCATACGGTCACCGTCGACGTGGCCGATCCGGAATCGGTGCGCCCGGCCGTCGCCGCGGCCGTCGACCATCTCGGCGGATTGGACGTGCTGGTCAACGCGGCCGGAATCATGCGTACCGCGCACACCCACGAGATGGCGTTCGAGAGCTGGAATCAGGTGATCGGCATCAACCTCACCGGCACCTTCCTGATGATGCAGGCGGCCATCCCGACGCTGCTGCAGTCCGAACATCCGGTGATCGTGAACTTCTCCTCCACCGCGGCACTCGGCGCGAATCCGTATATGGCCGCCTATGCCGCCTCCAAGGGCGGGGTGAACGCGATGACCCATGCGGTCGCGCTGGAGTATTCACAGAAGGGCCTGCGCGCGGTGAACATCGTCCCGGGCGGAATCACCAGCGGAATCACCAACAATCTGCAAACCCCCGAAGACGCCGACTGGAACCTCTTCTCCCGCCTGACCGGCTGGCTCAACGGCGGCGCCCTGGGCGAACCCGCCGACGTCGCCGGCGTGGTCGCCATGGTCGCCTCCGAGGACGGCCGCTACATCACCGGCTCGGAGATCCGCGTCGACGGCGGCGCCCTGATGTGAACTTTCCGAGACCCCGCCGGAGCGGAGCGGAGGCCAAATTCAACTGATCCCCAAGCGACTCGTGCACGCGGGCCAGGCACCCCAGCCCTGCCGGGCCCGCGTCACCTCGGCGATGGCGATCTGCTCTTCCCGGGTGGCGAGATCCGGCCGCTCGGCGTACTTCAGTCCGCCCTGCCGGGACCAGGTGCTCTGGTCGAACTGGATACCGCCGAAATACCCGTTGCCGGTATTGATCGCCCAGTTGCCACCGGATTCACACTTGGCCAGCGCGTCCCAGACCGCGCCGTCGCGCACGGGCGGAACTTCGGTACCGGGCTTGGCGCCCTTGCGGACGGTCTTGGGCTGGGCGGGGACGACGACGGTATGCCCGACGGCCTCACGCGAGGTTTCCTTGCCGTTGACGATCGAGACGGCGTAGGTGACGTCCTGCACCCCGGCCTTGCCGGGATTCTCGACGACGGTCCGGCTCATGTTGAGGTCGGTGTCCTCGATGACGTTCTCGGTCGGGTCGAGAGGTTCGCGTTCGGTGACCTTCTCGGTGTGCTTGCGGGTGACGGTGATCTTCATACCGTCGTGCAGCGGGGTGACGGCTACCGGCTCCACGGTGTCCTCGCCGGTCAGCGGCACGCCCTGTACCTGCAGCAACTCCCCGACCGTCGGTGCCGCCAGCCGCACGTAGCTCATCGGTTCACCGTTGTCGGACAGCTGCACCGTGCGCGGGCTGGTGACGGCCAGCACGGCGCCCTGCAGCGGCAGCGGGGTGGGACGCGAGGGCGAGACGAAAACGTCGCCGGGCAGCTGCAGTTGAGTCAGTGCGTCGGCGACGGTGTACGCGGTGGTCCACACCTGTTTGGTCTTGCCGTCGAAGGTCAGCGAGAGCTGCCGGGCGCGATTGAGCGTGATGGTCGCACCGTTGACGACGTCGGCATCCCCGGACGGCGACACCGAGTCCTTACCGGCCAGCTTGTAGCCGCCGGCCTTGAGCACACCCTTCACACTCGCGGCCATGGTGGTGACGGTCGTGCGCTGACCGTCGACGACCAGGATGACGGTCTTGCGGCTGACGATCGCCAGACTCGCCCCGATGATCAGGGTGATCAGCATCGCGGCGATCGCCGCGTAGAGCAGCGGCGAGCGCGACGTGTTGATCCGCTGGAGAGCGGATATCCGAAACTCCGGCATGGTCACAATACGATAACGAGGGGGTCGGTCCCCGGCAACTACATGCCGTGGAACAGGGGATTTCCACATCACGATTCGATATCGACGATCCGGAAATATCACGACCGCGCAATCGTAAGTGAACTGGAGCACACCTCGCATTCCGGTCGCGAGTTATGTGACGTACCGCACGCGTGCGGCCTCAGCCCCGCTGCAACCGGTAGACCCGCTCGGCATTGGCGGTCGTGATCTCGGCCAGTGCCGCGGGATCCTGTTCGCGCAGTTCGGCCAGGGCGCGCACGGTGTAGGGCAGGCAGTACGGCTCGTTCGGCGCGCCCCGGAACGGGTGCGGCGTCAGGAACGGCGCATCGGTCTCCACCAGGATCTGCTCGTCCGGCACCAGCTTCGCGGCCTCGCGCAATTCGTGCGCGTTCCTGAAACTCACCGTCCCGGAGAAGCTGAGCAGATACCCCTCGGCCACACAAGCCAGCGCCATATTGGCGTCGGAGGAGAAGCAGTGGAAGATCACCGTGTCCGGCGCGCCCTCGTCCAGCAGGACCGTCAGCACATCGTGATCTGCCTCGCGGTTGTGGATCATCAACGGCTTCCCCAGCCGTTTCGCGAGGTCGATATGCCAGCGGAAGCCCTCCACCTGATCCTCGATATCGGCACAGCCGTCGAGTTTGCCGGGCCAGTAGTAGTCGAGCCCGGTCTCGCCGACGGCGACCACGCGGGGGTCGGCGGCCAGCTTCTCCAGTTCGGCCCGCGCCGCATCGTCCAGCGCGTTCGCCCGGGTCGGATGCAACGCGACCGCGGCGTACACACGCGGATCCCAGTGCGCGGCGTCGACGGCGAAGCGGGCGGCATCCAGGTCGTCGGCGATGGTCACCACCCGCCCGACACCGACCGCGGCGGCCCGATCCACCATGGCGGCAACCGATTCCGCGTCCTCGGCGCCGCAGGCATCGAGATGGGTGTGCGCGTCGATCAACGGCGACAGCGGTTCGGGCGGCTCGGGTGCGGGTCGTTTACCGGGCATCGGACCAGATTAGACACACCGCACCGACGGCAGGTGAACCCGGCGAGAGCGAGGAGTGGACGACGGGATATCGACGCGTGGGATTATCGGCGGCGGATTAGAGTGGACACACCATGAGCGCACCCGAACGCACGTCACCGGCCTTCTACATCACCACGGCGATCGCCTACCCCAACGGCGCGCCGCATATCGGCCATGCCTACGAGTACATCTCCACCGATACGCTGGCCCGGTTCAAGCGGCTCGACGGCTACGACGTGTTCTTCATGACCGGCACCGACGAGCACGGCCAGAAGGTGCAGCAGGCCGCGCGCGTCGCCGGCGTCTCCGTGGAGGAATACGCCGCGCGCAATTCGGATGTGTTCGAACGCATGGACAAGGCGCTCGACATTTCCTACGACCGATTCATCCGCACCACCGACGAGGATCATCTCGCCGCCAGCATCGCGATCTGGGAGCGCATGCAGGCCAACGGCGATATCTACCTCGACACCTATTCGGGCTGGTACTCGGTGCGCGACGAGGCCTTCTACACCGAGGAGGAGACCACCGTCACCGAGGACGGGACGCGACTGGCGACCGAAACCCGGACCCCGGTGGAATGGACCGAGGAGTCGAACTACTTCTTCCGGTTGTCGAAATATCAGGACCGGCTGCTCGAACTGTACGAGAACACACCGGATTTCATTCTGCCCGCCACCCGGCGCAACGAAATCGTCAGCTACGTGAAGGCCGGCCTGAAGGATCTGTCGATTTCGCGGACCACCTTCGACTGGGGTGTGCCGGTGCCCGGTGATCCGGCGCACGTGATGTACGTGTGGGTGGACGCGCTCACCAACTATCTGACCGGTGTCGGATTCCCGAATACCGATTCGGCCGCCTTCCAACGGTTCTGGCCGGCGAATGTGCACATCATCGGCAAGGACATCACCCGGTTCCACACCGTCTACTGGCCGGCCTTCCTGATGTCGGCGGGTATCGAATTGCCGAAACGCGTTTTCGTGCACGGCTTCTTGTTCAACAAGGGCGAGAAGATGTCGAAATCGGTCGGCAATGTGGTGGACCCGCTGGCGCTGGTCGACCAGTACGGCCTCGACGCCGTGCGGTTCTTCCTGCTGCGCGAAATCTCCTACGGCCAGGACGGTTCCTACAGCCACGACGCCATCGTCGGGCGGATCAACACCGACCTGGCCAACGAATACGGCAATCTGGTGCAGCGCAGCCTGAAGATGGTGGCGCGCGACTTCGATTCGACCGTCCCGACTCCCGGCGAATTCACCGAGGCCGACCGGGAGCTGCTCGATCGCGCGAACGGCTTGCTGGAGCGCTGCCGCACCGAATTCGACGGCCAGCAACTACATCTTGCGCTCGAGGCGATCTGGCTGACCCTCGGCGAGACGAACAAGTACTTCTCCGCACAGCAGCCGTGGGCGCTGGCCAAGTCGGGCACTCCCGAGGACGTGGCCCGCGAGGCGACCGTGCTGTACGTAACCCTCGAGGTGCTGCGGATCGTGTCGATCCTGGTGCAGCCGGTGATCCCGGGTTCGGCCGGGCGGATTCTGGACCAACTCGGCCAGACCGCGCGCACCTTCGCCGACATCGCCACACCGATCGAGGCCGGACTGGCCCTACCCGCGCCGGAGCCGGTGTTCCCGAAGTACATCGAACCCAAGTAGGGCGACCGGAGCCGGTTATGGATGCGGAATTCGCCGAGCGCCACCGCAGCGTTCGCGCCCAGGCGCTCGGCACCCCTCGGGGCCGTCTCATCGGCGCGATGGTCGAATGTGTCGGCGCCCGTGGCTTTTCCGCGACGACACTCACCGATATCGTCGCCCGAGCCCACGTATCGCGAAGCACCTTCTACGAACACTTCGGCAACAAAGAACATTGCTTCGTCGAGGCTGTCCACACGGGTATGGAGATGATCCGCACCCGGATCGTCGACGAACTGGCACAACTACCCCGGGATGCCGATCCGCGCTGCCGCATCGCCACTGTGATCACCACGTTCTGCGCGGTGATCGCGTCCGAACCGGATTTCGCGCGGCTGATCCTGGTGGAATCTCTGTTGGTCGGCGAAGCGAGCACCGACTTCCGGGACATGGCGCTGGACCGGTTCACGACCATGTACCGGAAATATCACGACAAGGCCCGCGCCGCCGACCCCGCGATACCGGAACTGTCGGACGAGCTGATCGCGCTGGTGCCCGACGCCATCGGCGAGCGCACCCGCCGTGTCCTGGTCCGCGACGGCGCACAGCGCGTACCCGAATTAGCGCCCACCTTCATCGAATTCGCCAACGCCGCACTGGGTTTGGCGCCGGCACCGGTGCACGCGTAGCGAGCGAGGCTCCTGCGCCCGCGCCGGGCACGGCGGCGACGGTGCCACCGAACCGCGGCAGGCGGGCGCCCCGGGACTATTCCGCGCGGGCGGCCAGGACCGCATCGTAGAGTTCGCGGCGCGACACCCCGCCCGCACGCGCGGCGACCTGTGCGCACGCGTCCTTGAGGCGAATTCCGTCGGCGACCAGTTCCTCCACCTCGTCCACCAGATCGACGGGATCGGCCGAGACCGGTTGCGCCCCTTCGACCACCACCGTGATCTCTCCGCGCGCACCCTCGACGGCCCATGACGCCAGCTCACCGAGTCCGCCGCGCACGACCTCCTCGTAGGTCTTGGTCAGCTCCCGGCACACCGCGGCCCGGCGTTCGGGGCCGAGGACCTCCGCCGCATCGGCCAGACAGTCGGCGAGCCGGTGCGGTGCCTCGAAGAACACCACCGCGCGCGGCTCGGTGACCAGGGTCGCGAGCCACTGCTTGCGCTGCCCCGACTTTCGCGGGGCGAAGCCGTCGAAGCAGAACCGTTCCATCGGCAATCCGGACAGGGCCAGCGCGGTGGTGACGGCCGAGGGGCCGGGCAGGCACGTCACCGGCAGATCCCGTTCGATACATGCCGCGACCATCCGGTAGCCGGGGTCGCTGACCGAGGGCATCCCCGCATCGGTGACCAGCAGGACCGTCTTACCGGACTCGATCTCGTCCAGCAACAACGGGATTCGCGCCGCCTCGACGTGATCGTAGAAACTCACCACACGTCCGGTGATCTCCACCTCGAGCGCCTTGGCCAGGGCCCTGGTCCGGCGCGTGTCCTCGGCGGCCACGACGTCCGCGCTCGCCAGGGCGTCGCGCAACCGCTGCGACGCGTCACCGATATCGCCCATCGGTGTCGCCGCCAGCACCAACCGCCCGTCGTGCTCGCCCATCGCCGTCCTTTCCACCGCCGCCCCACCATCCGGACCGGCCACCACGCACCCGCGCCCGGTCCGGGCAAACGCTACCCGGGTGCGCAATCGCGCCCGAGTCCGCAGGTGCGCCGTGCGGGTCGGCTCACCGCCGCGCAGCCCACCGCCGCACACCGCATACGATCGGAGCGTGACCCAGCTGACCGATACGCGACCGGCGATCGGCGCGGGCCCGGCCTTGTCCAGTCCGGCGCCGCTGCGCCCCGCACCCGATTTCGGACCGACCGACCGGGCCAGGGGCTGGCTGGTCACCATATTCCTGACGGCGGTCGCCGCGGTCACCCGGTTCACCATGCTGAACTACCCGACCGACGCCGGCACCCCGGTCTTCGACGAGAAGCATTACGCACCGCAGGCCTGGCAGATGCTCACCGGGGGCGGGGTCGAGGACAACCCGGCCTACGGGCTGGTGGTCCATCCGCCGGTCGGTAAGCAGATGATCGCGCTGGGCGAAGCGATATTCGGCTACACCAGCTGGGGCTGGCGCTTCACCGCGGCGGTCTTCGGGTCGCTGCTGGTCCTGCTGGTCATCCGCATCACCCGGCGGATGGCCCGGTCCACGCTGATCGGCGCGATCGCGGGCGTGTTGTTGATCGCCGACGGCGTGACGTTCGTGTCCTCGCGCATCGGCATGCTCGACATCTTCCAGGCGGTCTTCGTCGTCGGCGCCTTCGGCTGCCTGATCGTCGACCGCGACGAGATGCGGGCGCGCCTCGCCCGGGCCGACGCCGAGGGCCGAATAGCGCTGAACGCGTTCGGCCCGCGACTGGGGGTGCGATGGTGGCGGTTCGGAGCCGGTCTGCTGCTGGGATTGTCGTGCGGAACCAAATGGTCGGGCCTGTATTTCATCCTGTTCTTCGGGCTGATGACGGTGTGCTTCGATGTGGCCGCGCGCAAGGCCTACGGGGTGCCGCGCCCCTGGGTCGGTACGGCGGTCCGTGATATCGGACCCGCCCTGTATGCGCTGG
Source organism: Nocardia sp. AB354 (assembly GCF_049538315.1). Lineage (NCBI taxonomy): Bacteria > Bacillati > Actinomycetota > Actinomycetes > Mycobacteriales > Nocardiaceae > Nocardia > Nocardia sp. AB354. The sequence goes on along the minus strand of NZ_JBMVFU010000002.1, from coordinate 142,795 downwards.
TGCTGATTCCGCTGCTGGTCTATCTGACGTCCTATTGGGGCTGGTTCGCCAGCGAGGACGGCTACGACCGCTATTCGGTGGGCAATGCCGTGGGCGCCGGCGGCACCTGGTCGTGGGTGCCGGACGCGTTGCGCTCGCTGTGGCACAACCAGGCCGAATCGCTGAAATTTCATGAAAGCCTGACCAATTCGGCCGGTAACCATCATCCCTGGGAATCCAAGCCGTGGTCGTGGCCGATGGGTCTGCGCCCGATGCTGTACTACTACGCGGACAACGGCGTGACCGGATGCGGGCAGTCGGTCTGCGTGAAGGCCGTGATGCTGATCGGCACACCGGCGATGTGGTGGTTGTCGCTGCCGATGCTCGCCTGGGCGTTGTGGCGCACCGCGACCCGGCGCGACTGGCGGTACGCAGCGATGCTGGTCGGCTACGGCGCCGGGCTGCTGCCGTGGTTCGCGGATTTGGACCGGCAGATGTACTACTTCTACGCGGTTCCGATGGCGCCGTTCCTGGTGATGGGTCTGGCCCTCACGCTCGGTGACATCTTGGGCCCGGCACCGCTCGTGCGGGCCCGGTCGGGACGATGGTTCGCGCTGGCCGGCGAGCGCCGGAGCCTCGGACTACTCCTGGTATGCCTGTATCTGGGTCTGGTGATCGCCAACTTCATCTGGCTGTGGCCCATCCTCACCGCCCTGCCGATCACGCCGAGCAACTGGCACGACCACCTCTGGTTGCCCAGCTGGCGCTGAGGTCCGATCCGGCTACGGGGTCTCGCCCAGCGCGGCCCGCACGTAGCGCAGCGCCGCCTCGTCGTCGAGACCCAATCGGCGCACCGCGGCAACGTATTCGGTGGCCGCGCGCCCGGCCGCGTCGCGAGTCGGATCCCCGGAGGAGGCGATGAACGACCCGAGCCGGCCCCGGGTCTCGAGCACACCGTCCTGTTCGAGTTCGCGGTAGGCGCGTGCGACGGTGTTCGGCGCCAAGCCGAGCTGGACGGCGAGCGCGCGCACGGTCGGAATCTTGGTACCGGCGGTGAGTTCGCCGGATTGCACCCGGGCCACGATGCCCAGCCGCAGTTGTTCGTACGGCGGCACCGTCGATTGATGGTCGACCGGGATATCCAGCATCGGCTTTCACACCTCGTCACGCGACAGCGGGCAGGACAGGCAGCGGGGCCCGCCCCGACCGGAACCCAGTTCGGATCCCGGAATGGTCAGCACCTCGATGCCCGCGTCGGCCAGCCGTGTATTCGTATTCTCGTTGCGTTCATAGGCCACCACGACCCCGGGCGCCAGTGCGAGGGTGTTGTTGCCGTCGTCCCACTGTTCCCGTTCGGCGGTCACCCCGTCCAGCCCGGTGTCGATGACTCGGAGTTTGTCGATGCCCATCGCCTCGGCCGCGGCGGGCAGGAACGGGTCCGGCCCGCTCATCCGCACCGAATCGCCGTCGGCCCGAATAGTGAACGCGCGCAACGAATTCTGCACACCGGGGTACATGACCACCGCATCGCGGTCGACCATGGTGCACACCGTGTCCAGGTGCATGGTGGCCCGGTTCTGCGCGATCGGCACCACCAGCACGGTATGCGCGAGGGCGTCGTCGAAGAGACTGCGCGCCAAGGCTTCCGCCCCCGCCGGCGAGGTGCGCTCCCCTACCCCGATCGCGACCACACCGGGCGAAAGCAGCAGGACGTCACCGCCTTCCATCGGCGCGGTGTGCGATTCGTAGGCGCGGCGCACGCCGAGGAAGCGCGGATGGAACGCGTACACCAGATCGGTGAGCGAGGTTTCGCGGGCACGGGCCGGCAGCGCCAGTGAGGTGATGGCCACCTTGGGCCCCACCCAGAACGACGAATCGCGGGTGAACAGCAGATTCGGCAACGGATCGATGACGAAATCGGTGCCCTGGTGCATGCGCCGCACCAGTGAGGCGGCATCCGGTTCGAACGGCAATTCGTCGAAGGTCATGCCGGCCATGAGGGTTCGCGCCAGATCGGGTGCGGGCACCGCGCGCAGATAGGTCTTCAGATCCTCGGCCAGGGCGTAACCGATGCGGCGGGCGTCGACGGCCGCGGTGATGCCCATACTGCGTCCGGCGCCGCTGACCGCGAGCGTCTCGGTGAGCAGATCGGCGAGCAACAGCACCTCGACGCCGCGGCCGCGCAGCACGTCGGCGAAGATCTCGTGCTCCTGTTGAGCCCGCTCCACCCAGGGGATGGCGTCGAACAACAGTTGATCGTTGTTGCGCGGCGTGAGTCGGCGCAGCTCATCGCCCGGGCGATGCAGCAGTACCGCGCGCAGCGTCCCGACCTCGGTCGTCACGGAAAACGGTCGCGCCGGGGGCACAGCCTCTGGTCCCATATCCCGACCGTAATGGGCCGCCGCCGGGTTGGCACGGAATTGTTCGCCGACCGGGCCGGATCCGGCGCCCGACGATATCGGCCGCTGCGCGGCGGCGAAGTTCCCGGTTCTCGCCCGGCCGCCAAAAACCTGAAGTATCGTTGAGGTATGCAGCATACGACGTGGCAAGCCAAGGAGCTCACCCCCGGCCAACTGTCGGAACGCAGCGGCGTCGCGGTGTCGGCACTGCATTTCTACGAACGCGAGGGCCTGATCGCCAGCCGCCGCACCAGCGGAAACCAGCGCAGGTACTCACGGGAAACGCTGCGCAGGGTGGCATTCATCCGAATCTCGCAGCGCGTCGGAATTCCGCTCAGCGAAATTCGCAAGGCTCTCGACACCCTACCGGAGGGGCGCACCCCCAATCGCAAGGATTGGGAACGATTGTCGGTAACGTGGCGCACCGACCTCGATCAGCGCATCGAACAGCTCACCCGGCTGCGCAACAGCCTCACCGACTGCATCGGCTGCGGCTGCCTGTCACTGGGCAGCTGCCGCATCGTCAACTATCACGACCGGCTCGGCGACGAGGGCCCGGGCGCGCGCACCCTGGATGTGAGCATCGACTGCACGAAAGGCGAGGGATGCGAGAACCCGGCCTCGGCGAGCCGTGCGGACGTGGCCGAGGACGCCGACGTGACGGGGTGCGCCGAAAAGATGTGCGGATGAGTCCCGCTCAGCGCAGGAAGCGGTTGAACTGGTCGTTGGCGCGACGCATCGTGAACTCGTAGGGCCAGGCGAACTTTCGCGCCCACCAGTAGCCGAAGCGCACGTCGAACGAGGTGTAGACGAGGAAGCGATTCTTCTCGATGCCGCGGAAGATGGCTCGCGCGGCCTGGTCGGGTGAGGCCGCGTGCGACTGGAAACGCTTCACGTACCGCTGGATTCGCGGATCGTCGCGGTCCACACCGGCGATCTCGACGGTCTGCACCAGGTGGGTGTTCACCGCGCCGGGCACCACCAGATGCACCGTGATCCCGTGCCGGGCCAGATCGAAACGCAGCACCTCCGATACGCCGCGCAACCCGTACTTGCTGGCGCTGTAGGCCGCATGCCAGGGAAATGCCAGCAGCCCCGCGGCCGAGGACACGTTGACCAGCGCCCCGCCGCGACCGGCGCGCACCATCTCCGGCACGAAACTCTCGATGACGTGGATCGGGCCCATCAGGTTCACGTCGACCAGCGAACGCCAGTGCCGGTGCTCGAGATTCTCGACGGTGCCCCAGGCCGAGATGCCGGCGACGTTCATCACCACGTCCAGGCTGCCGTGCCGAGCGTGCACATCCTGGGCGAAGGCGGCGACCGCCTCGTACTCGCTGATGTCGAGAGCCCGCGATTCCAGCACCTTGCCGCCGGTGCGCCCGATCTCCTCGACGGTGTCCGCGAGTCCGGCGGCATCGATATCGGTGAGGACGAGTTCGGCCCCCTGCGCGGCGGCGGCGATCGCGGTCGCCCGACCGATTCCGCTGGCCGCGCCGGTGACCAGAGTCTTCTTGCCGCTCACGGACTTCAAGCGATCACGCACGCCGTTCCTCGAATGCTCTGCGGTGTGATGTCGGTGCTGGGCCGGCATCCGGACTGACTATCTCCGTTGCCCTGGAGCATACGTGTTCCCCGACACACCGCATCCGTACCGGGCCGCACGGGCACGTCACGGCTACGACAATCCGCGCAATACCGACAACATCCCGGCGACCGCGGCCGGCCACGGGAACTGTTCGGCCCGTGAGCGCGCGGCGCGCCGTCGCTGCGCCGCCGGACGGGCCAGCACATCGGTGACGGCCTCGGCGAAGGCCGACGGGTGATCGGCGGCCACGGCCCCGCATTCGGCGGTCACGATGTCGGCCAGCGCCGAGGAACGACTGGCCACCACCGGGGTGCCGGCGGCCAGCGCCTCGAGCGCCGCCAGCCCGAAGGTTTCGTGCGGCCCGGGTGCGAGCGAGATATCCGCACTGGCCAGCAGGGTCGCCAAATGCGTTCGGTCGTCGATGAATCCGGCGAAATGTACGCCCGGACGCCCGTCGGGCAGCGCGGCCACACCGCGCGCCTGCCGGACCAGCGCGTCGCGGCGCGGCCCGTCTCCGGCGACCACCAGCCGCACGTTCACCCCGCCTCGGCGCAGCTGATCCACGGCCTCGATACTGCGATCGACCCGCTTCTCCACCGACAACCGCCCGCAGTGCACCACCAGATGCGAGCCCCCGAGCCGCGCGCGCAGGGCCCGATCGTGGCGATGCGGCGCGAACAACTCCAGATCCACACCCAACGGGACGAGGGCGACATTCGGAGCGTCGATCCGGTCGAATTCCGCGCGGGCGAACGCGGTGGTGCAGACCACCATGTCGTAGTCGGCCGCGGTGCGACGATTGGCGACGTCGGCGGCCCGCCGTGCGACCGAGGTGGGCAGCACCTGGCCGAGCAACCGGTCGAGGCGCTCATGCGAGATCATCACCGACGCGACATCCCGGCGGCGGGCCCACCGCCCGAACCCGCGCAGCGTCAGCCGGTCCGACACCTCGAGCGCATCCGGCGCCAGCCCGGCCAGCAGATCGGCGACCCGATGGGGATCGGCCGCGCGATATCCGCCCGTCCACGGAATCCCCAATGCCGGCACGGTCATCCGCACCACACCGTTGGGCAGGACCTCCTCGTCCCGCCGCGCGCCCGGCACGATCAGCACCACCTCGTGCCCGGCCGCCACATATCCGGCGCCGAGATGATGCAGTGCGGTGCGAAGTCCGCCCGAACGCGGCCCGTAGAAGTTCGCCAGCTGAGCGATGCGCACGCGCCGATCGTTCCCGCCCCGCGAACCGGCGGGACGAACACCGGATGAATGCTCGCCGAAGGATGCACCAACCGCCCGCACCGCCCTGTCACGACGCGTCACCCAGCGGCGGGCCGGACTCGGATCATGCCGTGGGCGCGCTCGGACCCCAAGCGCGACAGCTCGGCGCGCACCGGAATCCATTCGGTGTCCACGAACCGCAGCCGAAACACGAGTTTCCTTGCCGGGGAGTCGATGTCGCCGGCGAATACGGCTGCGAACGCCGCCCGGTAGTCCCGCTGATCATCCGGATGCACGACCGGCCGTTCGGTGCTCCACCGTTCCAGCGGCGGTGGCGGCGGACTGATCCACTCGTACACCAGCCCCATCGCCAGTTCGACGAAGCCGACACCGGCGTCGGCCGACCGCGACACCGCCCGGGTGATCGCCAGATCGGTATCCGGGCGCGGCGGGCTGACGTCGGTGATCTCGTGCAGCAGCGCCCGGGTGACGTGCGCGGTGCGGGTCGAGGCGGCCAGGTGCGGATCCTCGCGATGCACCCGGATCACCAGCTGAAAGTTGCGCACAATCTCGTCGTCACCGCGAATCGCCAGCTCCCCCTGCCAGCGCCCGGCCGGGTCGGTGCCCGCCACCACCGCGGTGTAGGCCATCCGCTCGTCGAAGCGCACCATCCGCCCGAACACCTCCGGCGGCGTGCGCACCACCCGCACCTGGTCGGGGGCGCGGGCGAAGGCGAGTTCCTCCAGGCCGGGGCCGTGGTGGGCGAGTTCGGTATCGGAATCCCAGTCCCATGCCGCGACCGCGCGCCGCGGCGGGGGTCGCCGTCCCTCGGCGCCGACCCACAGCTGCACCCCGTGCACCGCCCCGAACGAACAGAAGACCGGCACCGCGATCGCGGTCCAGCCGCCCTCGGACAACACGATCCGGCCGTCGGCCGTGACCGCCCCGGACGGAACGGCCGCTGCCGCGGTATCGACGGCAGCGGCGGCCAGCGCGGAGGCACCCGCCCCGAGCGAGCGCCCGGCGCGCGACAGACTTGTCCATTCCCGGACGCGCGACCCGTCGGCGACGATGGTCGGACCACCCGCGGGCGCGAGCGTTTCCACCAGCAGCCATGGCGAACCCACGGATTCGGCGCCTGCCATACCGAGGAATCAGATCCGATGCGCCCCACGGGAAACCCGCGGGAGTTCGAGGTCGAGCGGGATCCGCCCCTCCGCCAGATGCGGTTCGGCCTCGTCGGCGGGCATCGGCCGCGCGATGAGGAAGCCCTGCGCCCGGTAGCAGCCCAGGCCGACCAGGGTGCGCGCGGCGACCGCCGTCTCCACGCCTTCGCCGACCACCCCGAGACCGAATGAACCGGCAAGTCCCACAATGGATTTCACGATCGCCAGATCGTCGGTACTGGCGCCGAGCCGCTGCACGAAACCGCGGTCGATCTTCACCGCGTCCACCGGCAGCGCCTTGAGATGCGACAGCGAACTGTAGCCGGTGCCGAAATCGTCGATCGCGATCTGCACGCCCATGCGCTTGAGTCCGCGCAAGGTCACCTGGGTGCGGGTCAGATCCGAGACCACGACGTGCTCGGTGATCTCCAGGCATACCGAACTGCCGTCGATTCCGTGCCGGCGCAGCACGTCCTCGACGCATTCCACGAAGTCCAGGCTCACCAACTGCACCGGTGAGACGTTGATCCGGATCACCACGTTCGAGGCCAGCCCGGCGCGCCGCCATTTCGCGAATTGCGCCAGGGCCGTGCGCAATACCCAGCGACCGAGTTCACCGGCCAGATTCGTCGCCTCGGCCACCCCGACGAACGCACCGGGCGGCAGCAGCCCGCGGGTGGGATGCTGCCAGCGCACCAGCGCCTCGAGCGCCACGATGCGCCCGGTCCGCAGGTCCACCTCGGGCTGATAGTGCAGCAGCAGCGAACCGTCGGAGACGGCGCCGCGCAGATTCAACTCGACGTCGTCCTGCAGTTCGAACTGCGCGCGCATGGCATCGGTGAACACCGCGACCCCGTTGCCCCCGCCGGATTTCGCCGACAGCAACGCGTGGTCGGCGCGGCGCAACAGATCCGCGACGGTGGTCTCGCCCGGCATGCCCAGCGCCACACCCACGCTCGCGCCGCGACTGACCGTTTCGCCGCCGACCGACACCCGGCGGGTGATCAACTGCTGAATCCGGGTCGCCTCGAGTTCGGCCGCGACCGGATCCACGGGTTTGGCCGGCACGATGACGAATTCGTCGCCACCCAGCCGCGCGATCATGTCGTTCGGATCGAGGTGTTCCTTCAGCCGCGCCGACAGCGTGCGGATGAAATTGTCACCGGCGGTATGCCCCAGAAAATCGTTGAGCGCCTTGAGCCGATCGAGGTCGAGGAAGAATGCGGCGACCGGTCCCGAACTGCCCGGACGCAGCCGCTCCTCCATATGTTCGAGCAGGGCGCGCCGGTTGGCCAGTCCGGTCAGGTCGTCGTGCAGGGCGATGTAGCGCAGCCGTTCCTCGGCCACCACCCGGGCCTGCAATTGCGCCAGCAGCGCCGCGATCGCCTTCAGGACGTTGATCTCCCGGGTGCTCCACTGCCGGTCGCCCCGTTTCATGAATCCGAGCAGTCCGGTCGGCTCACCGCGCGACATCAGCGGGACGGTCGCGGTCGTCACATCGCTCAGTCCGGAACGGCGAATCGTCTCCTGATAGTCGGAGAATTCCGGGGTGGGGCGGGCGATCATCGGTTCGGTGGCGTGTTCGACGGCTCGGAACACCGAATCGGCCTGCTCGAAATACACCACCCGCAGCGGGTCGGGGTCGGGCACGTCCTGGCGTTGCGGCCATTCGGCGACCAGGACCGTCGCCCGGCGTTCCCGGTCGGTATGGCGGACGAAACTGAAATCGACGTCGAAGTAGTCGACCAGTTTGGCCAGCACTCGTTCGGTCGCCGCCACCATCGTCGTGGCGTCGACACCCATCAACTCCGCGGCGACCTGGGTCACCAACGAGTCGAGTGTTCGCCGAGGCACCTTGTCTCCGATCGCGCTATCCACGGCATGTCAAGGGAAGGACGTCCACGCCCCGAGCGTCGATGAATTCGCCCTGAACCGACGCTAGTGTATCGACGTATTGCGATGAAATCGCGGTGAGTTCGCGGAGAGGTGCGGCGGAGAATTCGCCGAGGACCGCGACGGGGCCCGTCCGGCGGGGTCGCACAGGGTGGTCAGCAGCCATATCGTCGCAGCGCCTCCGGTGCGACATCCAGCCCAGTCATACGGTTCCTACTCTGTTGCTGCGCGGCGCGGCGCGATCTTTCGGCCACCTCCGCTCGGCATGCGGTACCGCCGGTGTCGGGTATGGCCACCTAGGGAAGTATCCGTCATCCCTCCGAAATTGACCAGACGTCCGGCAAATCTTCCGAAACCTGAGCGTGACGCGGGGTATCGATCGAGGTCATCCCCTCGGCTTCATACACCGCACAGAACAAAAAGACCGCCCGGTTCCCATTTGGTTACCCGTTGGCAACCGAAAATCACACCAGAATTGAGATGAACAACTCCAGCCGGTCGGGACCACGCCACACCTCGATCTCCTCGCGATAAGCGCGGGTGATCTCGGCCGACGCGGTGGCGTCGTCGACCTGAGCCCAGACGTCCTCGACCGGATCGTGATAATCACCGTTGGGTTCGAATCGGGCATATACGCCCTTCGGGACGCGAATCATCACATCGCCGACCGGCACCTGTTTCGGCGCCTGATATTCGTAGCTGACCAGCACGTTGTAATTTCCGGCCGGGTCGGGCACGTACACGGTGTAGAGCGGACCGCCGATCTCACGATCGCGCAGCCGGTCCCGCAGGAATTCGATCAGTTCGCTGTTGCTGACCTTGAAACTCGGCCGGACCCGCGGCACCACCAGACCGCCGTAGATGGCCGCGTCGCGGACCACGATCGAATACGTCATCGGGGGTCTACCGCCAGGTACAGATCGATCTTGTACGCGTGCGGATAGCATTCGAAATCCCCGGTGAAGGTGCGTTTGATCTGATTGTGTTCCTCGGCGTAGGCGATCTGGGTCCACAGGTCGGTCATGATCTGCGGGAAATTGCCGACAGCGGAGAAACGCGCATAGGCGCCGGCGGGCAGACGGGACACGATGTGCCCGCGCGTCACCCGGTCGAACGAGAGGCATTCGTAGCCGACGATCTGGGTGTTGAACGTGCCCAGATCGTGGGCGTAATCGGTATAGGAGCAGGCCAGCGGGCCGCCCAGTTCCTGATGCAGGACGGCGGCCCAGGCGGCCTCGAGATCACGATCGCGCAGTTCTCCGAGGGCACGTTTCGGACTGCGCACCGGTAGCCCGGCGACCCACGTCTCGTCCCGCTCGACGATTTCGAACTGCATGCAAGAACTCTCTCGATGTGATCGCGTTGGGCCGCGCAACCGGTGCTGCGGCGGACCGTCCGGCTGGAAACGCCATGCTATCAACATCGAAAGCTACGGACCTGCACGTCTGCTGCCGGGACAGCTGATCATCCGACCGGTCCGGTACCAGCGACCTGTCGGCTTTTCGACCGACAGCGGCCTCCGTCACGGGAATCGGGGATTCTCGTCGCCACCGCGAACACCTCGCGCCGGATCGAACGAATCGCCCACATGCCACGAATCGGCAGATACCGGACGGCGTGGCGTGGATCGCAAACGGTCAGCTATCGGAAGCGGTAGGTGTGACACGACCGCCACCGAACGGGCAGACTCGCAGGGGCATCGACCGAACGGAGGACCGATGGTGCGTCGCACCAGCCACAGCGAACCACCGAACGCCGGCGCGGCGGCATCCGCCGACTATCCCGACCTCGACACCATGGATACGGCACTGACCGAATGCCGCGCCTGCCCGCGACTGGTCGCCTGGCGCGAACAGGTCGCCCGCGAGAAGCGGGCCGCCTTCCGCGACGAAACCTACTGGGGCCGCCCGGTCACCGGTTTCGGCCCCGCCGACGCCGCCATGCTGCTGGTCGGCCTCGCCCCCGCCGCCCACGGCGGAAACCGCACCGGCCGCATGTTCACCGGCGACCGCAGCGGCGACGTGCTCTTCGCCTCCCTCTACGCCATCGGCGCCGCCACCCAGCCCACCGCCACCCGCCGCGACGACGGCCTCCGGCTGCTCGGCACCCGCGTCACCGCCCCCGTGCATTGCGCGCCCCCGGACAACAAACCCACCATCGACGAACGCGATCGCTGCCGGCACTGGCTGATCAACGAACTCGAATTACTCGCCCCGACAGTCCGTTCCGTCGTCGTCCTCGGCGCCTGGGGCTGGCAGGCGCTCATGCCCGCCCTCACCGCGGCCGGCTGGCAGGTCCCCCGCCCCCGCCCCCGATTCGGCCACGGCGTCCACTATTCGATCGACCCCGCCCGGCCCGGCCGCCACCGCCTCGAACTGTTCGGCAGCTACCACGTCAGCCAGCAGAACACCTTCACCGGCCGCCTCACCCCCGCCATGCTCCGCAAGGTCCTCAGCGAAGCCGCCACCACCGCCGGCCTCCACCTCACCCCACCCACCCCCGAACCCACCTGACCCCGCATTTCCCCACATCGACCAGCCGATTCGGAATCTCCGGCCCCCACCTGCTAAAGTTCTCCTCCGTTGGCCCGGAAACGAGCCGCGGGGCTATGGCGCAGTTGGTAGCGCGTCTCGTTCGCATCGAGAAGGTCAGGGGTTCGATTCCCCTTAGCTCCACAGAATACTGAAGCCGCAGGTCATAGACCTGCGGCTTCGTCGTTGTGCGGCATTGCCGGACATGTCGGTCAGCCGGCTACATGGATGTGGGGGCGGATAGTCTCGGGCCGGTCGATCAAGTCGATCATGCATGCCGCGAGATCGCTTCGGGTGATGCGAATTCCGAAGGTGACGTTGCGGTCGGTCGCGGTGCGGTACGCGCCCGTTGCCGGTTTGTCGGTCAGTTGCGGCGCACGGACGATGGTCCAGTCGAGGCGGGTGTGGCGCACCGCCTCCTCGGCGCGTGCCATGTCGTCGAGGCTGTGCCGCAACAGCCGCTGCAGGATCAGCGGTTTGACGGCATAGCGGGTGAAAGGGTCGTCGCCCGGACCGGCGACGGCCGCGCTGTTGCTGACGACGATCAGCCGACGCGCGCCGGTGGCTTCCATCGCCTGGCCGATCGACTTAGCCGCATCGGCCATCACGGTGGTCGGGCCCTGTTCCCGTGTCCCTATGGCGTCGAGCACCGCGCCGGCGCCGGCAACCGCGGGTTCGATCTCGCCCGGCTCCATGACGTTCGCGGTGATCACCGTCAACTTCGAATCGGCGGGCAGCGTATGGGCGGTGGCACGTACGACGGCGGTCACGTCATGGCCCGCGGCCAGTGCCTGTCCGACCAGATGCTTACCCGTGCGGCCGTTCGCACCGAAGACAGTTACTCGCATCGTGCACCTCGCTGGAGTTAGTGAATTTTCACTAACCTAGGTGGGTGAAGATTCACCAACTGTCAATCGGAGGCCACCATGAGCGCTCGGGACCGCATCTTGGACGCGGCGGCGGACATTATGCGTGAGCGTGGCGTCGCCCGTGCCACCACGAAGGAGATCGCCAAGGCGGCCGGTTATTCGGAAGCGTTCCTGTACAAGCAATTTCAGGACAAGGAGGACTTGATCGTCCATGTCCTGCGCGAACGCATGCCGACCGGATCCGTTCCCTCTCCGCGCCCGGGCGAGGCGACGGTCGCGGCCAACCTGGTCGACATCGCACGTGCCTTGACGGCCTTCTATCAGCAGGCGCTGCCGCTGTTCGGGGGACTGCTGGCCGAGCACACCCGGCTGGTAGCCCACCGAAAGGCGATGAAGCGCCACGGTGCCGGTCCGGGGCATGCCGTTGCCGGAATCAGCACGTACCTTCCCGCCGAACAGGAACTGGGCCGTGTCGACACCGCCGCCGACGTGGAGATGACCGCCGCGCTCCTCGACGGAACCTGCTTCCATCAGGCATTTCTGCACTACTACGCGGAAGGTCCTGACGCCGGCCCGATACCCGAGGACATCGTCTACCGCATGGCCCACACCCTGGCCCGCGCACTCTGACCTCACGAAATCCGCTCACGCGGCATGCCGGCAACTCGCCGGATTCGCGCAAATCCCGTCATGGCTTCGACCAGGTCGACGCCAACCGGCCTGATTCGAACCTGCGGGCCCTCGACCGTCAGGCTGTGCGGGTTGTGAAGCGTCAGGCACACTTCCGTATCGCCTGCGGCCATTTTGTTCGGTGTCGCACGAACACGGCTACGGCCCGGCACTGAACGCAAGGGTCACGAAGCGGGTGATCACCGTGGAGGCTTCGCCGGGTCTATGTCCCCGCGTGCCAGTTGCAGGAGGAGGCCCTCGACGAGGGACAGGAGTCCGCGTGCGGTGCGCAGCGCATCGTCGCCCGGTTGGCCGGTTGCCGTCGCGGGGAGGGCGGCCGCGATGGCGGCCGCGAGTCGATCGGAGCCGGCGGACAGGCGGGCCGACATCTCCGGATTTCGCGCGGCTCGGTTGACCACGGCGAGCCAGGCCATCACCTGGATGCGCCAGTTGTCATCGGGTCGAGGTTCGGCCGCGGCGATGGCTGCTCCGGGGATCATGCTCCGAAGTACCTCGCGCACAGTCGATTCGGCGTCGCGCGGCTCGGCGAGGGTGGTGAGTTGATCGACCAGCCGCTCGTCGAGCATCGGACCGGAGATTCCCCCGGACTTCGCCGGGCTCTCGGCTGCGATGCGCAACGCCTTCATCGCCTTCGCGGCGACCGGCGATTCCGGATGGCCGCGTTTCGACACCACCGAACGGATTCGCCGGATCTGGACCACCCCACCGGGGCTGGGCGGCGACACGCTGCCGACGTCCTGCCGGATCCGGCAGCGGGAACCACGCGCGCGGTCGGCCGACGTCCGCACACCGAATAACCCGAAAGGCATACCTATCCGGTATCGAGCGAGTTTGATGGTGATGTGGACGGCACCCCGATGTCGAGGCCGGTGAACCTGGTGGCGGGAGCCGCCGCGAGGGTCGGCGGAGCTGCTGGGCGCGTGCTGGGTTTCGGGTTCGGCGTCGCGCGGCGGGTGCCGGGCGTCGAGCCGGTGCTCGCGGAGCTGGAACAGCGGGGCGCGGACACCCTGGAGGCCGCCGACGACCTCACCGAACGGGTGCTGCGTGCGGTGGTCGGCAGGATCGTGCGGACCGCGGTCGGCGCTGTCGACCTCACGGAGCTCGTCGTCGACAACGTGGATCTCGACGCGGTGGCCGAACGGATCGATGTCGACAAGATCATCGGGCGGGTCGATCTGGTCGGGTTGGCCGACAGCGTGATCGAGGGTGTCGATCTACCTCGGATCATCCGCGAATCCACCGACTCGATGTCCGCGGAGGCAGTTCTCGGCATCCGGAGCCAGGGGATGCACGCGGACGATGCCGTCGCGGGGTTCGTCGGAAAGTTGCTCCGGCGAGCACCGTCCGAATCGGGCGCGGAGTGAGTGCCCCTGCGCACCGTCCCGCCGGCATCGTGACGCGGTCGATCGCATCGGGGGTCGACGTCGCCGTCGTCCTGGCGATCATGGCCGCGATCTACCTGTGCCTGGCGTTCGCTCGGCTGCTGTTCTCACCGCAGGATTTCACCTGGCCGGACGCCGGTGCGGTGATGTCGACGGGCATATTCATCGTGGTGTCGGTGCTGTATCTCACCGGATGCTGGGCCGTGAGTGGTCGCACCGTCGGCGCCGTGATGATGGGGCTGCGGGTGGTGACCCGCGGCGGCGAACTCGTGGGATGGCCGCGGGCTCTGGTGCGGGCGGTGTTCTGCGTGATGTTCGCGGTCGGATTGTTCTGGGTGGTGGTCGATCCGCGCCGGTATTCGCTGCAGGACATCGTTTTGCGCACCACGGTCGTGTACGACTGGCAGTCGGAGGCCCATTCGCCGGCTTAGGTGCGCAGGATCCGGCGACAACCGCCGATGCTCGAGCGAGCGCACCCACGATCGCGTGATCACCTATCCCGCTGCGGGTTTCGGTGATGTGGCCGGTGGATGTGCGATCGACGGAGTCGTCGGACGCGCCGACTTCGTCGGCATCGGAGGTTTCGTCGCCGACGTCGTGGTCGTTGTGGGCCTTGTCGATGTGGTCGTCCCGGGTGTCGTGGCGACCTCCGGCGACGTGGAAGTCGTCGAACTCGCCGCGATCGTGGTACTCGCGGATGCTGTCGCGGACTTGGTTGTCGTGCCCCTGGCTGCCGTCGTCGTGGTGCCGGCCGGTGCCGTAGTCGTGGTGGTCGACAGGGTGGCGGCCGGCACTCCCGTGGAAGGCAGAGTGGCGGTCGGCACCGTCGTGGCCGGCACAGTCGTGGTCGCCGTCCTCGGATCGGCAGTTACCGTCACCGTCGATGTCTCCACCGAAGTCGTAGGGGCCGTGGATATCGGTGGTGAGACGACCGCGCCCGGATCCGGCACGCCGGGCAAGATCTGGATCGAAAGGCTCGCAGTGGCAGAGAAACTCGCGCCGGCCGAGGCCGCCGTCGAGGTATCCGTCGTCGTGGATTCTGTCGCGGTGGCCTGGCCGGCACCGGGATCGATGGGATCCGCGGCCGGTGGCGCGATTCCGGAATCGGCGGTGGTGTCGGTACTGCCCGTGCCGTCGCCCGGTACGGAGATTTCGCTCGACGCGTCGGACATCGGGCTCGCGTTCACCGCGCCGGCTTCGCTGGGAACAGCGCCGCAGTCGAGAGTCTGCACGGCGGGTTCGCCGGGGTGCGACTGCGCCTCGTTGACGTGCGCCGGCGGGCCCGAATCCGCTCGCACCACGAGCGTTATCCCGATCGCCGTGGTCACCAACGCGGTGACCACTCCCGCGCGCGAGATCTGCCGCCGGAATCGTCCGCCCGACCGCGGAATTCGACGCCGAGACTCATCATCGATATCGGTTGCTGTCACTCGCTGTTCGCTGTTGTCGACGGTTCGCATCCGCCCACCGCTTTCTTCCTTGTGATGCGCCGACCGCCGGAACCGGTGCGCACACCGCCTCCGAAAACACGCCCGAGCGTCGGACGACGAATTCCGGCAGTTCCGCGAACAGCGAAACGCGCGCATTACGGCGTCGCCTCGCCGAACGGGCGGGGCATCTGCAAGGCTTCGCGCCCGGGTTTCAGGACCTCGAGTAGGGATCCACGTCGCGCAGTCGTTGCCGGTGGATTTGTTGCAGCTCACCCGCGCGGGTGAGAAAGTCGGCGATTATTTCGAGTTCGTGCGAGTCGTACCAGCTCGACAACATCTTGTAACTCTCGACGAGCATCGGCACGACGATTTCTCGTATGCGATACGCCGCGAGTTCGGTGGCCATCACTATCACGCGACGACGATCGGTCGGATGCAGCGAGCGGGCGATATAGCCCTGCTTCTCCAGCCGATTGAGCATGATCGTGACGCCGGCAGCCGTGATGCCGAGCCGTTCGGCCAGCAGTCCCGGCGTCGTCGACTTCTCGTCGTCGGCCAGCACGATTTCCAAAGCACGCCGGTCGGTTTCGTTCACACCCAGCACTCTGATCAATTCGCGGGCCAGGTCCTCGACGGTTCCGTGGTAGAACTCCAGGGCCCTTTTGAGTTCGACCGAGAGTCGGGCGGGTTCGGCTGTTCTCCGGGATCGCCGCCGGGCGATTGAAGCGGGCATGTGTGCTCCTGTCAATCGATTCGGACGACAGCCGAACCGCGGCTGACGAACATCACGAAAGCTGGCACCGCCGCGGCCGGCGAAGCGACCGTGGGCAGTGTCGGACATGCACTGTACGACACACCGACCCATGCGATACGGTGCATTTCAGAATTCGGTCCAACGGTTTCGGCGTACCCCAAACGTGAAGCGGGGCAACCACTATGAGGAACAGCAGTCACCCGTCCCGCCCGGGTGAAACCTGGACCGGGCTGCTGACACAACCCGGTCCAGGCATGTTCACCACCGGCCGCCGGCGCGGACACCGGCCGTCACGCCGTGGCCCCTGTCCGCGGAATCAGCTGACAGATGTGGTGGTGAGGGTCGGGGACGGATTCGGATAACACGAGGTCGCCACATTGCCGACCAAGGCGACGTTGGTCGTCATGGTCATACCGGGATTCGTGTAGCTGGTCCCCGCGTACTTGCTGGTGATCGGCGTGCCGGGAGTACCGGCGGTGACGTTGATGGTCACCGCCGGCGGCGTGAAGCTGGTACCGCCGGCGATCGGACCGGGCACGGTCAGAACGACATTCCCACCCGAGGTGGTGACGGTGCCGGCCACGGTCCCCCCGGAGGCGGTGGCCGAGACCAGTGTCGAATTCGCGGGAGTCGGGAAGGTCATCTTCAGGTTGCTGATGTTGTTCACCGTGAAGCCGGACGCCGAACTGGGCACCGACGAGGAACCCGGCGTGAGGGTGATGGCCACCGCCGAACCCGACGCCGCCGAACTCGGCGCGGTGCCGGTGACCGATGTGGTCATACTCGAGGTCTGGCCGATCCCGAGAATGGTGCCCTTACAGCTCCAGTTCACGCTGACCGGGGCGGCATTCGCCGGTGCCGCCAGACAAAAGACGGTGGCGACCGCCACGGGAGCGAGAACGCCGGCACGAACCAGGGAAGAGATCGATCTCATGACTAACTCCAGAAAATATCGAGCAACGGTACGACCGGATGTCGGACCGCAACACTGAGTTTCTAAAATATAGCTTCTTCTCATCTTTCCATGGTCGAAATCGCGTAATTAAAACGCGTCCAGAATTTCATTATCCGCTATTAATTATTCAGACTGGAAAGTTAATTTCCACAAGATTCTTTTCGTAAAGAGCGCAATTCCGCGCCGCATCTC
Source organism: Nocardia sp. AB354 (assembly GCF_049538315.1). Lineage (NCBI taxonomy): Bacteria > Bacillati > Actinomycetota > Actinomycetes > Mycobacteriales > Nocardiaceae > Nocardia > Nocardia sp. AB354. The sequence goes on along the minus strand of NZ_JBMVFU010000002.1, from coordinate 125,749 downwards.
TTCCTGCAATTCCCCCGAATACAACCTTCGACCTGAGAATATATCCCCCCGCGCCGACCGTCAGCTTTCCGGTGGTTACCGTTCACGACATCCGCCCGCGTGCCAGTGGCACGTGAGGCCGGTGCAAGAGCACGATGTCAGGGTTGCCGGCATGACATGGCACAGCGACTGTCGAGCCGAGGAGAAGACGATTCTGGTCACCGGCGCCAGTGCGGGCATCGGATACTTCGTCGCCGAGCAACTCGCCGCCGCGGGCGCCACGGTGGTGCTCGGGTGCCGCGACACCGTCAAGGCCGGCCTCGCGATCAGGGCGATCCGGAGGCGCGTTCCGCACGCTCGACCGCTCTCGGTGCCGTTGGACCTCGCGGACCTGCCCGCACTGCCCGCGACCGTCGACGCCCTCGGCGTCGAGCGCTTGGACGCGGTCGTACTCAACGCCGGAATACTCCTGTCGGCACCGCAGCGCCGGGTGAACTCGCGGGGACACGAAGCGATGTTCGCGACAAATCATCTCGGCCATTTCGCGCTGGTCGCACACCTGATGCCGAGGGGCCGGCACCGCGAGCATCCTCGCCCATCCCGGCGGCGCCCAGGACTCGCTCACCCCGTCGCGACCACCGCTGTTCGTCCATCCTCCGGCCCAGCGCCTGCGCGGCCTGCCCGCGGGCGTTGCGCTGCACGGCAAGCACGCGGGCGCCGAGAGCATCGTCCGAGCCACCCTCGATGCCGAGATCACCGGTGGTGAGCTGTGGGGGCCGAGGGTTTTCGGCCTTCGTGGACGACCGCATCGCGAAACACCCCATGGCCATATGACCGACGTCGACACCGCGGCCGAGCTCTGGGACGCCTGCGCCGACCTCACCGGGGTCGATCCGCTGAGGTGTCCGGCCCTACCCCGTTGACCCTGGCCGCGGCATTCGCCGACCTCAGCGACAGAAGACTCGCTCAGCAATGTGGCGGCAAACCGGGAGTTCCCCGCTCGCCGTGTAGTAGCTTGACTGATCACCGTTGTTCGCCCGAGAAGAGCGGAGGGGCCGATGCCGAACCTGCCCGCGGGAGGTTTACGGTGGCTCGCCGGGGTCTTCGTCCTGCTCCTCTCGGCGACGACCGTGGGGGCCGCGTCAGCCGGCGGCGATCCGGTGGATCGGGCGCCGGTCGCCGCGCAGGCCGCCTTGAACGTGTACTCACCGGCGATGGACCGGTCCGTCCCCGTACGGGTGCTGCGCCCGGCGGATACCTCGGCGCCCCACCCGACGCTGTATCTCCTCGACGGCGTCGAGGGCGGGGAAACCGGGTCGGGATGGCTCGACCGCACCGACGTGGCGACGTTCTTCGCCGACCAGAACGTGAATGTCGTGCACGATTCGTGGCCGATGTTCGCGGCCGTGATCGGCGCCTGAACATTGGTGAAGACGCCATGAAGATTTCGGGAGAAAAGCGACAGATCGGGCAGGAATCTTCCGCTTGCCGGACAACCCGTTTCACTTTTCGCGCAGGTCCGCGTACGGCGAAGAATCTTCACCCAATATTCCCCGAGCTGTATTGCGGGAAGCCGCGTTCTACTTTATGCTCGCCGCCTTCGCCGATTTGTTTGCAGGAAATAGCCGGGGGTACTCGCGCACACAGAACGCACCTATTGTCAGCGCCGATCGATTCCGAGTGGTGATGACCTGCGCACTTTAGGCAACTCGAGGAGAGGATTGATTGCGATGACGGTTGGTCTCGACGTTCGTTCCGAGCGTGAGCGCGTCGCCCGCGCATGCCGCCCCGGGCAGCCGTTGCCCGAATTCGTCTACAGCAGCGACGAAGACGCGCTCTGGTCACGGGTTTTCGCGACGCTTCGGGCCATGCACGAGGAACTGGGATGTGCGGAGTATCGTGCCGCCGCTCGCATCGTACAACTGCCTGCCGACCGGGTACCGCAGATGAGCGAGGTTTCCCGCACGCTTCGGTCCCTGACCGGTTTCGAGCTCGCACCGGCCATCGGAAGCCAGCCGGGCCGCCTGTTCTACGGCCCCATGGCCGACGGCATCCTGCACGCGACCCCGGACGTGCGGCCGGTGACCGAACAATCGTTCTCGCCCGATCCCGATGTCATCCACGAATTGGTCGGACATGCGGTGATACTCGCCGATCCGGAGTTCGCGGAACTGTATCGCTGCTTCGGCCGCGCCGCCAACCGTGCCACCTCCGACGAGGAGCGGGCCGCGATCGCGCGATTGTTCTGGTTCACCCTGGAGGTCGGCGTGGTCGCCGAAAAGGGTCATCCGCGCGCGTACGGCGCCGCGATTCTGTCCTCGGTCACGGAGATGGAGTCCTTCGTGCATGCGGATCTGCGAGAGTTCCGGGTCGAGGACATACTCACCAGCGATATCGACGACAGCATTTGCCAGCCCCTCCTCTTCGTCGCCGATTCGGTCGACCGGATGACGGCGGAAGTAGAGGGCTTTCTCCGGACGCGGGTCGGTTCGTGATGTCGCCTTCTCGCACAAACACTTTCGTCGATATCCTCGCCGTCGAGATTTAAGGAATTGCGGTGGTAGACCTCTCGAGTACCACGCGTCGTCACGACGGCGTGGCTCCGGACGCGGACTTCTTCGAATTGTCGGTAGCGCAGTCGGAACTGTGGCTGGCCCAGCAATTACATCCCTCGGTTCCGTTCTCCATCTCCCAATACACCGATGTGCAGGGCGAACTCGATCTGGGCCTGCTCCAGCAGTGCGCCCGCCGCGCCGCGCGCGAATTGCAGTCGCCGCATGTGCGATTCGCCGTCGTCGGGGGCCGACCGCGCCAATACCTCGACCACGAGCTGGACGCCGGATTCGACTGCATAGATCTGAGTGATCACCCCGATCCCGAACGCGCCGCCGACGAGTGGATGAGCCGGGATCATCATCGGGGCATCGACCTGACCGGCGACGACGTCACGAAGACGGTGCTGTTCACTCTCGGCCCCGGCCGTTATCGCTGTTATGCGCGCAGCCACCACATCGCCGTCGACGGTTTCGGCGCCGCTCGGATGTTGCAGCGAACGGCCGAATTGCATTCCGCCGCAACCGAAGGACGGCCCCCGGCACCGTGCCGGGCGGTGTCACTGACCGAGATCGTGGCGGCCGAGCAGCGGTATCGGTCCTCGTCCCGGTTCGCCGCCGACCGCGAATACTGGGGCAAGGAGCTGGCCGGCCTCGATCACGTAACGCGCCTCAGCGAGCGGTACGCGGCGCCCTCGGCACACCCTCATATCGCGCATGCAATTGTCGATGTGGAGGCCATGGCACGGCTCGACGCCGCAGCGCGGCGGTACGGCACGGGGGTGGCCGAGGTGCTGGTCGCGGCGGTGACCGCCTTTCTCGCGCAGATGACCGGTGATACCGATGTCACGGTGTCGCTGCCCGTCGCCGGTCGCACCACGGGAGCGCTGCGGCAGTCGGCCGGGATGGTCTCCAACGTGGTGCCGTTGCGAGTGCGGGGCGTGGCCGAGAGCACGGTGGGCGACCTCGTCCGCCAGGTGCGCCTGAACATGATCGGCGCGCTGCGCCACCAGTTGTACCGGCACGAAGACCTGCTCCGTGACCACGGCGTGGGCCGGGCCGGTCGCCACGGCTACGGCCCGCTGATCAACGTTCTCAGCCTGCCCGACAGCATCGACTTCGGCGCCGTTCGCGGTCGGACGCAACTGCTTTCGGCCGGCCCGGTGGAGGATATGGCGATCAGCTGCTACCGCTTCGGCGACGAGCCGTTCGTCGTCGACTTCCACGCCAACCCGGAGCTGTATCGGGCAGACGAAGTGGAGGGGTATCGGCAGCAGTTCATGGAGTGCCTGTCCCGATTCCTGTGGGCCGACGCTACGGAGAAGGTGTTCGCGGCTGTCGCCGGTACCCACACGATCGCCGCCCCGCAGCAGCGGCAGCACCAGCGGTTGCTGCCGGAGTTGCTCTCCGGCGGAATCGATGCCGGTGAACGGATCGCACTGAGTGGGCCGGACCGATCGGTGACCTATCGCGAACTCGACGAGACGACCGCGCAGTGGGCGCGCGAGCTGATCGCGCACGGAGCCGGGCCGGAAGTCGTTGTCGCGGTGGCGTTGTCCCGGTCGGTGGAATCGGTCATGGCGCTGTGGGCGGTCGCCCGGGCCGGCGCGGTGTTCTTCCCGGTCAATCCCGCCGATCCGCCGGCGCGCGTGTCGAAGCTGATCGCCGATTCAGGTGCGGCGCTGGGCATCACCCGCACCGAGTGGCACACGCCTCTGGAGAGCACCGCGGTCGATTGGCTGTTGCTCGACAGCGACGAGTTCACCCGTGCCGCCGCGGCCCGGTCGACCGCCGCGGTGACCGACGCGGATCGGATACGACCGCTGCGGGCCGCCCACCCGGCCTATCTGATCTACACCTCCGGATCGACCGGTGAACCCAAGGGAGTGCTGAGCACCCACGAAGGTCTGGCGACATTGGCCGACGATCTGCGCACCCGTAACCGCATCGGCAGCGATTCGGTGGTGTTGCAGGCACATTCACCGTTCTGCGATGCGTCGATGCTCGAATATCTCTCCGCGTTCACACCCGGAGCGAAGCTGGTGGCACTCGCGCCGGACATCATTGCGGGACAGCGGCTTTCGCAGGTGATGGAGGACGAGGGCGTCACCCATCTGGTGGTTACACCGGCCATTCTGGCGACGCTCGACCCGGACCGATTGCCGGCGCTGCGGACCGTCACCGTGGGCGGTGACAAATGCCCGCCGGCATTGGCCGAACGCTGGGCGGGCCGGCTCCCGATGTTCAACTCCTATGGCCCCACCGAGGCCACCGTCGTGGTGACCCAAACCGAACCGCTCGATCCGAACGCGCTCATCACGATCGGCCGCGGACTGCCCGGCGTGCAGACTCCGGTACTGGACGCCCGGCTGCGCCCGGCGCCACGCGGCGCCCGCGGCGAACTGTATCTCGCCGGGGACGCCTTGGCGCGCGGGTATCTCGGGCGGCCCGGAATCACCGCGCAGAGTTTCGTGGCAAATCCTTACGGAGAGCGCGGAACTCGGATGTATCGCACGGGTGACATGGTCCGGGAACAACCCGACGGCACGCTCGAGTACCTCGGCCGTGGCGATGTTCAAATCTCGCTGCGGGGGCAGCGCATCGAGCCGTCCGAGGTGGAGCGGGCGCTGGCCGCGGACGAGACGGTCGATCAGGCCGTGGTGCGGGTGTGGACGTCCGAGGCGCTCGGCGATCGGCTGATCGGCTATGTCGTCCCCACGGCGGCCGCGAAGGAGCACTTCGACCGCACCGCCGTCCTGGCGCGGCTACGCACCGTGCTGCCGCCCGGCATGATTCCGGCGATGCTGGTGCCGCTGCCCGAGATACCGATCAATCCGAGCAGCGGCAAGACCGATCGATCCGCGTTGCCGGATCCGCAGACGTTGCCGCGTCCGGCATTCCGCGCGCCGACATCGCCGATCGAGCGCACGGTCGCGGAGACCATCGCCGAGGTTACCGGGCAATCTCGGGTCGGCTTGGACGACAACTTCTTCGAACTCGGCGGCAACTCGTTGCTGGGCGTCGAGCTGTGCCGGCAACTGTCGGAGCGGACCGGCACGACGGTGACGATTTCCTCGCTGTTCACCCCGACGGTGCACACCTTGGCCGCCGCCATCGAGGCCACGGCGGCCGGCGGGAACAGCGATGTGGCGGTCGGCGGTTCGGCGCTGGAGCCGGTTCTTCCGTTGCGTGGCAGCGGTTCCGGGACTCCGCTGATCTGCCTGCATTCCGCCGTTCCGCTCTCGTGGTGCTACTCGGGTCTGCTGCGGTACGTCACCGACCGGCCCGTCTACGGTCTGCAGTCTCCGGCCGTCTCCGGGGCGTCGCGCAGGTACCACACCGTCGACGAGCTCGCCGAGGTGTATCTGCGCGAACTCACGCGCGTCCAGCCGGAGGGCCCCTACCACCTGCTCGGCTGGTCGCTGGGCGGGCAACTCGCGCACGCGCTCGCCGTCCGGCTGCGCGCCCGGGGGCACACCGTGGGACTGCTCGTGATGTTCGACAGCGTGGCCTTCGACGAGGGTGCGCCCCAGCCGGAACCGCCCGCCGTCCGTGATCTGGTCACCCACCTGCAGGGCAACGAGTCGGCCACCCCGGACACGCGGCCACTCACCCTGGACGAAGCTGTGGACGTGCTCGCCGACAGTCCCGGTCCCGGTCGCGGGTTGAGCCGTGAGCAGCTCGAACGCCTCCACCAGGGATATGTCGACAGTGTCGCCATGTCCACGAGCTACCGGCCCGCACGCTACGACGGCGATCTGCTGTATTTCTCGGCGACCGAAGGCATCACCGGCGAGCTGACCGGCGAGATGTGGCGGCCCTTCGTATCCGGGCAGATCACGCAACACCGCGTCGACGTCACCCATGCCCAGATGACCAACCCCGAGGCCCTCGCGGTCATCGGGCCGATCCTGGAGGCCGAACTGCATCGGCACGGCGAAGGGAAGAACAGATGAGCAAGCATTCCACTGCGATCGTGGCCGCCGCGGTGTCGGTTGCTTCGTCGATTCTGCTGGCCGCGCGCCGGCCGGCTGTGTTCGGTCTCCGTCTCCCGCGGTTGGCCCTGGCCGCCGTCGCGGCGGTCGCCCTGGCGATCGCCGCCAACGAGAGCGTGGGCAAACCGGTGATGTTCCTGCGATGGTCGTATGTGCGGTTTCTGTTCGGCCTCCGGCATATGGGCGCCACCTGGCAGGTCGGCGACGGCCGGGAACAGGCGCTGGCCGACTATGTGTGCGCGCATGCGCGAAAGGGCGACATCGACGACGTCATCCGGGCGATCGACGAGTTCTGCTACACCAAGAGTTACCTGATCAACATCGGTGACGAGAAGGGCCGGATCCTCGACCGGGCCGTCGCCGCCGCGCGGCCGCGGCGCCTGCTGGAGCTCGGAACCTATTGCGGGTACAGCGCATTGCGCATCGCGCGGGTCATGCCGGCCGATGCCGTGCTGTACTCGATCGAATTCAACGCGGCGAATGCCGCTGTCGCGCGGCAGATCTGGGATCACGCGGGCGTCGGCGAGCGGATCGTCGTCATCGTCGGCACCCTGGGCGACGACGGGAAGACGCTCGGCGCGCTGGGTAATGAGCACCAGTTCTCCCCCGGCACATTGGATTTCGCCTTCCTCGACCACGAGAAGGACGAATATCTTCCCGATCTCCGCCGGATCATGGATCAGGAGTGGCTGCGTCCCGGCTCGGTCGTGGTGGCGGACAACGTGAAATACCCGGGCGCCCCGGAGTATCGAGCGTTCATGCGCCGCCACGAGGGCACCCGGTGGACAACCCGAGAGCATCGGACGCATGCCGAATACCAGAAGGTGCTCAAGGATCTCGTGCTCGAATCGACCTATCTCGGTTGACCGGATCAGGACCGCCCGGCCGATCCACGACTGCCCGCTGCCGCGATCGCGTCAGCGCCGAACATGTTAATCGTCGGTTATGGCGGGTAGTCGCAGATATGGTGCAACGTTGCGCCCCGACCTGCTGCCGTCTATACGCCGAAGGACGAGATTCGCATGAGCACTCCCGATACCTCCACCCTGCTGGCCCAGCTGCGAGCTGTGCTGACCTTGACCAACACCGAGATCCAGGTGGCCGAGACCCGGATCGCTCAGGCCCGGACCGAGGCGGTTCGCCGGGAGCTTTCCGAGAACGCCGACAAGGGCCGCGCCCGCGCCGAGGCCATCGAGGCGGCCATCCGCGATCTGGGCAGTGTGCCCGAGGTGGTCGGCCCGTTCCTCGGCCGCGCGGTCGCCGCCATCAAGGCGATGGCCGAACAGGCTCAGCCGTTCGACGAGGCGCTGCTCGGCGACCTGGCGCTGGAGCACCAGCTGCTCGACCGCGCCCGCTACATCAAGGCCCTGGCGACCGCTGCGGGGCAGCGCGAGGTCGTGACGTTGGCCGACCGCCTGATCACCGCGCATTCGGCCACCGTGGAATGGCTGACCACCGTCCTGGCCGAGGACGCCCTCGGCGGACCGGCCGCGTTGCGCCGCACCGTTCTTCAGGCGGCGACGGGGACCGCGGTGAAACTGTTCAACCTGCCCGTCACGTGGTCGGCTCGCGGCCTGGATCGCGCGCTGGACTCCGTTCGCACCACCCCGCCGGCGCTCGGCGAGCTGCTCGCGCGGGGAGCCCACGCCGGTGATGTCGCCGTCAAGACGCTGTCGGCCTCGCGCGATGCCGCGCTCGAAACCGCCGAGCAGGTCACGCGCCACGAAGGCGCCGGTGCGGCCGCCGATGCGCTGCATTCGATCCGCGCCACCACGGGTGTTCTCGAACCCGGCGAGCTGCCGGTCGGCGACTACGACGAGTTGAACGTGTCCCAAGCCGTCGCCGCGGTGAAGGAGCTCACCGAGCCGGCCGACATCCGCGCGATCGTCGCCTACGAGGAAGCCCACAAGAACCGCCACGGCGTCGTGTCGGCCGCCCAGACGCGGCTCGCCGCGATCGCCCAGGAAGTGACCAGTCTGAGCTGACGGGCACTCCCCCGAAGGAGCTCGGTACTTCGTTCAGAGCTTTTCCGACCGACCGGCCGGCCCCGATTCCGGGCCGGCCGGTCGCGTTTCGAATCCGGTCGTCTTCTTCGTCTCACTTGTCATCGGTTGCACATACCCCCCTGGGGTATTAACGTTTCCGATGTCGGACGAGAACAGATCGAAAGGCCGGGACGATGACCACACACGCTCACCTCGAACACCATGGGGCACAGGCGAATCACGGGGCCCACGGCCCGCGCGAGCAGCATGCCGGGCACGAAGGCCACGGCGGGCACGCCGAACACGCCGCGCACGGTGGTGGGCTGCCGGGCGGACTCCAGATCACCCAGGACGGTTACACTTTGGCGCTCGCCGAGCCGATCCTCGCACCGGGTGAGGTCGACTTCCGGTTCCGGATCCTGGGGCCGGACGGCGCACCGGTCACCGAGTACACCGCGATCCACGATCGGGAGCTGCATCTGATCGTGGTGCAGCGGGAGCTGACCGGGTTCTGGCACGTGCATCCCGAACTCACCGCCGACGGCATCTGGACGGTGCAGCTGAACCTGCCGGCGGCGGGCGCGTATCGAGTCTTCACCGACATCGCCCCGCGCGCACTCGGCAAGACCATCACCCTGGGCGCGGATCTGGCCGTCACCGGGGCGTACGAACCTCGCCCGACACCCGCGGCCGAACGGACCGCGAAAGTCGACGGCTACGAGGTGACTCTCGACGGCGATCTGGTGCCCGGCGAGGGCCGCCTGCTCACCCTGACCGTGCGGAAGAACGGCGAGCCGGTCACCGACCTACAGCCGTATCTGGCGGCCTACGGCCATCTGGTGATCCTGCGGACGGGCGATCTGGCCTATGTGCACGTCCACCCGAACGGCGAACCCGGCGACGGCGTCACCGCCCCGGGCCCGGAGGTCACCTTCCACACCGCCGTCCCCGGCTCCGGAACCTACCGGCTGTTCCTCGATTTCGAGCACGGCGACGTGGTCCGCACCGCCGCGTTCACCCTGCCGACGATCGGGTGAGCGGTCTCGCATGCCCCGGTCAGCCGCCCGCCGCGGCGTCGCGGATCTCGTCGAAGTGGCGCAGGAGCGTCGCGTACGCGGCGTCGGCCGCGACGTACTCGGTCATCGATCGGTCGAACAGGGCGTCGTTCTTGTCGTCGAAACTGCGCCGGCAGTCGTCACCGGCGCGTTTCACCACGGCGAGCCATGTCGCCCAATCGGCCTGGGCCAGGTCGTCCGGAATCGGAACGAACGCGGCCGCACGGTCGGCGTCGGCGGCGATCGCGACACACAACGGCGCGAATATCTCCGGATCGACGGCGACCGTCGGCTGTCCCGCGGCAGCGCGCACGGCGGCCGCAGTAGCCGCTCGTAACCGTTCGTTGTCGTCGTGGAGCCGGTTGGCTTCGGCCGCGCCACCGACCCGAAGCCAGGCATCTATCCGGCGCGCCCGCGCCTCGGGGGTGGGCTGTGGTTCCCGCCCGAGTGCTCCGACGGCGGCCCCCTCGACATGTCCACGGTCGTAGAAAGAAATCGCGGTATTCGCAACCAGAGCGATCACCGCTCCGGCCGCGAGCACCACGACGACACCGCGCACAACCGCCGATCGCGGCAGCTCGGGCTCCGTGTCGAATCGCGGTGCCGTGGTCCGCGCTCGACCGGCGAGCCGACGGCCGGCCACGGCGACGGCCGCACCCAGCAGCGCGGCCACCGCCGCGAGGTAGATCGCGAGACCGAGGACGAACGGCACCTGCAACGTGACGACCATCCAGGCCGGGCCCGGTCGCCAGCGGCAGGTGTGGGCCATGACCCGCATGGGTGCGATACATCCGTCGGTCGCCGCGAGGACGAACAAGCCGGCCAGACCGACCAATCCGGCGCCGCCGGCGGCGGCGAGCCCCATGAGCAGCCGGAATCGCGCCGCGGTCGCCGACACTCCGATCGCCGTCAGCATGAGCACACAGCCGAGACCCGCGCTCAGCCACATCGGATAGCGGAACACCCACTCGTCGGGTAGCTGCCCGAACGGCGGCTGGTCGGGATGCAGTCGCGCCATGATCACCACAACGGTCAACCAGCACAGTCCACCGCCGACGACCGCACCCGCGGCGGCGTGCCGCACCGGCACGGCCCGGTGCACCACCGCTCCCGCGTCCGATGCGTCGGTGCGGGCGCGTCGCACCCATGCGGGCGGGAATGTGTTCCATCGCCGCACCACGGCGAGCAGCGGGAACAACCACAGAACGGAAGCGCCCACGAGTACCAGCGGTCTGTTGCCGAGGTCGGCGACGACCCAGAACCATCCCGGGGTTCCCGGCAAGGACAAATCGGGCGACCGCAGCGCCCCCCTCTGCAAGAGGAAAAGCCCGTTCATCCAGTAGCCGTACCACGTGCCGAACACGATCAGGGCCGCGGCGAGTCCCAGTATCCGCACCAGGCGCAGCGATCGGCCACGACTACCCCGAATCCAGATTTCGGCGCACTGGGTGACCCAGCTCGTGAATACCGGAGCACTGATCAGCAGGACGATCAGAATCTCGGGGTCGGGGGGCAAGAGTCTCACACCGGCAGTGCGGAAGGACAGCAGTTCGCCGACCGCCAGGCCCGCGCCGAGCCAGACGCCCGCAATCCATCCCGAGGGCACCGGCCGATCGATGAGAACCGCGTAACCGACCGCGCGCCAGAGGATGTAACCCGCGATGCCGACGACGAGTACAGCGGTTGTCCAGGTCGCCACCTCGGCCGTAGTGCCGGGACTCGACCAGATGGTCGCCTGAACATTCGCCACCTGCGCGGTGACTCCGGTGAGGAACATCGGGAGTGCGGTCGCGCCGAACAGTATTCCCGGGTCGTTTCGCCATCGACTGCGGTCGGACCAGTCGGGGTGCGTGCGCATCAGCCCCAGAAGGCGATGCCGGGCAAGGAGTTTCGGACGACGCGCGCCGGGTCGATCCCGCCATGCGAAGGCGGTATCCCCGGCGAGGCGCGCGGCGTCGATATCGGCATAGACCTCGCGGGTACGCAAGATGTCCGCCCGGACGAGATAAGTCAACGCGATGAGGACCACGACCCGGATCAAGCCACGCAACCCCAATTCCCATTGACTACGCCAGATATCGGGATGCTGGAACAGTGATACGGCCTGCCCGACAATGTTGGGTAGCAGCGCGCAGATCAGGAATGCGCGCCACAGCGCGACCGTGGCGTAGGTGATGTCCACGTCGCGATTGCGGATGTGCGCCAGTTCGTGCAGTACCACGTCGCGCAGCACGGCGGGCTCGGCGCCGCCCCGTGCGACCAGGCCGGCGTCCAGGCATACGGTGTAGCGGCCCATCCGGCCGAAGACGACCGCACCGACGGAATCCGCCCTCGGATCGATGGCGAACGCCGGTGTCCTGCGTAAGTCGGCCCGCTGCACGAGATCTCGCAATTGCCGCGCCAGTTCGTCGGACGACTCGGGATCCACCGGCAGCAACCGGCCACGTCGGCACCGCCACATCGGGCCCAGCACGAACAGCGCCGCGGCGAGAGCGAACACCACCGCGAGGGCCGATATCACCGTCACCGGATCGCTGTGGGAACCCACCCCGTGAGCCGCGTCGCACGAGGCGACGAATGCCGCACGCGTCATCATCGCTGCGGGTATATACGGCTCGGTCGGATCGTATCCCACTGCGAGACGGCACAACTGGAACCAGGTGTACCACTCGTCGCCCTCGCGTAACTGCACCAGGGTGGTCGACAGCAGCGTCAGGCTGTCGACCGTGACGAAGGCGAGCAGCAACGCGAACCTGACCGCGGTGCCTGCGGCGAAGAATCCGGTGTCTATAGGTACCGCGTCCGGACCCGCGGCGGCCTCCCCCTCCTCGGCACGCACGGTCAACTCGGTGTGCTCGAATCGCGGTCGGGTTCGGCCGAGGGCTCGGCGAGCTCGGGCATCGCGTCGACGACCAGACGGCCGGCCACCGAATCGGCAAGCAGCCGAGCACGATCGGCGTCCATGCCGCTGCGCAGTGCGGAATCCAGCACCCGCGCCCGCACCTCCGCGATCTGTTCGGGCTCGAGCGGAGGCAATACCGTCACGGCCTTCGCGCGGCCGAGCCGCTTGCGCAACCAGCGCCGCGCCGCCTGGCCACCGCTGCTGATCGCCCCCTCCGTGAACTGCTCCGCCGACTTGGTGAGCACGATCCACAGCACCGGGCTCGCCAGCACAGCGACCTCGTCGATGCCGAAACCGAGCAGATCACCACCACTTCTGCGGCGCGCGAGCAGACGCGCCGCGCGGTCGTCACCCAATTGCCGCAGTCGATCCACCACCGGCAGCTCGTCGGGAGCTACCTCCGCGACGACATCCCGAACCACGGCACCGATCGGAATCGAACCGACGGGCACCGTGTCCCCTACCGCGTCCATCGAATCGCCCTCCCCGCCCGCTCGAACGCGGGATTCTCCGAAATACCTTCCCCCGCAGCGGCAGAACCAAACGGAGGATCTCCGGGTGTCACGGTAACCGGTCCGCGATCTCCGCACACGAAATATCTCCAACCGCTGTGCGCGACGCCGCGCCGACCGGCAGCCGCAGCGCCGTTATTTCCCCGTGAATACCGCGAGGTCGGCGTTCTCGTCGTTCGCATCGCCGCGGGTGAAGGCGGCGATCGCGAAGCCGGGGCCGAAGGAGGCCGAGGCGACCTCGGTGCCGTCGTCCGACCATCCCCATTTCGTGCCGATGATCGCGGGAAGATGCGCGGTGCCCCAGTTCTGCGCCGTACCGTCGGCGGCGATCGGGCTCGCGGTGGCCATCCACCGCAGCATGGGCGAACCGGGATCGGTGCGTTGCTTGGCGGCGAGGAATTCGGCTACGTCCCGGGCGCTGGTGTAGGAGTCGCCCCAGAACGAACCGCGTCTGGTGTCGGCCGATCCGAACTCCGCGGCGGTGGCGTCGATGGCGTGGGGGTACTTGGTGTCCAGCTCACTGGCGGCGGCACTGTCGGAGAGCTGGATCGCGCGCTGCGCCGCCCGCCGATCCGAGCCGGAACCGTCGCCGTGGCGCAGCACGTAGTCGACCAGATACAGCTTGATGATCGACAGGGCGGGCCGGATCTCGTCGAAATTCTCTGTGCCGGCGCCGGTTCCGGGGCTCAGTGCGGCCACAGCGAACGAGGTGCGCGGGTTCATCGGAATCGGATCGGATTGCGCGGGTGCCGGACCCGCCGTCGCGACGCCGCCCGCTGTCAACAGAGCCAGCACGAGCGCCACAAGAGTTGTTCGCACGAGTGAGTTCTCCCTCTTGGTCTGGCCACCTTCGGTCCGGCCGCGGGCTTCGCCGCGTCGGCCGGGAGGTCGGTGCCGGTGGTGTCGAGCAAGATCACTTCACGTTCGGGCTGAACCGCGGGGCTGCGCATCGATTCCACTACAGTCGGCGGCGGGCTGGGGCCACGCCACGCCGGAGGCGAGTCCGCTCCGGCGCGCCTGCGGCGAATCGTCGCGCGCGAACCGCACAATCGCTGGTCATGGCGATGGGACGCAGAGCCGCACTCGCGTTGCTGGCCGGACTGCCCCTGCTGGCGCCGGGGACGGCACGAGCGCAGTCGGCGCTACCGGGGATCGGCGCCGATCCCCAGCGGGTGCCCACGCGGTACACCATGACGGCGTTTCGCACCGACAGTGACACCACCGTGGCCGTATACGAGTCGGCGGATGCGACGGTGTTCACGCCGGTCGCCGAACGCGCGTTCACACCGCGCACCGGATTGGCTCGCGATCCGAGCGTGCTGCTGCATACCGACGGCTGGTACTACCTCACCTACACCGAAGCCCCCGATGCGACCTCGATCGGCCTGGCGCGCAGCCGCGACCGGATCGCGTGGACGGAGCTGGCCTCGGTCCCGATGCTGGTGCCGGGCCGCCTGGAAGGGGCGTGGGCCCCGGAGTGGTATGCCGATGCGGCGGGCCGAGTCGGCATCATCGTGTCGCTGACCTGGGGGCACGGCTTCACCCCGCACCTGCTGATACCGGCGGGCGCGGGACTTTCCGCCTGGGCGCCGCCGATACCGCTGCTCGGCGTCGGCCCGAGCGGTCCGGGTTCACTGGGCTACATCGACACGCAGCTGGTGCGGTGGAACGGGCGGGTGTACGCGTTCGTGAAGAACGAGGACACCAAACTCGTCGAACTGGCGGTCGCGGACAACCCCTTGGGCCCGTATTCCTTTGTGGCCAAAGGTGATTGGGCCGGATGGGGCGGCCCGCGGGAAGGTCCGTCGGTGGTGCCGCTGCCCGACGGCGGGCATCGCATCTATCTCGACGCCTACACCGAGGACCGCTATCTCTACAGCGACAGCTACGACGGATTTCGCACCTGGTCGGCGCCGGCGGAGCTCCCCGGCCTCTCCGGTGTCGTCCGGCACGGCACGGTGCTGGCCGAATTCGGTTCCGCCCCATGAGATCTGCGGGCCGGCCGAATCACTCGTCGTCGTCCGGCGCCCAGTTCTCGGCGGTTTCCCCGGTGGTGAGGAAGATGGTGCGGCGTCCCACTTCCACAGCATTGTCGGCGAAGCGCTCGTAATACCGTCCCAGCAGCGTGAGATCGACCGCGGCCGTGATGCCGTGCGCCCAATCGTGGTCCAGCACCGCGGCCAGCAGTTGCTCGTGCAGATGGTCCAGCGCGTCGTCCTGGGCGTCGAGACCGGCCGCGTCGTAGGGGTCGCCGGTTTCGAGCACCGCCGCGGCGCTCGTGGCGATGGCGCAGGCGGTGGAGCCGAGACGCTCGACCAACGGCCGCACCGGTTCGGGAACGACGTGCTCGGGATGGCGCCGGCGCGCGCTGGTGGCGATATGCCCGGCCAGCGCGCCCATGCGCTGGAGATGGCCGGTGAGCTGGATAGCGGTCACCACCCGCCGCAACTCGCTGGCGACCGGGGCCTGCAAGGCCAGCAGGCGCAGCGCTTCCTGTTCGGTCTGCTGCGCCATCTCCTCGACCCGGCCGACGACGTCCAGCGCGGCCTCGGCCTGTTCGATATCGGCGTTCACCACCGCGTAGGTGGCCGCCGAAATGGCCGTCCGGTCCTGTTCACACATCGCATGCAACAACTCGGCGAGCTGCCGCAGATTCGCGTGATAGTCCGAGCGCATATCCCGATTCAACCCCAGTGGGACGCACATTGCGAATTTCGTGCCGGACCGCCCGATCGCTGCGAAATAACCGGAATTCGCGTTCCGGACATTCGATCGCAATCTGCCACTCACCCCAGCCGGTAGTTGTAACTCGCGTAGCGGTGCGAATCCGCACCCGCTTCCTCCCAGCTGTAGCTGTAGGTCCCCACATGCCCCAGTCGGAACGAGCTGTCGGCCATGATCGAGTAGCCGCTGCGCCGCGCTCGCTCACAGAACGCGTAGTCCTCGCCCAAATACCAGGTGTGCTCACCGTCGGGTACCAGCATGGGCAGGAAATACGGGACGGTCGGGCGGTCGAACCGCAGATTGCACACCGGAAGTTGTTCGTGTTCGGCGACGGTTTCGTAGACGTCGCGGTGGGTGAACAGGAATCCGGTGGCGGCGTATTTGATCTCCAGCAATCCCCCGCCCTCACCGAACAGGATGCTCCGGGTTCCGGGCAACACATGGCAGGCCAGGCCGCGCACACCCTTCTTCGCATAGATCCCGCACACGATCGGCAGATCGTGTGCGCGCAACCGGTCCACCGAATCCACATCGAACGCGATATCGGAATCGATCCACATCAGCCCTTCGAATCCGTCGCGCAACGCGTCGGTGGCCATCTGACTGCGTCCCTGATCGATCGCCGCGAATCCCGTGACGGTCCGGACCTCGTAACCACGCTGCTCCAGCCGGGCCAGATTGCGGGCGAAATCCGGTGCGATCGATCCGTGGGTCGGGACCAGGACAACACAGCGCGAGGGCTCCATGCCCGCAGCCTGCCATGCGCGCGAGGGGACCGCTCGGCGTGGGAAGCGCCCGATCGCCGGATCGCGGCCCTCGTCCCGCCCCCCTACGCGGGCAGCGGGTTCTGCCCCAGAAAGCGGTGTCCGTCGGCTGCCCCGGTGCGGACCGCGGTGAATCCGTAGTCGATCAGACGTTGTTCGTACTCGTGCAGCGCGGAACGCCGATCCTTCCCTGCCACAACGGATTCGAGAGTCTCGGCCAGGTCGGCCGCGTCGCGTAGTGCGACGCAGGCGCCGGATCCCGCCGCCGGACTCATGGCGTGCACGGCATCACCCACCAGGGTGATCGGCGTGGTCGGCCACGCCGGAATCGGCACGCTGGTTCGCAGCGGGAGGGCGAACATACCGGCCGGGTCGCAGGCGTCGACGATCGCGCGAATGCGTGGATGCCAGGTCCGGACCGCGGCGGAGACGAGATCTTTCAGGCGGCCGCCGTCGAGGTCGCGCAGGGACGTTTCCACGGCACCGAACCACTCGGCGCGAGCGCCGAACGAACAGGTCATGTAGTCCGGAACGGACGGCAGGTTCGCGGCCGGCACGAGGCGGGCCGCCGCGGTCGCCGGGTCCTCGGGGAATTCGACGGGCGCGACGCCGACGAAATTCCGGTCCGGGCCGGCGATCATGGTGAAGATGCCGAACATGCTGTCGTCGAACAAGTTCCGCGTCCGCGCGTTCAGCGCGATCGCACCGTAGAGCTGGCGCACACCGGTGTCGACGATCCGGGCATGCGGCAGATACTGCCGGCGCACAACGGAATTGATCCCATCGGCGCCGACCAGTATGTCGGCGCGAACACTGTCGCCGTCGGCCAGACGAACATCGATCCGATCGCCCTCGGTGCGGTATCCGACGACCGCCTTGCCGAAGACGACGCGGTCGTCGATACCGGTGAGCAGGATGCGGCGCAGCGTCAGGCGGTCGACCGCGTAGGCCGGTTCCGCCGAATCCTGGGCGAACCGTTCACCGAGTTCGGTGTCCAGCACCGTGAATCGGGGTTTCGGGGTGCCCGTGGTGGCGTCGAACAGTGCACACAGCGACGCGGGCAGCACCTGGTGCAGCGCACGTCGTGCCGCGGCGTCCAGATGCAGCCGGTAGCCCTGACGCCGGGTATCCACTGCGGAATCACGTTCGTACACAACGACATCGATGCCCCGGCGGCGCAACCCGTGCGCCAAGGCCAGCCCGCCCAGCCCGGCTCCGGCGACAACAACAGTGAACTTCGACATGACCGAGTCCCTTCGCATGCAACATCATCGGAAGGGACGTACAGGTCACACCTGCGGAAGGTGCGGTGTTCAACGGTTCGCGTCACCGGGACTAACCCATACCCGGCCGGGTCTTCGCACGTCCGGAAGTCAGTCTACGCGGGTGTGGCCCCGCGCAGTCCGGCATCGGCCGCCGCGGCGGTGAGCGGTTCCAGGCCGAAGGCTTCGACCGGCCCGAGGGCGCCGGTGCCGACGAGACCACCGGCGAGCGTGGTGTGCGCGCCCCAGGCGAGGATCGCGGCGGTGAAGTCGTAGGGGTCGACGCCGGCCAGGGTGGCGGAGGACAGGATTCGGCCCGTGGCGTCGCGGGTTTCGGCGACCGCCCAGGTGCGCGTCCGGGCCCGGGTGGCCGCATCGGGCCCCCCGGTCGAACCCTTGACCAGGGCATTCAAGGCACTCTCGGCCATGCGCTTCACGGGCGCCACCCGGGCGACGGTGTCCGTGACGAGGGAGGTCGCCTGCAGCACACGGGCGGCGCCGCCGGGCATGCCGAGATAGACGTCGACCTCGCGCAGGTTCGGATGGGCGCGGTGCAGAACGAGGTGTTCCGACCCCGGAATCGAGGCGCCCGTGAGCGCGCGGCCCTCCACCTCGAAGGTGTGCGTCCGGGCCCCGGTTCGCTCCGGCACGATGTCACCGTCGCGAAGGGCGAGGCCGCGCTCGAACAACATGCCGACCATGGATGCGCGGGTGCCGCCGCTGGTGCCGGGGCTGGCGATGAAGTAGCCGACGTCGACGCGGGCGGCGTCCGGCGCGTCGCGCAGCGCGAGGGCGGCGGCCAGATTGCCTGGGACGTAATCGAATCCGAAGGCCGTCAGCAGGGCGACACCCGCCTGGCGCGCGTCGGCGTCGCGATCGAAGACCCGGCGGATGAACGGGCCTTCGCCGGTCGAGTCGAAGTAGTGCGCACCCGCCTCGAGTGCCGCCTCCAGCGCCGGGCCGCCGTACCGCAGGAACGGTCCCACCGTCGTCACCAGCACGTCCCCGCGATCGAGCAGGGCGCGCACCGATGCGGGATCGGCTACGTCGGCCACCGCGGTCTCGACGCCGCCGAGATCGGCCGCGAGCTGCTGTAGCGCGGTGGCGTTACGAGCGGCCAATACCGGCTCGGCGCCGCGATCGAGCAGGGCTCGAGCGGTGAGGCGGCCGGTATATCCGGTAGCGCCGAACAACACGATCTTTGCCATTGCCATCCCCTGTGTCCTGTTGGTCGCCGGCGGTTCGTGCCGGTTCGTCTCGACGTCGGCACCGTAACCGACGATAGGGCCGTCGAGCCGCATCCGGCCACGGTGGCATATCTAGTCGCCGGGGGCGGCCTGGTCCCGGAACCGTGCCAGCGACTCCCACGACCAGGTGAGCGTCCCGTCGGCGAGGGCGGCGACAACGCCTTCCAGCCACCGTATTTCGGCCTCGGTGACCGCACGCTGATATTCGTCCTCGAGCATGGTGACACGCGGCAGGCCGAACCGCGTGGCCTGCGCGAGGCCGGTCTCGAGCTCGGAATGCTCGGCGCGCAACGCTTTCAGCCGGCGCTCCAGTTCTTCGCGGGCCGCGTCGGGACCGAGGAGCATCAGAAACGACAGGGCGGCCGGGAATTCGGGAAATTCGTTGCGGGGCACGGCGAGCATGTCCGTGAGCCAGGCCGTGCAGGCATCGCGGCCCGCGTCGGTGATCTCGTAGACCGTGCGTTCCGGATACTGCTGGTCGCGACCGGTGGTGCGAACCGCCACCAGACCGGCGTCCTGCAGGCGCGCGATCGTCTTGTACAGCTGGGCGCGCTGCCCGACATTGACGACCTTGTCCTTCCCCCACTCCTTGATGCGGCGCTGGATGGCGTACGGATGCATCGGCTCCAGGTGCAGGATGCCGAGCACCGCCATGGCGAGCGGAGATCGCTTGAACCGGTCGGAGGTGGGCATGTCACCCATCCTACTAGGTGCCGCCAGACTAGTTTTTGAAAGACTAGTTGCTTCGATACTAGTTTGTGTGTCACTATTGAGAGGCAGGCGAACCCGACCACTGAGATCCGGAAGGACCAGAACAATGACCCTCACGACCGACACCGTCCGCATTCACGCCGATCACGAAACCGCCAAGCGTCTCGGCGATTGGACCCACGCCACCGCCTTCGAGGTGAAGGCCCGCTACGCGAGCGTCGTCATCGACCTGCGCTCGCCGTGGATCGAGGGCGAGGACCCGATCGTGGTCCATGCCGACGTGGACCACGCCATGGTGAAGCTGCTGGTTCCCGACGACGCGGTCGTCGAGCACAGCGACCTGGAGTGGACCGGGCGTGGCCGGGTGAAGGATTTCGCCCGGCCGCAGGATGCCGCCGGCCGAGTCGTCCGGTTGACCGGAACCAGCACCAAGAGCGAGTTCCGCGTTCACCGCGGCGGTATCGCGATCCTCTCGGCACTGTTCAGCCGCGAGTTCTTCGACGACGCCCAGCAGGCACATCGGCAGGGACGCACCCCGACCCTCGCCGACCCGGCCAACGCGCCGCGATGACCGAGGACCGCGCCGGGCGGCGGCAAACGCCCGGCGCGGATCGTCAGCGCGTGAGCGGTTCGATCCGCGCCAATGTGCGTGCGCTGCCGTCGACTTCGAGCTGCACATGCAGCGCGCCCGCATCCCGCCACGCGCGGATCAGCACCTCGTCGGCGCCCATCACCGGCCCGGCGTGTTCGAGAATCACCCGATAGGGCGGCGCCGGTGCGTCGGGGAACCGCGCGAGCGCCTCCTCCACAGCCTCCCAATGGACCGCGTTGTTCACGTGCCCGTAGCGGTCCACATCGGTGACCCGCAGCGGAAACGGACGGAATTCGGCGTCGTCACCGGCCCCCTCCCGCAAGGCGGCCCGCCACCGCAGGCGGTGCTCGACGGTGGCGGCGCGCATCGGCGCCATGAAGCGCTCGGTCATCCGCGCCGGCCGACCGGCCTCGATATCGACGTGAATGAGGAACATCTCGGTCTCGATCAGGCCGCCGTTCTCACTGCGCACCTGGATGCGCATGTTGCACCACCGATTCGACAGGGCGGACGGCCAGCGCCGCAGATGCACCCGATCCCCGAATTCGATGGGCCGCAGCACGTCGATCACGGTCCGCCGCACGATCCACCCCGGATGCAGATCGCCGTCCTCGACCACTTGCAGGTGGTCGTAGCCGATGTCCTGCAGATACCGCGCCACCGCATCGAGCCGCAGCCGCTGGTCCCCATCGGTGTCCCCCAGCCGCACCGGCCACTGTTCGTGAAACGCCCGGCTCTCGTCCGGACACGGCGACAGCGGAAACGCGATCTCGGCCAACCGATCGACAGCGGCACCCATGAACGCTCCTTTTCCCGGGGACCGCGCCAGCGTAGCGATCGAGCCCGGACCCCCGGCGTCAACACGGCGGCACAGGCGCACGGCGACCCCACCTGATCGATCGACGCTACCGACCGGACTGCTGTGTCATCGGTCCGGCCGGGGTTCGCCGAGTTCCTCCGCGAGGATGGGTATGCCGAGGTTGCAGGCGTGGATGCCGAGGACGCTGACCATCTGGAGGACCGTCAGGATCTGTTCGGGTGGCACACCCAAGTCCAGTGCGGCGCGGATGTGGCGGCGCACGCCCGGGGCGTACATGTGGGTGCAGGACGCGTCGATCGCGATGCTCAGCAATTCGACGAATTCCGGTGCAAAGATGTGGCGCGCGATCGGTGTGTCGTTCATGGCCATGAACCGTTCGGTCCATTCCGGGTCCCATTCGTAGAGCTGATCCCACAGCGGGTTCCAGCTTCCGCCGGCCCGCATGCCGTCGACGACCGGCGTGGAAACCGGTGCGGGCGAATCGAACACGATGCCTCCTGAGATGTGGTCGAAGAATCCGGCGGACGACTACTTGGCGGGTGCGGGCTGTGCCGGGTCCTTGCAGTAGGGCAGCTCGGGCGGGCACGGCCCCAGCACCGTCGAGAAGTACTGGATGGCGGAGAACAGCGTGATGGGACCACCGGCCAGGATGAGACCGGCCATCGATCCCACGGCGCCGAGCGTGGCGGCGCCCAGGACACAGCCGGCGACGGTGGCTCCGACGAACGGCGCCAGGAGCACGATCACCGGACTGGAGATCGCCGCGCCGACGGCGCCGCCGACCAGGCAGCCGATTCCGCCGCCGATGACCGCGCCCAGGACCGCGCTGACTCCGGCCGCGATGGCGACCCGCTGACCGAACGCGCCCAGCGCCTGTGAATCGCGTGGCGTGAACGATTCCGCCGCCTGCCGGACCGAGACGACATCGCGACGCGCCTGGGTGGGCCGCCCGTCACCGCGGTCCGGGGTGAGTGTCGCGGTGGAGCCGTCGATGCGGGCTGTGATCGGATACGCGATGTCGTCGACGGCGAAGGTCAGCGGTACGGCGGCGACCGGCCGATCCGCACGGTCGGTGAGAATCAATTGATCCGCAACCACTTTCAGCTTGCCGTCCGAAGTCGTCACCAGGGCAGAATCCGCCTGGCGGCCGATCTCGTAGTGCACCGCGGTGCGGTCCGGTTCCGCATGAGCGGTGCCGGTGGTGACGGCGGCGGCGGTGATCCCGAGCGCCGTGATCAGTGCGGGTGTCGTGAATTTCATCGGTTTCCTCATCATCGGTTGTGAACAGCGGCGAGTGTGCGCAGCCCGGCCGGGTACAGGCAGCGACCGGCCACCAGCGCGGCGATCGCGACGAGATAGGCGAGCGGGGCGAGTCGTAGTGCGGCGCTCAGGCCGTAGTGGTCGGCGAGCACGCCGACGACGAAGGGGCCCAAGGCCATTCCGAGTAGACTGTTGGACAGCGTCAGCGTTCCCATCGCGGAGGCGCGGACCGACGAATGGGTCAGGTTGGCCACCATCGCGGCGGTGGGCCCGGAGGAACCGCCGGAGAACCACGCACCGACGCCGATCAGAATCAGTTGTGCCGCACCGTGTTCGATGCTGAATCCGACCGTCAGGCAGATCAGCGAGATCGAGCAGAACACGATGGCGGCGAGCCATTTGCGCGACAGGTCGCGGCGGCCGATCCGGTCGGTGACGATGCCGCAGCACACCATTCCGGCGCCGACCAGCAGGACGACACCCGCCGCGGCGACGGCTGCGGTATCCGCCGCCAAACCGTAGACCCGATTGAAGAAGCTCGGCGTCCACGCCAGCAGCACCGCGGCGGCGAACAGCTGCACGCCCCCACCGACGTAGGCGCACAGCACCGCCGGGTTGGTGAACAGCGACGAGACGGGAGCCCGGAATTCGGTGTGCGTCGCGGGTTCGACCGATTCCGCGTCGGCGTGCCGAGCGAGTTTCCGCTCGTCGACCAGCGCGGCGAACAGCGCCGCGAGCAGCAGGCCCACGACCGCCATGGTGACGAACGACCACCGCCATCCCAGGTGTACCGCGATCGCGCCGCCGGCCGCGACACCCAGCACCGAACCGAACGAACCCCCGGCCATGAAGGCACCGCTCAGCGCGGCATGCACCCGCGGCGCGAACACGCCGAGGACCACCGCGATCCCGACACTGCCGTAGGCCGCCTCCCCGACGCCGACCAGGAATCGCGCGCCGAGCATCTGGTGATAGTTCGACGCGAGCGCGCACAGCAGGGTGGCGATACTCCACAGCGTCGCCATCAGCACCAGGCTGCGCACCCGGCCCCAGCGATCGGCCAGCAGCGAGAGCGGGAACGTCAACAGGCCCACCATGAGCGCCACCACGCTGTTCAGTGATCCGAGTTGTGAATCCGTCAGGCCCCATTCGGTTTTCAGGAGCGGAAAGACCGCGCTGAGGACCTGGCGGGACATGTAGTCGGCGAGCAACAGCCCGAAGGCGAGGGCGAAGACCAGCCAGGGGTAGCGCCGCGTACGGCCGGTCGATACGGCCGAGGCCTGCGCGGCGGGAAGCTCAGGGGTGGTGCTCAACTGCATGGGTGCTCCTACGAACGCGGCGGGCGACGCCCGCCGGAGCTGGGGAAGGTGCGGGCGCTGAGGCGCCGAAACGCTCGAGCCCTGTGGCCGACCGGCAACATCGGGCGGCCACCTCGCTGTGATGGAGACAACAGTAGGGGCGCCGGTCCTATCGTGCTTTACTCTCGGGGACACGGATGCGAACAATCTGGGACAGCGAGGCGCTGATGAAACCCCTGGCGCGATACGCGGCCTTGAACGACTACGTGGATCTCGGCCGGTCTCTCGGGCTCGATCCCGCCCGGTTGCTGCGCGAGGCCGGACTCGATCCGGCCGGCCTGAGCCTGCAGGACCGGTGGGTGCCCGCCGCGGCCGTCACCGAACTCCTCGAGCGTTCGGCCGCGGAATCCGGCCGGCAGGATTTCGGACTGCTGCTCGCGGAACGGCGGCGACTGTCCAATCTGGGCCCGCTGAGTCTGGTGATTCGCGAGGAACCCGATGTGCGCAGCGCCCTCGAACTGATGGTGCGCCATCAGCACACCTACAACGAATCGCTGCACATACGCCTCACCGAACGCAACGGGATCGCCCACGTCCGTTTGAGTCTGGATATCGGCGAGCACCGCAGCACCCGCCAGGCCACCGAACTGGCGATGGGAGCGCTGCAGGGAATTCTGCGCGCATTCCTCGGAGCGGGCTGGCAACCGGCGGAAACCACCTTCACCCATTCCGCGCCGCGGGATCGCACCACGCATCTGCGATTGTTCGGACCCCAGTTGACATTCGATCACGAATTCACCGGAATCACGCTCTACACAAGCGATCTCGATACCCCGAACCCGATGTCGGACCCGCTGCTGCGCCCGTACACGCAACAATTGCTCGGCGCCGTGGACAGCGGCCACGAAGCGGCGATGCGCGACCGGGTCCAGGAACTCGTCGAAATGCTGCTACCGACCGGCCGCTGCTCCGCCGACCAGGTCGCGCGCAGTCTGGGCGTGGACCGTCGTACCGTCCACCGCCGCCTGGCGGACGAGGGCTGCACCTACTCGGAGATCGTGAACACCACCCGGCTGGATCTGGCCCGCCGGGTGGTGGGAAATCAAGGCCGTTCCCTCACCGAGATCGCGGATATGCTCGGTTTCTCCAGCCCCGCCAGTTTCACTCGCTGGTTCCGCAGCCATCACGGACGCAGCCCGAGCCAATGGCGTCGGGCTGCGTCGAAAGACAGTGGCGGACAGAGCGAAACAGGTCGATGATCCGAACTCGCGCACCATCGCGAGATCGAGAACGGTCAGTGTCCGCCGATGTCGGTGAGTACGGGCGCGCCGGTCGCGGCGACGACGTCGTCCTCGGTCACGCCCGGTGCGCATTCGCGCAACACCAGACCGGAAGCGGTGACGTCGAGGACCGCCAGATCGGTGATGACGCGATGGACCACGCCCACGCCGGTCAGCGGTAATGTGCAGCGGTCCACCAGTTTCGGGGCGCCGGATTTGTCGGTGTGCTCCATCAGCACGATCACCCGGCCGGCGCCGTGCACCAGATCCATCGCCCCGCCCATGCCCTTGACCATGTGGCCCGGCACCATCCAATTGGCGAGGTCACCGGTGGCCGAAACCTGCATGCCGCCGAGAATCGCGGTATCGATGTGACCACCCCGGATCATCCCGAAACTGGTCGCGGAATCGAAAAAAGAGGCGCCGGGAAGCACCGTGACGGTCTCCTTGCCGGCATTGATCAGATTCGCGTCGACCTCGGCCTCGACCGGATAGGGCCCGGTGCCGAGGATGCCGTTCTCCGAATGCAGGGTGACCCGGATATCGGCGGGCAGGTGGTCGGGAATCAGCGTGGGCAGGCCGATGCCGAGATTGACGTATTCACCCGGACGCAATTCTCGCGCGGCCCGCGCCGCCATCGCGGAGCGATCCCATCCGGAACGGGCGATGACGCCGCTCATTTCCTCTCCTCGCTCCGTACGGTCCGCTTCTCGATGTGCCCCCGGGCCGGGCCGGTGGGCACGATGCGATCGACGAAGATGCCGGGCAGGTGAATCCCGTCCGGGTCGAGATCGCCTGCGGGAACGATTGTTTCGACCTCGGCGATACAAATCCGGCCCGCCGCCGCGACCAGCGGATTGAAGTTGCGCGCCGATTTGTCGAAGACCAGATTGCCGGCGGTGTCGCCGATGAGCGCGTGCACCAGGGCGAAGTCGGTGGTGATCGCCTCCTCCAGCACATAGGGTTTCGGCCCGGCAGGCCCCGCGAAGGTGGCCACCGGCTTCGGCGGCGACGCGACCGCCACGCTGCCGTTCGGCCCGAAGCGCCACGGCATTCCGCCGTCGGCGATCAGCGTGCCGACGCCGGCCGGTGTGTAGAAGGCGGGGATACCCGCTCCGCCGGCGCGCAGCCGTTCGGCGAGAGTGCCCTGCGGAGTGAGCTCGACTTCGAGTTCGCCCGACAGATACTGCCGGGCGAATTCCGCGTTCTCACCGACATAGGAGGCGGTGACGCGGCGTACTCGCTTGTCCGCCAGCAGAATTCCCAAGCCGTACGCCGTCGTGCCGCAATTGTTGGACACGACGGCGAGCTCGTCGGCTCCGGCGGCGGCGACCGCCTCGATCAACGTCTCCGGGATGCCGCACAGCCCGAACCCGCCCACCGCCAGTGACGATCCGGAGGAGATGTCGGCGACCGCTGCCGCCGCCGACATGATCACCTCGGTCATCGCGCCTCCCGCCCGACCGCGGACGGGCGGGCCAGATCGACGGCCGCCCGCAGCAGTTCCCCGGCGCGGTCCCAGGTTCCGAAACCCGACGCCGGATTGAGATGTCCGACATCGCCCAGGTCGACCAGCCGGCTGCCCCATGCCTCCGCCATACCGGCCACCCGCCGGAAGGATGCCAGCGGATCGGTGGTGCTCGCCGCGACGATGCTCGGAAACGGCAGCCGGCGCCGCGGAATCGGCAACCAGCCGTCGGCGTCCAGTTGCTCGGTCGTCGGATAGCCGGGAGGAAAGGGCTTTTCGATATCGGCCGGAGTGGCCAGCAGCGCACTGTGAACATCGCGGGTCGGTTGTTGTGCCCAGTGCACGGTGATCATCACGCCTGCACTGTGGGCCACCAGTACCACCGGCCCGGCCACGTCCGACAGCACCCGATCCAGGGCTTGTACCCGCGCCGCGAGGCCGATTCCGTCCTGCTCGAGCGGTGGCACGATACGTACCCGCTCCAGCGTCGCGGCGAGTTTCGTCTGCCAGTGATCGGGAACGTGATCACGCAGGCCGGGCACGATCACCACGGTCGGGTCGAGGGCAGTGTGCACTGTGCTGCAACTCCTTTCTGCAAGTCGGTGTGGCCGAGCACGGAGGCCCGGCGAGCGGAGCCGGTGGACCGCCCGACGGAGTACGCCCACTCAGGCGTGGTGGGTGAAGCCGACCTGGCCGGGCCTGCGGTTGGGGGCGTAGCCGAGCCGGGCGAGGGTTTCGTCGGCATCGGCGTAGGTGGTGCCGATCTTGTAGATCTCACGCGCATCCTTGGCGGTGGCGACCTCGCGGCCCAGTTCACCGGCGATGCGGACAAGCTGCTGGATCTGCTGCACCGAGGTGAACTTCTCCCCCTTGCGCCCCCAGATGGTGTCCTCGTTACCGCAGCGCGTGTGCAGTCCCATGGCGAGCGCCATCGCATTGACCGGCAGCACCGAGCGCATCAGCGTCTCGAGGGTCAGGCAAGCCCCGTCGGGGACGCGCTGAATGAAATTCATGATGTTGTAGGGATTCGGTCCGTCGAAGCCGCCCCCGATGCCGACCCATGTCAGATTCAGCGGACCCGTGTACACGCCGCGACGGATCAGCCGCTCGACCGTCTCGAGCTGCGGAATGCTCGACAGCTGGAAATGCGGCTGGATCCCCGCGCCCTGCAGGCGACGCAGATGTTCGGCCACCCACGCCGGTCCGGCCGGGACGGTCATCTCCCGGTAGGCCTCGGCCAGTTCCGGCCGCTGCATCGAGGTGCCGGCGATATCGTCGGCGGTCATCAACTCCATGATGTTCATCTGGCTGGTGTTGATCGCGATCGTCACCTGATCCGGCTTCGGATCGAGTTCGGCCAGCATGTGGCGGGTGTCGTCGGACAGCCACTTCGCCTCGGCGCCTTCACCTTCCGGCGCGAACGAAATCGATCCGCCCACCTGCAGGATCATCTCGGGGACGGCCTCGCGCAGCCCGGCCAGCAGCTCGTTGAACTTCGACAGGCGCTTGGAACCCTTGCCGTCGAGTTCACGCACGTGGATGTGCAGCACGGTGGCGCCGGCCTCGTAGCAGTCGACGGCTTGCTGGATATGTTCCTCCATGGTCAGCGGCAGATCCTCGCGGAAATCGTCGGGCTCCCATTCCGGCCCGTACGGCGCGCTGGTGATGACCAGCTTCTCCTGGTTCTCCGGGAACAAGGCGTCGTCGTGGAAATGCATGGCTGTACTCCGATCGAAATAGGCTGCTGTATCGAAATAGACTGTGGTTCAGTGACTTCAGAAGGGCTTGTCGCCGATGATTCCGGCGCGCTCCATCTTGCGAACGTCGGGGAAGTAGTCCTGCACGGCGTAATGCTGGGTGCAGCGGTTGTCCCAGATGGCGAAGCTGTTCTCGGTCCACCGCCAGCGGACCTGATATTCGGGAACGCTCGCCTGCCGGACGAGGTAGTTCAGCAGTTCCGATGCGCCGGGGGCGTAGTCGATGCCGAACCGCACATTCTCCGGCGTGTGGTAATTGACGAAATGTGTGGTGAACGCGTTGACGAACAACACCTTCTCGCCGGTTTCCGGGTGTGTGCGCACGACCGGGTGTTCCGCATCCGGGAACTGTTCGTGCAGCCGCAGGCGTTCGTCGTCCGGACGCATCGCGCCGAAGCTCGCCTCGATGGAATGACGGGCGCGCAAGCCCGCGATCCGCGAGCGCACCGATTCGGGCAGGCGGCGATACGCCTCGGCCATATTCACCCAGATGGTGTCGCCGCCGACGGCCGGCGTTTCGACGCAGCGCAGCACACATCCCATGGGCGGAGCCTCCCGCCAGGTCGCGTCGCAGTGGAAGGCGTTCTCGTAGTGTTCCGGCGCGCTGTCGAGGTCCTTGTAGATGCGAACCAGGCCGGGATGTTCGGGGTCGCTGCCCAGGACGGGGTGGTCCTCCAGTGGCCCGAAACGCTCTGCGAGCGCGACATGTTCGGCGCGACTGATGTTCTGATCGCGGAAGAACAGCACCTTGTACTCGAGCAGCAATTGCTTCAGGGCGGCGAACAGAGCGTCGTCGCGCGCCACCTCGGCCAGGTCCAGATCGAACAATTCCGCGCCGATGGTGCAGGTGAGCGGACGCACTCCGAACGGCGCGGAGCGCGCCGAAAGATGCACGGGGGCAATGCTTGTCATGACTGTCCTTCCCGGCCCACGGTGAAGACCGACGAGCCGATGCTCGTGCCCTGTTCCAGATCGCGGTGCGCGGCCACCGCGTCCGCGAGTTCGTAGCGCTGATTGATGTCGATGCGGATGCGTCCCGCCGCGACGTGGGCGAACAGCTCGCCGGCCAGTTCGGCGCGCTCGGCCGGGTCGGCGATGTAATCGGCCAGGGCCGGCCGGGTCACGAACAACGACCCCTTGACGGCCAGGCTCATGGCGTCGATCGGCGGCACCGGACCCGAGGCCGTGCCGAAACACACCAGCAGCCCGCGTCGCGCCAGCGAATTCAGCGAGGAGTCGAAGGTCGTCTTGCCGATGCTGTCGTAGACGACCCGGACCCCGGCGCCGCCGGTGAGTTCACGCACGCGCTCGGCGACATCCTCGCGGGTGTACACGATCACGTGATCGCACCCGTGGTCCCGCGCGATCTCGGCCTTCCTGTCGGAGGAGACGGTGCCGATCACGGTGATACCCAACAGCTTTGCCCATTGGGTGAAGATCAGGCCGACCCCGCCCGCGGCGGCGTGCAGCAACACCGCATCGCCCGGACGCAGCGGGTGGATGCGGCGCAGCAGATACGCCGCCGTGAGGCCGCGCATGGTCATCGCCGCCGCGGTGTCGAAGCCGATGCCGTCCGGAAGTGCGATCAGATGTTCGGCCGGCATCACCCGCTCCGTGCTGTAGGCCCCCAGCGGACTGCCCGTATAGGTCACCCGGTCGCCCGGAGCGAAGTCGGTGACCCCCGGGCCCACCGACTCGATCACACCCGCGCCCTCCACGCCCATGCCCGCGGGCAGCGGCGCCGGGTACAGCCCGGTTCGGAAATAGGTGTCGGCGAAGTTCAGGCCCACGGCACGGTGGCTAATCCGCACCTCGTTCGGCCCCGGATCGCCGACTTCCACGCGCTCCCACCGCAGCACCTCGGGCGCTCCGGTCTCGTAGTAACGAAAGGCTTGTGGCACAGGACATCTCCTCTTCCGACAGGACCGGAGCATCGACGCCGCGAGGGCTCGCGATCCACGGTCCGCACTGTCTCGGTGCGTCCGGTCGGGCGGTTCGCTCGCCGCCGAGTCCGGCACC
Organism: Nocardia sp. AB354; assembly: GCF_049538315.1. NCBI lineage: Bacteria > Bacillati > Actinomycetota > Actinomycetes > Mycobacteriales > Nocardiaceae > Nocardia > Nocardia sp. AB354. Next base: position 95,567 of record NZ_JBMVFU010000002.1, on the reverse strand, counting down.
GGGTGATGCGTTCAACGGTAGGCGCAGACAGGCGCAAATACTTACCACACCGGGACTTGGAACTTAACATCTCGGGACATCAGTAGTCGGTCCACACGGTAATAGCCAGACGCAGGCGACGCCACCGCGCCGATGTCCGCGCCGCTGGTTTCGTTTGCGGGAGCGGGGAATCCTCCCATCAGAGCGACCCGGTTGCCCGAGACGACTCCGGCATCCGGCTGATTTCGATGGATCGACCGATGGGAGCCGGACCATGAATGTTCGACGCGCCGCGGCCGGAGCCGCACTCGCCGCCGCCACCCTTTCCGCGGTGCCGGCCGCCGCCTTTGCCGACGACCCCGGAGTTCCCCGCAACGGGATCCTTCCGGCCGGGACGTACCACATCACCCAGCACCCCGACAATATGATCGGCTCACCCGTGCACAACTGCGACCTGCAGGTCTTCGTCGACGGTGCGACCGTGACGCTGGTGTGCGGGAATTCCTCGAAGACCGGCCGCCAGAACGCCGCCGGCCCCGATGAGACCTACGTGACGTTCGAGGGGATGCCGACGGGTTTGGACCTGCGCGCCGTCGACGCACCGCAGGGTTATTGGGAAGGCACCGTGAATGCCGCCGCGACCTCGATCGACGCCCCGTATTCGCTCGCGGGATTCACCTTGCAGCGACGCTGATCGCACCATCGCTCCCGGCGGCATGTCACACCGCGGCCCGCCGCATCGTCACACCGGCATGGACATCGCGTATTACATCGTCGGCGCAGCGGCCGCACTGTGGATCGGCTTCTCCGGCTACTCACTGTTCAACAAGAGCGAATTCGTCGTGGAACCGCTGAATCAATACGGCGTGCCGCGAAGCTGGTGGAACTGGCTCGCCCTGGCCAAATCCGCCGGGGCGCTGGGACTCGTCGTGGGCTTCTTCGTCCCGGTGATCGGGGTGGCCGCGGCCGTGGGATTGATTCTGTATTTCCTCGGCGCGATGGCAACCACGGTACGAGCCCATTCCTCCGGAACCACGATCTTCCCGGCGCTGTATCTGATCCCGGCCGCCGCGACCCTGGCCCTGCAATTGGCCCGCTGACCCGCATTTTCGGCGCGGGTGCGGTACCGTACCCACTCACGAACATCGATGTTCGTAGAAGTGAGGAGTCGTCGTGGCGGAATTCGAGTATCAGGGGCGGCGCGTGGTGTACGACCGCGCCGGCCACGGCGATCCGGTCGTCTTCCTCCACAATGCGGGCGCCCAGCGGCGGATCTGGGACGAGCAGATGGCCGCGTTGCGGGGCGAATACGAGGTGTTCGCCTTGGACCTGCCCGGCTACGGAGAATCGGAGCAACCGCACGGGTATCGGCTCGCCGATTATGTGGCCATGGTGCGGGCCTTTCTCGACGAGTACCGGCTGAACCGGGTGATACTGGTCGGGAATTGCCTGGGCAGTGCGACGTCGCTGAGTTTCGCGATCGGTGATCCGGCGCGGGTGCGCGGATTGGTGCTGATCAATCCGCTCACCTGGAATACCGTGCGGCACGGAGATCAGGCGCCGCTGATGTGGTTCGACCGGTTCGTGCCGCTCGCGCCGTTGGCCCGGCGGTTCGCGCTGCCGAAACCCCTCGTCGCATGGATCGTCGCCACTCAGCTGGGACCGCGCGGACGCGACCGGAAGTTGCAGAACGACCCACGCCTGCAGTCACATTGGGCCGATCGCGGCCGCCTGCTCGCGCTCGACCGGCTGGTACAGGACTTTCCCGCTTTCGCCGCACTCGACGACTTCACTCCGGGCCCCGAGTTCCCGCCGATCTGCACCGTCTGGGGCCGGCGCAATCGGATCCTCTCGGCCGCCGCCGGCGCCCGGCTCGACGAAACATTGCGCCCCCGTGAGCGTCTCGTGCTCAGCGACTGCGGACATCTGCCGATGGTCGAGGATCCGGAAACGGTCACCTCGGCGATCACCACCTTCCTGGCCGGGCTTCCGGCCACGACGGAGAAACTGTCTCGCTGAGCGAGACGCCTTCGGACGCTTCCGAATCCGCCGCGCTACGGTCCGGCTCCCCGCACGTCGTGCGCGACACCGCACCCGGACCGGGGCCGGGCGTCACGAGCGCCCGGTGGATCGAGACGAGGGGGCGCCCCATGAAGATTCGGATCTCGACGACAGTGGCGATCTGCGCCGCGACACTGGCCGCGGCGGGGACCGCGGCGGCCGATCCGGCCCCGGCGGTGGTCGCCTACCGTGCCGCATCGACCGATACCGGCTCGGTGACAGTCGAATTGACCAACGGCCGCTTCGCCGTCGATCCCGACGGCACCGCGGTCACTGTCCGGGACGATGCGGGCCGCGTGCTCGATGCCCTGCCGCTCGCCTATGCGATCGGCGACCAGCGCATGCCGATCCACGCGCGGATCGGCGGGGATGCGACGACTCTCACGCTGACACCGGAGACCGCGGGCCTGCGCCGCGACGCCCCGACCCCGGTCGCCTCGCCGCTGGAGAATCAACTCGCGATGAACGACCTGGTCAACGCGGTCAGTATCGGCACCTCGGTCGGCGCGCTGATCGGCACGGCGGTGGGCGCGGTCCTCGGCATCGGGCTCGGGATCGCCCTGGCGGGTGCCTCGTGTGCGGTGTTGAGCGTCGGCTGTGTGGTCGCCGTGCTGCCGATCGTCAGCCTCGCGGGAGCCGCGGGCGGCGTCGCGGGACTGGTACTGGGCGGCGGTCCCGCCACCGCGGCGGGGCTCTACCGCTACGTCACCACGCTGCTGGCTCCTCCGGGAACCAGCGAATACGCCCCCGATCTGCGTCGCCGGCCGGGTGTGCCGGATACCGGTCGCTGAGCGTGGGAGGCGCAGATGTCCAGCCGTACGATTGCCGCGCTCACCGCGGCCACCGCGGCCTTGGCCGCATCCGTCACCGTCGCCACCGCGACCGCCGAGCCACCGGCTCCGAGCATCGAAACCACCTCTGGCGCCGTCGTTCTCAGCGGCTTCGCCGCCGGTGCGTTCAGCGCAGGTGACGACGGTTCCGTCCGCGTCACCGTGGGCGGCACTCCCGTCACGACGCTGCCGGCGAGCTTCACCTTGGACGGCACCGCCCACCGCATCGCTACCCGCGTCGGCGACGGCGGGCGCACGCTCACGATGACACCGGATATCGCGAGACGCCCTGCGGCTTCCGCGATGGAGAATCAGTTGGCGCTCGACGATTTCGCGACCGTCATGTCGCGCGGCCCCGTGATCGGGACGGTCGTCGGCACCGTGCTGGGCGCCCTCATCGGCGCCGCGGTCGGAGCGAGTACCTGCCTGGTGGTCGGCCCCGGCTGCCTGGCAACGATTCCGGCGGCCGTCCTGGCGTTCGCGGGTGCGGGCGGTGTCTTCGGGACGGTCCTGGTCGGCGGAGGTGCGCTCGCGGCGGGACTGTGGAACTACCTCACGGTGCTGCAGGCGCCGCCGGGCCGAAGCCCCTACGCCGGCCAGGGCGGAATGCTCGACCCGAACGGCACCGGCGCACCGGACGCTCAACTGCAACTGCCCAGCGGGTCCGCGAACGGCCTCGGCGCCGGATCGGCGTCCGGATCCGGCGGGTGAGCTCGGCGTACCGAATGGATAACGTGGCCCTCGCGCGGCGCGAGTGACTTCTACCATCGGTACATGTCCGAGGTAGCCGCAGCGCAGCTGCCTCTGACGATGCTCGAGCGCGCCACCTTGGTGATGGATCTGTTCCAGGCACCGGATCGCCACCTGACGCTCGGCCAGATCGCCGTCCGGACCCGGCTGCCGCGCGCCACCGTGCATCGGATCGTGCGGCAGCTCATCCAGCTGGAGTGGCTCACCCACAGTGCGGACGGTTATGCGCTGGGCCGGCGCGTCCGCACGTGGAACGCCGACACCGCGCGGCTGTCCCGGTTACGTGCCTGCGCGGCGCCGATTCTGCACGAATTGCTGCTGGCCACCGCGGCCGTCGTCCATCTCGGCGCCCTCGACGGCGGCGAGGTGCTCTACCTCGACAAACTCGGCGGCCGGGCGGCGACGGCGGTGCCCACCCGGGTCGGGACCCGGGTGGCGGCGCATCGCAGCACCCTCGGCCGGGTCGCGCTGGCCCACCTGCCGCCGGAGGACGTCGAGGCGCGGGTGACCGATATCGAGCCCGGCGTCGATCTCCCCGAACTGCACCGCAGGCTGCACCGAATCGTCTGCCACGCAACCGATTACGACGACGACGAATTCGGATCCGGGCTGGCCGCGGTGGCCGTGGCCGTCGACGCGTCGGCGGCCGTGGGTGTCGTCTGTGATCGTCCGGCGGCGCTGCGGCGCATCGCACCGCGGGTGCGGGCGGCGGCCGCCGAGATCCGCGGCGCGCTGACACCGCGGTCGCGACAGGTGAGCGAGCACCATCGCCCACGCCCGTCGCGATGACGGAGTGGTCTCGATTGCGCCGACACGCCTCACCGCCGATAACACACACCGACCGGGCGCGGATCACACGATGACGGCACCGATCGCATCAGGAGAACGCCATGCGCTCCCACACCCGACTCCCGCACAGATCCGGCCATCGGCAGATCCGAGCCACGGACATCCCCCGCGTCATCGCCGTCGCGGTCGGTGTCGCGGTCGCCGTACCCCTCGGCGCCTGCTCGACCGATTCGCCGGCCTCGGAAGGACCGAATACCGCCGAATACCCCTCGACGACGCAGACAGCCGCCGTGAACACCACCGTCGAAACCCACGACGACTCCGGCAGTGTCGAGCGGCCTTCGTCCGGCCGCGCCGAATTCCCCTCTGCCCCAACGTCCGAGCTTCCCGTCGTCTCGCCGTCCGGCCCGACCGCAGGCGACCATCCGCCGGCCGGCACCGCCTTCCCCGGCGAAGCCATCAGCGGCGATGCGGCCGCGCAGTTGCAGCAGTCGGTCGACGCCGGTCACCAGCCGTGGCGGCTGGACGAGGACGCCGTCGCACGTGCCTTCGTCTCCGGACGCTTCGGCTGGTCGCAGCCGGCGATCACCCACGGCGGCCCCTACCTGGCCGTCGCGACCGGGCCGGACGGACAGCGTGTCTCCCTGCAACTGTCCCAGCCCGCCCGCAAGAACAACGGCGGCGTATGGGTCGTCGAATCGGGCATCTGGTTGTAGGGCCCGCGCGGCCCACCACACGGATCCGGCATGCTGGAGGGATGCGTGTGCTGGTGGTCGAGGACGAGCCCCGGCTCGCCGCCACTCTGCGGCGCGGCCTGGAGCTGGAGGGTTTCGTCGTCCAGCACGCTCACACCGGCACCGACGGCCTGTGGTGGGCGAGCGAGGACGACTTCGACGTCATCGTGCTCGACATCATGCTGCCCGAACTGAGCGGCTACGAGGTGTTGCGCCGGCTGCGCGAACGCGACATCACCACCCCGGTGCTGATGCTCACCGCGAAGGACGGCGACTACGACCAGGTCGACGCGCTGGACCTGGGCGCCGACGACTACCTGACCAAACCGTTCTCCTTCGTCGTCCTCACCGCCCGCCTGCGCGCCCTGCTGCGCCGTCGCGCCCCACAGCAGCCCGAAATCCTGGCCGCGGGTGATCTGAGATTGGACCCGCGGCGGCGCTCGGTCACCCGCGCTGATTCCGAATTGTCTTTGACACCAAGGGAATTCGGACTGCTCGAATACTTGTTGCGGCACAAGGGCAGTGCCCGCACCAAAACCGAGATCTTGCGCAACGTCTGGGATGCGCACTACGACGGGCCGGAGAACGTCGTCGAGGTCTATATCGGTTATCTGCGCAAGAAGATCGATACGCCGTTCGGCAGCAACAGCATCGAAACGCTGCGCGGTGTCGGCTATCGGCTGATCGACTCGGAAGTCACCGCCGCACCGGAATGAGTCACCGGTCCGGCGGTCCCGTCACCGGCAGCTCGACAACGAATCGTGCTCCACCCCAAGGTGACTCGTCCACACGCACCACTCCCCCGTGGGCCGCCACGATTTCCGCGACGATCGCCAGCCCGAGGCCCGAACCCCCGGTCGTCCGGGACCGGTCGGCCTCGAGTCGCACGAAACGATCGAAGACCCGCGTGCGGTCGGCCGCGGGAATGCCCGGCCCGTCGTCGTCCACGACGAGGCGGGCGCCCCCCGACGCTCCCGGCGCGATATCGTCGGTGACCGCGATCCGGATCCGTGAACGGGCATGGGCGACCGCGTTGTCGACGATATTGCGCAGCGCCCGCGCCAATCGCTCCGGATCCCCGACGATACGGGTCGGGCGGATATCCGTATCGACCGTTATCCCCGCGCGCAGCCGAGCGGCGACGGCCGCCGCCTGGGCGATGTCGTCGAGATCGACATCGCCCGTACGCAATTCGAGTCCGCGTTCGTCGGCGGCGGCGAGGGTCAGCAGATCGTCGATCAGCCGGCGCATGCGCTCGGCTTCCGGCAGCAGCGTGCCGTCGATCAGCTCCGCGTCCACCGTTTCGGGCCGGTGGCGCGCCAATTCCAGTGCGGCCGTGACCGTGGCGAGCGGACTGCGCAATTCGTGGGAGGCGTCGCCGACGAAACGGCGCTGGGCCCGGTGTCCGGCCTCGACGCGCGCGAGCATATCGTTCATCGTCTCGGCCAGCCGGGCGATCTCGTCGCGCGGCGTCGGCACCGGCACCCGGTCCGAGAGCTGGGTGGCACCGATCCGGGCCACGCGCTCGCGGATCGCCTCCACCGACCGTAACGAGCGGCCGACCAGCAGGTACGTTGCCACGGCGGCGGCCAGCACCACGATCGGCGCTCCCACCGCCAGCAAGGCCCCGACCCGGCCGACCGCCCGCTCGACCGATTCGGTGTCGACCGCGACGAACACCTGGTAGCGGCCCGAGGACGTTTCGGCGACACGGCTCGCGACCCGCAAGTCCTCGTCGTATCCGGGCGAGGCGGACAGTCCGACGGCCCGTCTCGCACCTGCGGGGGCGGTGGCCAGTACTCCGTGCGGATCGTCGAAACCCCAGATCACGGTCCCATCCGGCGCGACGACCTGGGCCGCCGCGACGCGCCCGTCCTCGGCGCGCGGAAGTTCGCGCACCCGAGCCGGGTCGTGTTCGAGCGTCTCCGCGATCTCGCCGGCACGGGCCTGCGCGGCGGCGTCGAGTTCGTCGATCAGCGAACGGTGCAGCAACCAGACCATCGCACCCGCGGCGACGAGCAGCACGACACCGACCGCCAGAGCCGAAACGAGGGCAGACCGGATCCGCACACCCCACCGCGACGGATGTATCCAGCGCCGGAACCGATTCACCCACCCATCATCGACCACGACCGCGGCGAGACCGTCACGATCTCAGCGTGGTCTCAGCGACGGGCGGGCAGAATGCCGCCGTCCCTGTGTCGAGACGGTCGCCGGCTCGCGGCCCGGAAAGGACTACCACGTGACCAACCCGGCACCGGCCCGGACCGTATATAAACTTCCCCAGGTCACGGCGTTGTTCTGGGTTCTGAAGATCGCCGCGACCACCCTGGGAGAGACCGGAGGCGATCTGCTGGCGCAGACCCTGAAGCTGGGCTACGCGGCCGCTTCGCTGCTGTTCCTCGCCATCTTCGTGGTGAGCCTCATCGCCCAGTTGCGGGCCCGCCGCTTCCATCCCGCCCTGTACTGGACGGTGATCGCCGCGACCAGTACGGCCGGCACCACCATGTCCGATCTGATCAACCGCGGGCCGGGTTCGGATACCTCGACCGACGGCGGGCTCGGCTACGGCGCGGGCGCGGCGTTGCTGATCAGCGGCCTGGCGATCGTCTTCGTGATCTGGCGGTTCAGCGGGCAGACCTACGACGTCTCGAATATCCGGACGCTGCGCGGCGAGATGCTGTACTGGGCGGCGATCCTGCTGTCGAACACCCTCGGCACCTCGCTCGGCGACTACCTGTCCGACAGCTCGGGCCTCGGCTACGGCGGCGGCGCGGCGCTGATCGGCACGATCATGGTGGTCATCCTGCTGGCGCACTACTGCACGCCGATCTCGGGTGTCGTCCTGTTCTGGATGGCCTTCATCCTCACCCGGCCGCTCGGCGCCACCGCGGGCGATCTGCTCTCGAAATCGCACAGCAGCGGCGGACTGGGATTCGGAACCTACGGCACCTCGGCGGTCCTGCTGGCCATCCTGGTCGCCGGCATCGCCTACAGCCACGCGAAGGCGGCCAGGACCACACCGGAGAACTCCGTCGACGATCTGATCCGCGCCATCGAGTAAGCCCTGGGAGAACATCGCCCACGGGCTCGTAACCTGGATTCATGCCCCAGCTCGCGACCCTGCCGACCGACACCGGCCTCGATCGTGCGGTGGAGGTGCTGACGGGCCGGCGGATCGTGGTCCTGACCGGGGCCGGCATGTCGACCGACAGCGGTATCCCCGACTATCGCGGGCCGGATTCGCCGCCACGCAATCCGATGACCTATCAGCAGTTCGTCGGTGATCCGGTATTCCGGCAGCGCTACTGGGCACGCAATCACGTCGGCTGGCGGCGGATGGACGCCGCGCGGCCGAATCTCGGCCATCGCGCGCTGTCCCGGCTCGAACATGCGGGGGTGGTCAGCGGACTGATCACGCAGAATGTGGACCTGCTGCACACCAAGGCGGGGCACCGCGCCGTCATCGATCTGCACGGTACCTACGCGCGTGTGCGCTGCCTGTCGTGCCACGGACTGATCTCGCGCATGACACTCGCCGATCGGCTGGAAGCGGCCAACCCCGGCTTCGCCGAACTGGCGACCGCCACGGGTATCGAGGTGGCGCCGGACGCGGACGCCGTGGTCGGCGAGACCGACAGCTTCCGCATGGTCGACTGCACCGACTGCGGTGGCATGTTGAAGCCCGATATCGTCTACTTCGGCGAGAACGTCCCGAAAGATCGGGTGGCCGAGGCATTTTCGATGGTCGACGCGGCCGACGCGATGGTCGTCGCGGGTTCTTCGCTGACGGTCATGTCCGGGCTGCGCTTCGTCCGCCGGGCCGCGAAATCCGGTAAACCCGTCGTGATCGTGAACCGCGGCGCCACGCGAGGGGACGAATTGGCCACCGTCCGTATCGATTCCGGCTGCTCGCCCACCCTCGCGGCGCTCGCCGACGCGCTGACTCCGCCCGCCACCGTCTCGGTATAGAAACGAGTAGCCGGTGGGCCGTGGCCCACCGGCTACTCGCCTACGATGTTCAGTTCCAGCCCGGTTGGGCCTGCCGCTTGACCGACGACGAGTTGGCCAGGATCTCCAGGTCCTCGAGGAACCGTTCGATACTGTCCGACTTCGCCTCCGGTGTCGCCACCTGGTCGCGCACCTTTTCCTCGGTGATCGCCAGCATCGCGGCCGCCAGATCCGTTTCCAGATCGCGCACCATCTGGCGACGCAGCTGGGCGACCTGATCGCGACCCTGCCGTCGCACCCGTTCGACTTCCGCCGCGGCCGCTTCTCGCATCTGCGCCACGATGTACTCGGCGTCGGCGCGCGCGTCGGCGCGAATCTGCTCGAGTTCGGTGTGCGCTTCGGTGATGGCGTTCGCGTACGAGCGCTTGGCCTCTTCCAGCTGTTGCGCGGCGTGATCGCTTTCGGTGAGCTGCTTGGCGATCGCGTCCTGACTCTTCGCCATCAACCTCTTCACCGGCGGGACAACCCATTTCCAGATGATGAAGACGATGACGGCGAAGCCGAACAGCTGACTGAAGAAGACCGGCCAGTCGAAGGTGATCTCGTATCCGCCTGCGGCAAGCACACCGCCGCTGGTGTCAATCATTACGAATCCCTGCCCCTCCTACGACCGGCGGTGCCGGCGTGGCGACTGTCACCGACCACCTGGTCGGCGAGCGATTGGGCCAGCGGCTCGACCTCGAGTCGCAGCTCGGACTTGACGCGGTCGGCCTCGGCGCGCAGATGGGCAGCGGATTCGGCGACGATGCCGTCGACCTCCTGCTGAGCCTGCGTCCGCAGGTCGTCCATGATCGCCCGGCCCTGGGCCCGTGCCTCGTTGCGGATGTCGGCCGCCTCGGTACGGGCTTGTTCCAGCGCCGTCTCATATTTCGCCTGGGCGTCGGCGAAGACCTGTTTCGCCTCTTTGGCGTTGGCGGCGGTCGCCTCCACCCGCTCCTCGCGTTCGGTCAGCACCTTGCGGATCGGCGGAACGACGAAGAACCAGATGACTCCGAGCACGATCAGGAAAATGATCAGCTCGACGAAGAAGGTGCCGTTGGGGATGAGGAAGTTCCCCTCGGCCACCACATCGGTTCGCGCGGACATCTCGCCGATTACTTACCGGGAGTTGCGAATACGAACAGCGCCATGAACGCGAGGTTGATGAAGTACGCGGCCTCGACCAGACCGACGGTCAGGAAGAAGTTACCGCGCAACCGGCCCTCGGCCTCGGGCTGCCGGGTAACGCCGTTGATCAGTGCCGAACCGGCCAGACCGTCACCGATACCCGCGCCGATGGCGCCACCGGCCATGATGAGGCCGCCGCCGATGAGGGCACCCTGGACGATTGCTGGATCTGCTGCCATTTTCTCTTCCTGTTCTCCAACGTTGACCGATCGGTGAGGCCGACCGGGACTGCCGTTCAGTGGTTTTCGTGCTCCAGCGTCATGGACTGGCTGAAGTAGAGGACGGTCAAAAGCGAGAAGATGAACGCCTGAATGGCGCCGACGAACAAGTCGAACAGCTTCCAGATGGCGTTGGGGCCCCACGCGATCCAGTACGGGAACAGCGCGATCACCGCGACCATGACGCCGCCGGCGAACATGTTTCCGAACAATCGCAGCGACAGCGACAACGGCTTGGCGATCTCTTCGATGATGTTGATCAACACCATCGGTCCCCACCCCGTGTGGCCCTTCAGCAACTGTTTCACATGCGTCACCGGACCGCGGCGCCGGACACCCGCCGCGTGGTAGAAGACGAAGACGAACAATGCCAGGGCATAGACGAAATTGACATCGGAGGCCGGCGGGAAGATGAATTCGCCGCGGCCGTACTGCATCGGCAGCACCGATATCCAGTTCGACAGCAGGATGAAGGTGAAAAGCGTCACCGCCAGCGGCAATACGAACGGCGCGATACGCATTCCGATCGCGGACTCCACCTGCCCGCGCATCTGCACGGTGATGGTCTCGAAGAACAACTGCACGCCGTTCGGTACGCCCGAGGTGATCTTCATGCGAAGGAAGAGCGCCAGGGCGATGACTATCACCGCGGCGACCGCCGTCGAGAGGATGGTGTCGACGTTGAACGTCAATCCCCAGAGCTCGGTGGTGGCGTGGTGACCTACTTCGATCTTCGGCTCTTCATCGGCCAGGATCATCGTCGCGATAGTGCTGCTCATGACTGCTGACGGAGCCCTCTCCACTCGGGCACAACGGTATGCAAGACGAGGATCACCTGGAACAACGCGAGTCCGAAGAAGATGCCCACACCGTTCGGGCGCGTCAGGAACGCCACGATGATCGCCAGTACGGTGACGATGATCAGCCGCGCGGCCGTCGACAAGGCCAGCGCCTGCTTATTCGGCGATTCCGAGCGGGTGATGCCGGTGACCGACCGCAATGTCAGTTGCGCGTTCAGCCAACCCAAACCCAGCCCGATACAGATGAAAACACCCAGCATCAACCGATCCAGTGGACCGGTCACCACCAAAGCCAGCACACCGAATGCGGCTACCATGTAGCTCGCACGGCGCAGCCGGAGTTTGTCGATACTCACTGCGACACCACCATCGCCGCCATCCCACCTCGTAGTAGGTCGTGATCGAGGTCAGCTTACACAGACCAACCTTCTTGCGTAGCAACATTTTTGATCTTCATATACTTGATCTTGAATTTTGCACCGGACACTCCGGGACAATTGCCCCAGCCATCGACCGGCTATCACTTTCTACGCCGTACGACCTGCAAATGAGGGCGTATTCCGGAACATTCGGACGCCACGCGCAGCGGCGCGGCAATGGTAAATCAACGGTCAATACTCTGCCGTGAAACAGTAAATCCGTCGGCGCGTCGTAATCGCAATTTGTCTTGAATGCCCGAATTGCCGGGATTTCAATTCGGCGATCTATCGATGCCTTATATATATATGTGCGCCTCGGCGCCCGAACGCGGAGGCGCCGGCGCGGCCGTGACGCCCCGGACACCCCCGGCAGGACCGGCGACAGGGTCCGCCGCGATGTCCTACCGCTCGGTAATCCCGCCCGCGTACCCCGGCTCACTTGCACAAATTTCGCGTTCTACCAGGCATTCCCGGACATTTTACTGCCGAAGGGTTACCGTGTCTGCTGCTGGGTACATCACCCACCGGGTCGCTCCGGCCCGCCCGATGAGGGAAACCGAAGTTCCCGAGAGACGCCTGGTGGTTTCTGGTCTCTCGCCATGCTTGGTCGCAGCTTCACACGTTGAGGAGGCAGTACCATGAGCAGTAACCCGTCAGGCTCGGATTCCGCGGGCCCGTCCGGCTCCAGTCCCGTCGAGTGCGACGACTCCCTGCACTATCCGGAATCGGAGTACTCGGCCTCTTTGTCCAGCGCATCGTTGTCCGGCGCATCGCTGTCCGGCGCTTCCGCGGCCGGCGCCCTGCGCGGCACCACGTTGGAGGACGCTTCACTGGCGGACTCGGAATCCTTGATCTACCGGCTCCACGAACCCGGCGCGTCCTTACACATCGTGATGGTCGCACCGCCGTACTTCGAAGTGCCGCCTGCCGGTTACGGCGGCGTCGAAGCCGTGGTGGCTCAACTGGCGGACGCACTGGTAGCACGCGGGCACCGGGTGACCCTTTTGGGCGCCGGCCGCTCCGGGACTACTGCACGGTTCATCCGGGTATGGGACGACATCCTCGCCGAACGCCTCGGCGATCCGTTCCCGGAGGTGCTCAACGCGCTCAAGGTTCGGCGCATCATCACCGAATTGGCGCAGACCGAACGGATCGACGTCGTTCACGACCACACCTTCGCGGGGCCGCTGAACGCTCCGATGTATTCCGCTCTCGGCATTCCGACCGTCGTCACCGTGCACGGTCCGGTCGACGGGGAAGCGCAGGAGTACTACAGCTCGCTGACCGATACCGCGCAGTTCGTCGCGATCAGCGATCGGCAACGCTCCCTGGCGGAGAATCTCAACTGGGTCGGCCGCGTCTACAACACGGTCCGCCCCGCGGAATGGCCGTTCCAGACCCGCAAACAGGACTTCGGCCTGTTTCTGGGGCGCTACGCCCCCTACAAGGGTCCCGATCTGGCCCTGCACGCCGCCCACGAGGCGGGGATGCCGCTGGTGCTGGCGGCGAAGATGAACGAACCCCCGGAGAAGGCCTACTTCGAGAACGCGGTGCGGCCGCTGCTGCGCGACACCGATTTCGTCTTCGGTGAGGCCGACCAGATCGCGAAGCGGCTGCTGCTCGCCTCGGCGCGCTGCCTGTTGTTCCCGATTCGATGGGAGGAGCCGTTCGGCATCGTGATGATCGAGGCGATGGCCTGCGGCACCCCCGTGGTGGCTCTGCGCGGCGGCGCGGTCGAAGAGGTCGTCGACCACGGGGTCACGGGCATCATCTGCGACGATCCCGCCGAACTGCCGGCGGCCATCGCCGCGGCCGACGAGATCGACCCGGCCGCCTGCCGGCGCCGGGTGGTGGAGAAGTTCTCCGTCGACCAGTTGGGCGCCGGATACGAGGCCGCCTACTACGCGGCGATCGACAAACTCGCCGGCGTCCCGGTACCCGTCGCATCCGACGGCGTTCCCCTGATCCGCCCGCTCTCGGCCGTCGGAAACGGCTGACGCGCAGGCGAATCCACCCGCATCCGGTCCGCTTCGTCGTACGACCGGATGCGGGCGTCCTCGGGAGAAGCGGAGCGAGTCGTCTCGAGAGTCAGCGGGGCAGCCCGCCGAACCGTCCCTCCCACCGCACCAGCACATCGGCCAGAATGCGAGCGAGTTCGCGCTGGTCGTCGTCGGGTAGTCCGGACAGCAATCCGGCCTCGTAGGCCAGCTGTCGCGGCATCAGCCGATCGATCAGCGCGCGGCCGTCCGCGGTCAACGCGATATGGGAGACCCGCCGGTCCCTGGTGTCGGCCCGACGGCCGACCAGCCCGCGCTCTTCCAGCCCCCGCAGCCGCTTGGTCACGGCCGCGGGCGAGGCGAACGTTTCGCGCGCCAGCCGGCCCGGCGTGAGTTCACCGCCGACCCGTCGCAGCGCCAGCAGAATGTCGAATTCCGGTCGAGCCAGTTCTTCGTCGCCGAGCGGGGCGTCGGCGACCTGTTGCAGCAGGGCCGCACAGCGGGTGATGCGGCCGATCACCGCGATCGGACGCAGATCGAGTTCCGGTGCGGCCCGCGCCCACTGCCGCATCACCTCGGCGACGGCATCGTCGGCTACCGCGTTCTCGGCCGCGTTTTCTTTGGCGTCTTCGAGGCCCGGGGAGGGAGAACCGGCCGGGCTCCGGGCGGTCATCACGACACCGCCGCGAAGGTTCTGACCGGCAAGCGATCCAGGAGCTGATGTCCGGTGCGTTCCGCGGCGACGATGCGTTCATCGGGGAGCGGAGCACTCCACCATTCCCCCGCCGCGGTATCGGCGCACGTGCGAACCTCGATCAGGGCGGCGGCGAGCCGGGCCCGATCGGCCGGCGCCGCGGTGCCGGAGTCCACCGCCCGGCGGGCCCGGCCGATCGCGGCATCGAGGTCGCCCAGCGCCGCCGCCACCCGGTCGGTGACCCGGCGATTGGGGATGGCGAAGCAGATCAGGACCGCGACCACCGCACCCACACAGGTGTCGAGCCAGCGATCGAGTCCGAGCTCGGAGGCCGGTCGCGGGGTGGCGAATTCCACCATCGCCAGGGCCATCGGTGTGATGAACACCGAAGCGACCCAATAGTTCCGGGAGATGGTGGCCTCGACGATCACCTGGCAGATCAGCGCCATCACCACCAGCGCGACGGCGCTGTGCGCCCACGGCGCCACCGCCGTGAACAGCGCGACACCCACGAGATTGCCCAGCACGCGTTGCACAGTACGCTGCCACGACTGCGCGGTATTGACGACGATCAGGACCGCGGCGGTCATCACGGCCCAGTACGGACGATTCACGCCCAGCGCCAACGAGATCCAGCCCGCCGCCGCGGCGCCGAGGGTGACGCGGGTGGCGAGCGGCAGTCCGGGCGCGCCGGGCAGGAAGGCGTGGCCCACGCGCCGCAACGCCGCCCCGCGGACGGCACCGTTTCGGCCGAGGCCGATACCGCGAATCTCGGACTCTTCGGCTGCGGCGCAATGGATCCGGGGCACCTCGAGGCCGCTGCGCAGGGCGCGGGCGTACCGGTCGAGGGTGTCGGCGCCGGCGTCGGCGTCGAGTCGGGTTCGATCTCGTGCCGTGGCGAAACCCGATGCCGCGGTGTCATTCTCGGCGTCGGAGGGGTACAGCAGGTATTCGGGACCGGCGGGCCTGGTTGTGGCGGCGAGGGTTTCGGCCCGGGCGAGCAGACCGGCCAGCGCGGCGAGTTGCGCCGTGGTGCGAGCCGTCGCGGGCACCCGGGACAGCGCGGTCCATCCGGCCTGCACGGCGACCGCGGCGTCGTGCCGGGCGCGCGGTACTCCCGCATCGCCGAGTGGCACCCGCAGCAGCCGGGCGGTCGATTCCAGCGCCCGTGCCACGGCCAGGCGTTGCGGCGCGTGCGGACGGACCAGCGCCGGAGCCATACAGACACACCACGCCAGGACGCCGCCCAGCAGGATCAGAGCGAGGTGACCGGGAAGTTGTCCGGCACGCTGCGGGATGAAGGCCGCGCTGGAGACCACGAAGGTGAAGATGATGTTGCCGGGCGGTCCCATCCGGGAGGCGTCGCAGACCAGCTTGTACAGCCCGGCGAGCACCGCGATCACCAGGACCCGCACCGCCGCGGATTCGATCAGCGCCGACGCGGTCAACGCGACCGCGGTGCCGGCGAACATCCCGAGCACCACCCAGGCCAGGGTCCGGCCGCGGGCGGCATACGGCAGGCCGTGCCCGTACAGGGCGCACAGACCGCCGGCGCTGGTATAGAAGGCCAGCTGCACCTGCCCGGTCGCCAGCAGGACGACCTCCGGTCCGCCGATCGCGATCAGCGCGCACAGCGCGGACTGGTACCAGGTGTCGGCGACCGGACGCATCCGGAAGACCCCGCGCAGCGACAGCATCCGCAGCGTGGTGCGGATACCGGCAGCCGAGGAGGACGAGGCACGATGCGACACCCGAGAAGGTTAACAGGTATTTTACTAGGAAACTATATGAGGGCACTCACCCTGCCGCACGGCCGGACATGGGTAGCCGGCTGGGCACCCGACGTTTCGCCGTCGAGCTCGGCGGGGCCGGAGGGCCGGTGACCCTGAACCGAGGCGCCGAGACACAACCGAGCGGCTCGGTTTCCCCGTTGACCCGCACGCGCCCACCATCCGGCCTCGGCGCAATTCGGCGGCATTCGGTCGCCATATTGCGAATGCAGAATGTGCTCGTGAAAAAACGCGCAGCGAGTTATCCGGAACACCGTGCCACACATTGTTGCGGGCACCTTAAATCACGGATTCCCCGAAATCCGAATACGCGTCAGGACACGATTCGCTATCGATTTCGGGTCAGCGACTGCCGGTAAGCCCGCGGCGACATCCCCATCCATCGGGTGAAGGCGTGTGTGAAATTAGCCGTTTCCGCATATCCGAGCCGGCGGGCGACATCCTCGACCGTCGCCCCGGCGCGCAGCAACTCCGCCGCGGTGCTCTCGCGCACGGTGTTGAGCAGGCCGCGGAAGCTGGCACCCTCGGAGGCGAGCTGGCGGCGCAGCGTACGGACGTTGATGTGCAGCTCGGCGGCCACTTCGGCCATCGACGGCACCGAACCCGGTTCGCGCAGCAGGCGCTCGCGGACCAGTGTCGACAACTTCCAGCCGCCGTCGAGCAGGACCTGCAGCGCCTCGCGGCACTGCCGCTCGATCAGATTCGCGGTATGCGAATCGGCATGTGGCATGCGCAGATCCAGGAACGAGCGCGGCAGGACCAGCGCGGTACGCGGGCAGTCGCTGAGGATGGTGTCGATCGAGGCGAATTCGGCCAGTGCGGCGGCCCGGTCGGCGTCCAGCTCCAGTTCCAGGCGGACGGCGGGGATGGTCACGTCGAGCGCCCGGCCGGCCACGAAGATCAGCGCCACCTCGCGTTCGACGAAGAATCCACGCAGGTCGGCAGGTATTCCCGAGCCGTCGGCCACCAGCGCGACCTCGTCGCCACCGGAATCGTCGAGGTGATAGCGCGCCGCGACCGAGACGAGATCCTGATAGCGGACCGCGATGTTCAGCACGTCACGCATGGTCGCGCTGGCCAGGGCCGCGAGGCCGACCAGACCGGCCTTGCCGAGCGACGCCTGCGCGGCGGTCTGCACGCCGAGCCCGGGACGATCGCCGAGCGCGCGAATGAGATTGCGGGCGACAGCGAATTCTTGATCCGGCCAAATTCGCACCTGTTCATCGGCCAGATCCGCGGGTTCGATTCCGGTGCCCGCCAATAACAGCGGTTCATCCAATCCATGCGCGAGCCCGACACTCACCATCATGCGCACACTGACGCTGCCGTGCGGTAACACATCGGACGGCGTACCGATCTTAACCACAGTCCGAAATTACCAATATTCGGTCCGTTCGGCACATTCCGGCCCCCGAAAGTGGGGGCATAACCTCGACAGACCGACATCGGCACGGGATGGCCGAAGGTCAGGCAGGGATCGAGGAGGGCGACTACACCGTGGACATGTTCAGTACCTGTTGGATGGAACCGCTCGACCTCACCCCGCAGAAGGCCCATCAGATCATGCAGATGCACCGGGGCTGCCGCACCGACGAATGCCCGCGCCGCCGTGCCGCACTGCGTGTTCTGGTCGAGGCGGGCCGACTGATTCCGGATTCCTCACGGGTGCACTGACACCGCCCGGGTGACGGTTACCGGCCCGCCCAGCGGTCGGTCCAGTCCCGCCCGATCCGGCGCGCCCGGGCCGGCGGCATGCGATCGGGTTCGGTGAGGACGGCGAGCGTGAGACCGTCGAGCAGCGCCAGCAATTCGGCTGCGGCATCGGCGGATTCGTCGGATCGGTCCGGATTCACGGCGGCCAGCGCCCGGGCGAGCAGTTCCTCGGTGTGCTGCCACTGGGCTCGATGCAGCGCCGCGATCTCCGGGTCGTGGGCGGCGCGGGCCACCAGTGCGACCCACACCCGGGCGAGGCGATCCTCGCTGTCGGGGGCGATGAGCAGGTCGACGAGGCGGGACAGGCGCTGCGCCGGCGGAAGCTGTGCCACCGTCGCGGCGTCGAAGCGGCGGGCCGCCTC
This sequence comes from Nocardia sp. AB354, assembly GCF_049538315.1. NCBI lineage: Bacteria > Bacillati > Actinomycetota > Actinomycetes > Mycobacteriales > Nocardiaceae > Nocardia > Nocardia sp. AB354. The sequence continues at coordinate 77,253 of NZ_JBMVFU010000002.1, read as the reverse complement.
GTCCCGCACGTATTCCCACACCCGGTGCAGGAGGTCGGTTTTCGTCGAGAAGTAGTACTGCACCGTACCGATCGACACCTCGGCGCGAGCGGCCAGCGTGCGGATGCTGACGCCCTCGATCCCGTTCTCGGCGATGACGTCGGCCAGCCGATCGAGCAGCTGATCACGACGGTCCATCGCGGCACCGGCCGCCGCCCCGGCCCGCTCAACGCCCACCGCGTCGACTCCTCTCCCGCTGATCGCGAGCCTGATAGTAGTGCCGGATCTGTGCTCCCACCCGACGCGCCACCGCCACCGGTTCCCGGCGGCCGTCGCCACGGGAGGCCCGCTCCACGACGGCGGCGAAGAACAGCAGCAGCACCGCGACGCCGCTCAGGCCGAAGTAGACCGCATCCCCGAGCAGGCCGACGAGCATGCGGGCCGATTCGTGATCCGGTCCGGCCAACGCCGGTAGCAGCGCTTCGAATTGCAGCAGACGCAAACCCTCGGCAACCAGCCACAGCACCGCTGCTCCGGCCAGCGACCACCCGGCGAGGCGATAGCCGCGCGCCAATCCGACGCCGGCCACCAATGAGACCACCGCCAGCACCAGCACCGCCAGCTCGCCGGCGCCGAACACCACCTGCGCGCCGCTCATCGCGCCGGCTCCGGCCGCACCGGACGCCGCAGGATGGCGAACAGCAACAGCGCCCAGGCCAGCACCAGCAAGAGGTTGCGGACGCCGGCGCCGAACTCCATGCGCCGCGTAATGCCCTCGGCGCCACCGGAACCGAACCACATCGCCCGGCTGGTGACCAGTCCGATCACCGAGCCGATCACCGCCACCCCCGCGGCGAGTACCGCGGCGCCGAAGGCTCGCCCCAGCCGCCGCCGGTAGTACAGCGCGATCGCCGCACCCAGCAGCGGCGCGCACAGACCGAGCAGTTCCACGAGACGAAACATCGGCAGCCACCCTCTCATACGTTCGTATGAGAACTACCATACGAACGTATGAGGCCTGCGGTCAATACGACCGTATGAGATCGGTCAGGGTGTCGCGAAACTCCATTCGTCGCCGTCGGGCCAGATGACGCGGGAGCCGTCGCGCCGGCGCAGGGTTCCGGCCGGGTCGACGATCCATTCCGCGGGGTCGAAGGTCTCACCGCCATCGGCCGGATATTCGACGGCGAGGTGGTCCCGTCGCAGATAGGCTCCGTCCTCGCGCGGCGTCCACGCGTCCGGATCGAAAGTATGGAGCGCGTTGTCCGCGGTGATCACCGCCATCGGGCCGTAGCGCCGGAGACGGGAGCCGTCGGAACGGACGGTCCAGGCCGCATCGGTCATCGGCTCGGATTCGTCGGTACCGGCCCAGACGATCTCGGATGTGCCTGGCGCGTACAGATCGCCGCGCTCGCCGTGGCGCCAATATCCCGGTTCGCGCCGCGTCCACGGCCGGTCGGCGAGCAGATCGAGCACCGCGTCCAGATCCTCCGGCGCGCCGAAATGCGTTGCGGCGATAGACTTTTCCGACCGTCGCACCATGGAGGTGAGGCGGGCGCCGGGCCCCGCTTCGATCACGTACCGGACGCCGCGGGCCGTCAGTCCGGCCATCACGGCGTCCCAGCGCACGGGTGCGCAGATCTGCGCGGACAGCGAGCCGGCCGGATCCGCTTCGGCTCGCCAACTCCCGGATGTGCCGTCCACCACCGGAATTCGTGCCGTGGTGAATTCGGCGCGCGCCAGCTCCGATCGGAAGGCGGCCGCGGCCGGTGCCATCAGCGCGCAGTGAAACGGGGCGCTGACCTCGAGAGCGCGGGTGATCGCGCCGCGTTCGTCGGCGAGTCGCCGTGCCCGGACGACCGCGCCGGTGTGCCCGGAGATGACCATCTGACTCGCGCCGTTGTAGTTGGCGACCGCGACGACCTCGGATTGCGCTGCGGCAGCGCAGATCCGGTCGACCTCGTCGGCGGCCAGACCCATCACGGCCACCATCGAACCCTCCCCGGGCGGCACCGCCTCCTGCATCAGGGCACCCCGGCGGCGCACCAGGCGCACCGCGGTCTCGAAGTCGAGGGCGCCGGCGCAGACGTGGGCGGTGATCTCACCGAGGCTGTGACCGGCCACGACCACCGGATGAATGCCGGTCTCGGACACCAGAACCCGGTACGCCGCCACGCTGGTGGCCAGGATGGCGGGCTGGGCGTACTCGGTCCGGGCCAGCGCCGCCGGGTCGCCGCCGAAGCAGAGTTCGCCGAGGCCGAATTCGATCGCCGCGTCGGCACGGTCGAACACCTCGCGCGCGACCGGGTAGGTGTCGGCCAGCGCCTTGCCCATGCCGGGGAATTGCGCTCCCTGACCGGGGAATACGAATGCGAGCATGTCAGCCGATCCTCAACAGTGCGACGCCCCAGGTGCCGAACCCGTGGCTGATGGTCATGACGATCTCCCCCGGCGCGACGCCGTCCTCCAGATAGGTCTGCAGGTTGATCAGGTTGTCGGCCGAGTGCACGTGGGCGTAGTCGGCGATGTTGTCGAGATAGCACAGGTCGTGGTCGAGTCCGGCCGAATCGGCCATGAACCGCACGGCCTCCTCGTTGACGTTGTTGGCGATGATGCGTCGCACGTCGGCGCGGTCCAGGCCGGCGCGGTCGAGCATATCGGCGACCGCGCGGGACAAGCCGCGTTTGGTGAGCCCGGCCAGCGCCGGTATCTTCGCCACGCGGATCAGCTGGTTGGTGCCCTGATTCGAGCCGAGCACCTCGATGCGCGACGGTTCGGCGGAGGTGATCAGGCAGGCGGCCGCACCGTCGCTCAGCACCGAGAGCGCGTCGCGCAGGATGCGGGCGTGCGGGTCCGGGCACGCGTCGGAGGTGACGACCAGGACATTGCGGGCCGATCCGGCGGCTACCAGGCTGTGCGCGATCCGCAGGGCGCTGCCGAAATTCGCGCATTCGGCGAGGGTGACACCGATCGGCGTGGCGCGGGTGAGGCCGAAACGCTCACAGAAGCGCAGGAATTCACCACCGGCCAGGGCGCCGGTTTCGGGACTCGACGACGCGTAGACCAGCAGGTCGATCTCGGCCGCATCCACCGGGATCCGGTCGAGAGTGCTCGCGACCACCTCGGCGGCCAGTTGCAGGGGGGTCTGTTCGGTGCGGCAGTAGTGGTACAGGCCGAGGCCGTGCATATCGCGCAACATGGCGGGGTCCTCGCGCAGCGGCTCCAGGCTCGCGATGGGCTCGCGAGCGCCGACGGCATAGGAGACCCCGTGCAGATAGACGCTCATCGGGACTCCTCCTCGCGCAGGCGGCCGGACAGGTAGCGGTGCATCGCCCGCACGGTCGGATGTTCCCAGTGCACCGCGCCGGGCAGGTCGATCCCCAGGGCCGCCGACAGCCCGTTCTTGAATTCGAGCAGCGCCAGCGAACTCATGCCCAGTTCCAGAAATGGTGTGGCGGGGTCGATCTCGTCGGCATCGATGCGCAGGACCGCGGCCGTTCTGCTCAGCAGCAGCTCCCACAGCGCGGCCTCGCGCTCCTCGACCGGGAGGCGGCGCAGCTCGTCCGCCAGGGCCGAGGTGGCGCCGGAACCCATGGCGCGCAGAGGTTCGTACATCGGCACGGCGCGCGCGAAGGGATGGGCGCCGAGCCAGGCGTCGGCATCGAGACCGATGATGGCGGCGCGGGGACGACCGTCGTCGAGCAGTGTCTCCAGCAGCGTGTATGCCGTCGCCGGCGCCAGCGAGCGGATTCCGCGGCCGGCCAGATACTCCTCGGTCGCGTCGCTGCGCGCGGCGAGTCCGGTATCGCGGAACGGACCCCATGCCACCGCGGTGGCCGCCAGCCCCTGCGCACGCCGGTAGTGCGCCAAGCCGTCGAGAAACGCGTTGGCGGCTGCGTAGTTCAATTGACCGCCCGAGGGCAGCAGGGTCGCGGTGGAGGAGTACATCACGAAGTACTCGACGGGATCGCCGGTCACCGCACGGTGAATGTTCCAGGCGCCCAATGCCTTCGGACGCAGCACAGGATCGAACCGGTCCCAGCTCTGATTGGTCAGGACGGCGTCGCGCAGGACGGCCGCGAGATGGAACACCCCGCGCACCGGACCGATCCGGGAGCGCAACCGCCCCACGGCGTCGGTGACCTCGACCGCATCGGCGACATCGGCGCGTTCCACGATCACGCGCTCTCCGGCGACGTTGAGTTCGTCGATGATCGCGCGTTCGTCGGCGGTCGGCTCCCGGCGGGCGAGCAGTCCGACCTGCGTGCCGCCCCGTTCGACCAGGGTGCGGGCCAGTTCGAGACCCAGCCCGCCGAGGCCGCCGGTGATCAGGACGCAGCCGGGTTCGGCCAGCCCCTGCGCGGCACCGCGCACGATGTCGGTGGTGGCCGCGTCGTCGGTCACCAGCACCAGTTTGCCGGTGTGCGCACCGGTGCTCATCAGCCGGAACACCTCGGCCGCCGCGGCGATCGGATAGGTCTGCACCGGAAGCGGTTCCAGTTCGCCGGAGACGACGCGGTCGAGCGTGTGGTGCAGCAGTTCGGCGAAAACCGCCGGGCGCTCGCGGTGCAGGCCGGCCATATCGACGGCGGTGTAGGTGATGCGGCGTTTGAAATGTTCCAGGGGGAGCCGCCCCGAGCCGTAGATATCGCGTTTGCCGAGCTCGAGGAAGATCCCGTCGGCGGCGACCGTGCGCAGACTCGCCTCGGCGGCCGCGCCGGTGAGGGAGTTGAGCACGATATCGACCCCCGCGCCGGCGGTGACATCGAGAACCTGCTGCTCGAATTCCGTGGTGCGCGAGTCGAAGACGTGCTCGATGCCCAGCTCCCGCAGGTAGCGGCGCTTGTCCTCGGTGCCCGCGGTCGCGATGATCTCCAGTCCGTGCCGCTGTGCCACCGCGATGGCCGCCGCACCCGTGCCACCCGTAGCCGAATGGATCAGGATGCGCATGCCGGGGCGCACCCGGGCCAGATGTTCGAGTGCGTAGCAGGCGGTGGTGTAGGCGGTGGGCAGCGCCGCGGCGTCGGTGAGCGCGAACGTCTCCGGCAGGCGATAGACCAGCGCCGCGTCGGCGACGGCATGGGTCGCCAGGCAGTTCAGCGCCACCGCCACCACCCGGTCGCCGACGCGCACCGTATCGACCTCGGCGCCCACGGCGACGACGGTGCCCGCGCATTCCGATCCCAGCGGCACGTCGTCGAGATCCGCGAAAAAGCCCATGGCCCACATGACGTCGGCGAAGTTGAGGCCGGCGGCGGCCACGGCGACGACGACCTCACGGGGGCCCGGTCGCGGCCGGCCGCGACCGCGCAGCGTCAGCGTCTGCAGGCGGCCGGGCTCGTCGATATCCACCCCGAAGCCGCGAGTGCCCGCGGCGACGACGGGTGGATCCGGATTCAGCCGGACCCGGTCGAGGCGCGCGACCCAGCGAAGTCCGGAGCGCAGCGCGATATGCCGCTCGCTGCCGTCGGCGAGTTCCGCGACCAGGTCGGCCGTGTCGTCGCCGTCCACGCCCGCGTCGGCGGCCAGGTCGACGAGCGTGGTGCGCAGTTCGGGGTGTTCGGCGGCCAGGGCGGTGCCGAAACCCCACAGGGCCGCCTGCCACGGGTCCACGCACTCCTGCGCCACCGCCTGACCGCCGCGCGTGACCACCCACAGCCGGGGCGCGGAGGTCATCCGCACGGCCGCCCGCGCGAGGCCGAGCAGTGCGGCGAGATCGGCGAATGCCGTTGCGCCGTCCTCGGTTCCGGCGAGGTACAGGATGTGATCCGCGGGTTCGTCGAAGGTCGGGGCGTGCGGTTCGGTGTCGTCGGCACTCGGCGCGACCGCGACCGTGGCGGCGTCTGCGCCCGCCGCGACGAGTTCCCGGATCAGCGTTTCGGGTCCCAGCGGTGCGTCGTCGTCCGGGTCGCCGCCGACGACCACCCAGCGTCCCGAGAGCGGCCCGGTCGCGCGCGGACGCTGCTGCCAATCGACCGCGAGGACGGCGGCATCGGCGGTATCCGCGTCGACGCGGGTGGCGGTCAGCTCGCGCACCGAGGCGACGAGCGAGCCGTCGTCGGCGTAGATGTCGAGGTCGGCGGTCTGCAGGCGACCGTCGCGGGCGTAGCGGCGCACATGGGCGTGGACCTGAGGCGGAATGTGGTCGGCGACGTGCAGGGCGCCGATCGCGGACGGCAGGAACAGTTCGTCCCCGGCCAGTGCGCCGACCACCTGGAAACATCCGTCGAGCACCGCGGCGGCCGTCACCCCGTGCTCCGGGTCGCGCGCACCGGCCGCCGCGCTCACCCGTCCGAGCGCCTCACCATCGCCGACCGACAGTTCCGTCACCGTGCGGAAGGCGGGCCCGTAGCGAGTGCCGTTGCGGGTGTAGGCCGCGTAGAGATCCTGCGGGTCCACCGTGGTGAGGCAGTGCCGCCGCGCCGCGGCCAGTCCCGGGACCTCGGGGATGTTCTCGCCGGAAACGATCCGTCCGCGAGCGTGCTCGGTCCACACCGTGGCCGCGCCACCCGGCTCGGCGGCGCGGGCGCTGATGCGAAACTCGTTGTCGCGCAGTACCACCTGCACTCGACGGCCGGTGTCGGGCAGGGTGAGTACCCGCTCGAACCGGATCTCGGCGAAATGGCAGCCGGGCCCGAAACCGTGCTGCAGGCGGGCCGCGGCGGCGAGGTTGACCAGCCAGGCGCCCGCGGCGACCGGCGTATCCCCGACCGCGTGGTCGAGCAACCAGGGCGAGCGAGCGGGATCGACCACGCGCTGGAGCAGGCGTTCGCCGCTGACGGACGATTCGACCACCGCCTGACCATCGTGCTGTTCGGCCGCCACATCCCAGTCGGAGCGAGCCCAGAACCGTCTGTGCTGCCACGGATACGCCGGCAGTTCGACGATCCGGCCGCGCACCCCGGCGGCCGCCCAGTCCACGGGGACTCCGTGCACGTACAACCGGGCGATCAGTTCCAGGATGTCGCGGCGCGCGTAGCCGTTGCGTTTCAGGGATCCGGCCACCGCACCCCGGTCGTTCGACGCGTCGATGCGGGCGCGGATGCCGTCCACCAGAACGGGATTGGGCCCGATCTCGACGAAGGTCGCCGGACCCTCCGCGAGCACCCGCTCGACGGTCTCGTCGAGGCGGACCGTGCTGCGCAGATTTCGACCCCAGTAGTCGGCGGTCAGCGCATCGGTGGGGACGTAGTCGGACTCCACGGTGGACAGGAAGGCGGCCCGGCCACCCGGGATCGCGGTGATGCCGGCGATCCGCTCGACGAAGGCGTTTAGGTGCGGATCCAGCTGGCGGCTGTGCGCGGCCGACTCGATCTTCACCCGCCGAGGATCGTAACCGGCTGCGGCCAGCGCCTTTTCGAGCCGATCCAGATCGGCGACCGTCCCGGAGACGACGACCTGCGCGGGTCCGTTCACCGCGGCGAGGTCGAATTCGCCTTCGATCTGCTCCAGCCATCCGGCGAGCTCACCGGCGCTCATCGGCACCGACAACATGCCGCCGGTCCCTTCGATCGCGCGCAGCACACGATTGCGGTGGACGATGACCGCGGCGGCGTCGGCGAGGCTCAGTGCCCCCGCGACCCGGGCGGCCGCGATCTCACCGACGCTGTGACCGATCACGGCATCGGGCCGGAACCCGGTCGCCGCCAGCAATTCCGCCAATCCGATCTGCACGGCGAAGGACATGGGCTGGGCGAGATCGATACGGCCGCCGTCGGATTCGCCGGTGGCCAGCAGTTCGGCGATGTCGGCGCCCAGATGAGGTTCGAACGCCGCCGCGCACCGCCGCACCGCCTCGGCGAATACCGGATAGTCGGCCATGAGCTGGGCACCCATCCCGGTCCAGTGCCCGCCGAATCCGGCGAAGACGAAGACCAGGGCGCCCGGTTCGCCGCGGCGACCGCGAATCACGCCCGCGCGATCACGATCCTCGGCGACGGCGGTGAGTCCGCGTTGCAGTGCGGCGGCGGTTTCCCCGATCACCACGGCACGATGGTCGAGTGCGGCGCGACGCGACGCGGTGAAGCACAGGTCACGCGCCGGCGCGCCGGCCGCCAGCCGGTCCCGCCAGCGAAGCGCGGTATCCCGCAACGCTTGTTCGGTGGCCGCCGACAGCGGCAGGACCAGCAGTTCCCGAGCCGGTTCGGCGGCATCCCCGACATCCCCGGCATCTTCGGCCGCCGGTTCGATCCCCGGGGCCGTGGTGATGATCGTATGCGCGTTGGTCCCGCTGAATCCGAATGCGCTGACCCCCGCGTACACCGGCTCGGCGCCGGAGATCTCCCGCGCCGCGGCCGGGATCACGATCGGCGTGGCGTCCCAGTCGATCAGCGGATTCGGCGCGTCGAAATGCAGTGTGGGCGGGACGATCCGGTCGCGGACGACCGTGATGGCCTTGAGCAGTCCGGCGATTCCGGCGGCCGGTTCCAGATGGCCCAGATTGCCCTTGGCCGATCCGACGAGCAGTGGACGGTCTCGATCGGCGCCGAAAACCGCGGACAGCGCGCGCAATTCGATGGGGTCGCCCAGCGGTGTGCCGGTGCCGTGCGCCTCGATGTAGTCGATGCGGCCGGCCTCCAGCTTGGCCTCGCGCAGCGCATCCCGCAGCACCTGTTCCTGGGCGCGGCCGTTGGGCGCGGTGAGGCCGTTGCTGCGGCCGTCCTGATCGACGGCCGTGGCCACAATCGAGGCCAGCACTCGATCACCGGCGGCGTGGGCGGCGGACTCGCGCTTCAGCACGACGACGCCGCACCCCTCGCCGCGCACCAGTCCGTCGGCGGCGGCGGAGAAGGGCGCGCAGCGATTCCTCGGCGAGGGCGCCCGGAGTTTCGACATCGAGATCATCGACTGCGGGGACACGATCAGATTGACCCCGGCCACCAATGCCAGCTCGCACTCCCCCGACCGCAGGCTCTGCACCGCCAGATGCAGCGCGACCAGTGCGGACGAGCATGCGGTGTCGACGACCAGGGCGGGCCCCTGCAGTCCGAGGTGATAGGCGATCCGCCCCGCCGCCACCGACGGCGCCAGACCGGTGGCGGAATAGATGTCGATCGCCGCCGGATCCGTCGCCGCGGCGCCGTAATCGTTGGGGCACATGCCGACGAAGACGCCGGTCCGGCTCTCGCGCAGGGACTCCGGTGGAATCGCGGCATGCTCGAGCGCCTCCCACGCGACCTCGAGCAGCAGCCGCTGCTGCGGGTCCATGGCCTCGGCCTCGCGCGGCGAGATGCCGAAGAAGGCGGCATCGAAATCGCCGATATCGGTGAGGGCGCCCATCTTCGCGATGAAAGATCTGCCGGGTGCGTCGGCGTCGGGATCGTAATAGTGCTCGACATCCCAGCGGTCCGGTGGAATATCGACCACGCCGTCGCCGCCCGCGCGCAGGAATTCTGAGAATTCCTCCAGCGAACCCACGCCGCCGGGCAGGCGACAGCCCGCACCGATCACGGCGACCGGCTCACTGCGCTGTGCCAAGGCCCCGCGGGCCGTGCGCAGGGCGGCGATGGCGCCGCGTAAGGCCTCGCTGCTGTCGCCGCCCTCGGGCAGCGCACTCGGATTCGTCGCGGTCGGGGTCAACGCAGCACCTCTTCCAGGGCAGCCACTTCCGCGCGAGCAAGCGCGATGAGATCGGATTCGCTCAAGCCGTCGAGCGGGGTGCGGGTCGTGCTGACGGGGATGTCGAACGACACGGGGTGCGGGTCGGCCGGGTCGTGGTGCTTCGGCTGCGGCTCGATCGTGGTCGGTTCCGCCGCAGTCGCCGGTGCCGACATCGCCGGTTCGGCGGCCGGCTCGGGCGGAATCGTCGGTGCGGCGGCCAACCGCGCGGTGAGCTCGGCGATCTGCACTGTGGCCGTCGGGAATTCGAAGGCGAATGCCGCTTCGATCGGCAGCGCGAGCGCACGGCCCAATACGGTCCGCAATTCGATCGCCATGAGCGAGTCGAAGCCGAGTTCCTGCAGCGGTGTCTGCAGATCGACGGGATCGGAATCCGGCATCTGGAAGACCTGCCGGATACTCGCGACCACCACCGCGCTCACCCGTCGGCGCAGCAGGTACAGCTCCGCCTCGGACGGCGCGGGCCGCGCCGATGCGACGGCTCCCGCGGGCACGTCCGACCCGGTCGCATCGGTGCGCACAGGCGGTCCGGGAACTGCGGACCCCTGGACAGTTCCCTGACCATCGCCTGAAGCTGTCGTGGCCGATCGAGCGGCATCGAGGTTGTCCACATCGAGGGCTTCGACCTGCGGAGGCCGAGCCGCCGCAGCGGGTGCGCTCGGCTCGCCGGTCGCATGCGTGGCGCCGGACGCTTCCACCCAGTAGCGGCGGCGCTGAAAGGGATAGGTGGGGAGGGTGATCCGGGGATAGTGGGTGCCGTGCAGGTCGCGCAGATCGTCGACTGCGCCGGCCACGAACAGCCCGGCCGTGCACCGGATCACTTCGCCGCGAGTGGTTCCGGTGGTGAACCAGCGGCTCTCCGGGGCGGTGCGGCGGCTTCCCAGTTCGGTCAGCGTCGCCCCAGCGACCTCGGCGAATACCGTGCAGTCGAGTTCTCCCAGCGTGGCGAAGGCCCGGTCCAGGTGCGCGGGCCACAGCGGGCGGCTCGACCAGTAGGCGGGATCGGCCGCTTCGTGGCCGAGGCGCATCCCGGTGTGCGCGGAGACGACAGTGAGTTCGGGCTCGCCCGGCTGACCCGGATCAGGGACGGCCGTTCCCAGGTGGTCGCGCAGTTCGGCGTGCGTCGTCGCGGCGACACCGGCGGCGCGCAGGCGGTGCAGGAGCGGCTCGCGACCGCCGGGGCCCGCCTCCAGCAGATAGCGGTCGCCGGCGTGACCGCACAGGCGCGCACCGGTTTCGCGCAGTACCGCGTCGAGCAGCGCACGGTCGTCGGTGCGTGCCACCACGCGTTCGCCGAGCAGCGCCGCGGTCGAGACCGAAGCACGCAGTGCCACAGCCGGTTCCAGAATTCCGGCGATCGCGGCGGTCACGTACTCGCCCACGCCGACGCCCAGCACGGCAGCCGGACGCAGACCGAATGCCAGCAACTGGCGAGTGGTGGCGTACCGGTGCACGAAGGCAAGCGCATCCGCCAGGCCGGGGACGCGCTGCGCCTGATGCGGTGCCAGCCCGGCGAACAGAGCGGTCCGGAAACTCTCCCGCGAGGCGGTCGCCTCCAGGCATTCGTCGACGGCGGCGCGAAAGACGTCGGAGCCGGTATAGCTTTCGCGATCGAGCGGTTCCACACCGGGTCCGCGGTGCCCGATCAACAGTGCGGTACGCACGGCACGACCCCGCGGCACGTGGCCGGTCACGATCGTCGGCTGCCGCTGCCCGGCGATATGTGCGTCCAGGGCGGCCGCCATCGCTGTCGTACTACCGGCCACCACGGCGAGTCGATGTTCGAACGCGCTCCGCCCGAGATTCGCTGTCGCGCACACCGATTCGAGTCTCGACGGTTCCACGGTGCGCAGCGCGAGCGCGAACCGCCGCGCCTGCGCCCGCAACGCCTCGTCGCCGCGGGCGGACAGCGTCAGCAGGCCCGAGGGTACGACGCCGCCGGATTCGGCTGCCGCCGGCGGTTGTTCGACCAGCACGTGCGCGTTGGTCCCGCTGAAACCGAACGAACTGACACCCGCGATCCGCGATCCGGCGGGCCACGGTGTGGTCTCGGTGACCACCCGCGCCGAACCGGACGCCCAATCGATGCGTGGATTCGGTTCCCGCACATGCAGCGTCGGCGGCAGCACACCGCGCTCGACGGCCAGGGCCGCCTTGATCAGACCGGCGATCCCCGCCGCCGTCTCGGCGTGCCCGAAATTAGATTTGATCGACCCGACCCACAGCGGCGCACGCGCGCCGCCGAAGACGGAGTTCAGCGCACCGATTTCGATCGGGTCGCCCAGCGCGGTGCCCGTGCCGTGTGCCTCGATGTAGTTCACTTGCGCCGGTTCGAGATTCGCCGCCCGCAGCGCCGCCCGCACCACTGCCTCCTGGGCGCGGGCGCTCGGCACGGTGAGTCCGCCGGTCCGGCCGTCGTGGTTGACCGCGGAGCCGCGGATCACCGCGTAGATCCGGTCGCCGTCGCGCTGTGCCTGCGAGAGCCGCTTGAGCACCACCAGACCGGCGCCCTCGGCGCGACCGTATCCGTCGGCGGAGGCATCGAAGGTCTTGCAGCGGCCGTCCGGCGACAACGCCCGGATGCGGCAGCAGAACATCGTCGAGAACGGCGAGAGGATCAGGTTCACACCACCGGCCAGCGCCGTCGAGCAGTCGCCGTTGCGCAGACTCTGCACCGCCTGATGGACCGCCACCAGCGACGACGAGCACGCGGTATCCACCAGTGACACCGGTCCGTGCAGATCCAGCGTGTACGCCACCCGGCCCACCGCGATACTCGGTGTGTTCCCCAGTCCCGCATAGGCGTTCATGGCCTCGGGGATATTCGCGACGGCGATGCGGTCGTAGTCGCGCCAGCTGAATCCGACGAACAAGCCGGTATCGGATCCGCGCAGCCGCTGGGGCGCGATACCCGCGTTCTCCACCGCCTCCCACGCGATCTCCAGGAGGAGCCGTTGCTGCGGGTCCATCGCGTGCGCTTCGCGCGGTGAGATGCCGAAGAAGTCGGCGTCGAACATGTCCACCGCGTCGAGAAATCCGCCGCGGGTGGTGTAGATGGTGCCGGGTTTGTCCGGGTCCGGATCGTAGAACCGCTGCACATCCCACCGATCGCCGGGCTGTTCGCCGGTGGCGTCGACACCCCCGGCCACGACGTCCCACAGGGTGTCCGGCCCGGTGATGCCGCCGGGGAACCGGCAGCCGATGCCGACGATCGCGATCGGTTCCGCCGGACGAGGTTCGGCCAGCCGCTCCCGCGCCGCGCGCAGGGCCGCGGCGATGCGCTGCTCGCGGTCGGGTGTCACACCGGTGGTGGAGACGGATTCGGAACTTGCTGCGGACATATCCCTCACCACTGTGCGTCGCTGTGTAATGCCGCCTCCAGCAGAGCCAGCTCGGCGGCGATCGGATCCTCCGACTGGGGCGGCGCCGGCGGGGCCGATGGGGCCGATTCCGAAGCCGAACCCTCGGGCGGTACGTCGGTGACGTGCGGTGGTCTGTCCTGTGTCGTCGCGTGGTGGGGCCGAGCATGAACGGCGGCAGTGGCCGGGTCGGGCGCGTCGGGCTCCCCGGAACCGATTGCGGCCATGAGATATTCGGCCGCCTTCTCGACGGTCGGATGGTCGAATCCGAAGGTCGCGGGCAGCGCGAGTCCGAAACCGTCCTGTAGGCGTGAGCGCAGTTCGACGACCGCGAGGGAGTCCATCCCGAGCTGGGTGAATCCCTCCTCCGGGTCGATCAGATGCCCGGCGTCGAGGCCCAGCACCGCCTTCACCTCGGTGGCCGTGAGCTCGCGCACGAGGCCCGCCCGGTCGGTCCGGGCAGCCGCCAGAACCCGTTCACGCAGCGAGGCGGCCGGTCCGGCAGCGGCGGGGGTGGCGGCGATACTTCCGTACCACGGGTCACCACCCGCGGCCGCGGCCAGCTTCGGCCAGTCCAGATCCGCGGCGACGACGGTCGGACCGGCAGCGACCAGGTTGCCGGCCAGCAGACGCAGCCCCTGCTCCGGCGAGAGCGGTCGGTAGCCGCGCAGCCGGGCCCGCTCGCGCTCTTCGGCGTCGAGCCGGGCCGCCATCCCGATCTCGCCCCACGGACCCCACGCGATGCTGGTCGCGCGGATCCCCTGGCCCCGCAACAGCGACGCGTACCCGTCCAGATACGCATTGGCCGCCGCGTAATTGGCCTGTCCGCCCGCCCCGACGGTTGCGGTCAGCGACGAGAAGAACACCACGAATTCCGTATCCGCACCGATTATTTCGCGCAGCCGGTGGATACCGCCGACCTTGGGCGCCAGGACCTTCTCGAATCGGCCGGCGTCCAGCCCGGCGATCGTCGCATCGTCGAGCACACCGGCCGCATGCACGATGCCGCCGAGCGGATGCGGCGCTGCCGCCACCACGCCGGCGAGCGACTCGGCGCCGATATCGGCGGTGTGCACGGTGACCGAGCAGCCGCCGTCGCGGATCTCGTCCAGCAGCCGCGCGGTCTCCGGATCGGGTGCGGTGCGGCCGACGAGCACGAGGTGTCCCGCGCCCTGCTCGGCGAGCATGTGCGCCACGCGGGGGCCGATCCCCCGCAGCCCGCCCGTGACGAGATAGCTGCGATCGCGCCGTATCCGCACATCCGTCCCCGGCTGCGCCCGGCGGAGCCGTGCGACGTAGCGATTCCCGCCGCGATGGGCGATCCGCGTCTCCGGCGACCAGCGGTGGATCTCGGCCGCCAGCCGGATCAGCGACGAATCGTCGTCGCCATCCAGATCGACTGTGCTGCAACGCAGTTCCGGATACTCACGACGGACGACCGTGGCGATACCCCACAGCATGGTCGCCGCCGGATCGGTGACGTCGGCGTCGCCGGTCACCGGTTGGGCGCCGCGGGTGGGCCACCACACGCGGACGCGTTCGGATGCCAGCGCCGGTAGTGGTCGCACCGCCGCGGCACACCGCCGGGCGGCCTCGCCGACGAACCGCGCGCTCTCGCCGTCGGCTCTCGTCAGGCCGCGCAGGTCGACGAAGCCGCGACGGTCCGCCGCGGCGATTTCGACCGGCCACGCGCGTATTTCGGCGTCGGTGGCCGCGCTGCGCGTGATGCCCGATCCCGGCGGGGCATCCGCACCGATCAGTACCGTCTCGGCCGGAATCGCCCGCGCGCGCAGCACCCGCGCGAAACGGCTCAACCGGTCGGGTTCATCGTCGACCACCAGCAGCGAGACCGGCTCGGTGCCCGTGTCGGCCGCCTCGGTGCGCTGCCAGTGCTGCTCGTGGGTGATATCGGCCGTCTTGTGCGCGAGCGCCCGCTCCACCTGTGCCCGGCTGATGCGCCGCGATTCGAATCCGTCCACGGCGACCACCAATTCGCCGGTGGCGCTGTACATCCGGATATGCGCGGTGAACGCCTCGTCACCCGCCCCGTGCCCGCCTGCCAATCGGGCATGGATCCACAGCGGGCCCTCGGTGCGGTGACCGGAGAAGTAGTAGCGGTCGATACTGAAGGGAACGTAGATGTTCTCCTGCGCCCGCAGCAGATCGTTGTCGTATTTCCAGCAGCTGTTGAGCACCTGGAACGCGGCCTCGACCAACCCCGCGTGCAGCGGTTCCGGCCCGATCTCCACGCCCTCGGGACGGGTGGTCAGGCATAGTGCCTCGTTGTCGCCGCGCCGGATGCTCTCGATCCAGTGGAAGGAGTTTCCGGTGTCGAGCCCCGGCACCCACACATCACGATAGAACTCGAGTCCGGACAGCTCCTGCGGACAGCGGGCGAGAATATCTCCGCGCTCGGTCTCGCCGAATGTCGAATCCGATTCGGCGGGAGCGCTTTCCAGCGCGGTGCGGAACAGCGCCGGCCAGGCCGCGCCCGCACCGGATTCCTCCTCAGCGACGAGGGTCACGTCCCAGCCCGGACCGCTCGGCCGCAGCACCAGTTGTGCGCGGCGGCTGCCGCCGTCCGACACGGCGAACGGATGCAGGAACAACGTGTCCCGCAGCACGTAGGGCCCGACGATGTGGTGCGCGGCCGCGGCCAGCACCATGGCGATATGCGAGGCGCCGGGCACCACCGCGGTACCGAACAACCGGTGATCGGTCACATACGACGGTGAGTCACAGGCGAAACCGCGTTCGTAGCGAATCTCCTCCGACAACGGCAGATCCACCGGACGGCCGGGCAGCCCGGTCTCCTCGGCGGCGCTCTCGGCACGGCGGCTCGCCCGTTTCGGTTCGACCCAGAAGGTGCTGCGCTGGAATGCGTAGGTGGGCAGCGGGATTCGACGCCCCTGGGCGAACGGGCCCCACGGCGTGGGACAGATGTCCACACCGCTCGCATAGAGTTTCGCCGCCGCGACCAGCAGGCCGCGCGAGAAATCGTGCGGCCCGTCGGCCGCCGGTACCGTGTGGACGCCGTACCGATCGGCGGCCAGCCGCAGCCGGGCTCGTTCGTCGCTGCGACGGCCCAGCACCAGCATCCGATCACAGCCCACGGCCGCCACGCACGAATCGAGCGGTGCGTCGGCATTCGGTGCGTGCGATGCCAACCGCAGGTCCCGGCGTTCACCCGCCCACGCCGGTGTCCCAGCCGCGGCGGCCCGCATGGCGGTCGCCAGGTCGAGCACGCCGGAGATCGTCGCGGCCACGTATTCGCCTGTGCCGTAACCGATCACCGCATCCCAGTGCAGGCCGCACGCCCGCCACATCTGCACCAGGACGTACTGACGGGCCAGCTCCGCCTGCACTCCGGTGGGTTCGGCGCCGCCGAGTGCCGCCGACACCTCCGCGCGCGCCTTCCGCACCACCGCATCGTCGGCGTACCGGTCGAGGAATTCGTCGACACCGGCTTCGGGAGCGTCGCCCAGGACCAGGCACAGGCGGTGGTCCGCATGCTGCTCCGCCGCGGTGAACAATGCCGCCGCGGGTTCACCGCGCAGGTACGCCGCCAGCGCCGCCCGCAACTCCGGCAGCGTGGAGATCACCGCGGCAAGCCGCCGCCCATGATGCTCTCGACCGAAACCTGTCGTGTAGCAGACGTCTTCGACGGCGACATCGGCATCGGCATCGAGCCGATCGAGGTAGCGCTGCGCGAGGTCACGCAGTGCCGCATCGGAACGCGCCGACAACCGGAACAGTCCGGTCCAGCCCGCGGGTGCGGCGCTCGCGATGCGCGGCGGCGCGGCCTCCAGCACCGCGTGCGCGTTGGTGCCGCCGATGCCGAAGGCCGACACCGTGGCGATCCGCGGCCGATCCGACGGCCATGCGCGCGAGCGCGGCGACACCCGGAAAGGCGTCTCGGACCAAGGAATCCGGCTACTGGGCTGGTGCAGATCCGCGAGTCCCGGCAGGACCGCGTGGTCCAACGCCAGAACGGCTTTGACGAATCCCGCCACACCGGCGGCGGTATCGAGGTGGCCGATATTCGCCTTCACCGATCCGACCTCGCACCGGTTCGCGCGCGGACCGCCGAATGCCTCGGTGAGGGCGGCGATCTCCATCGGATCCCCCATCGGCGTGGCGGTACCGTGCGCCTCGACGTATCCGATCTCCGCCGGCGCCACCCCGGCCACGCGATGCGCCCGGCGGATGACCTCGACCTGGCCGTCGACACTCGGCGCGGTGAACCCGACCTTCGCGGACCCGTCGTTGTTGATCGCGGTGCCGCGCACCACGGCGAAGATCCGGTCACCGTCGCGCACCGCTGCGTCGAGCCGTTTGAGCACGACCACGCCCGCCCCGTTGCCGAAGACGGTGCCGCCGGCCTGCTCGTCGAAGGCGCGACAGTGCCCGTCCGGCGAGGCGACCATCCCCTCCTGATGCAGGTAGCCGACCCGATCCGGCACGCGCACCGCGACCCCGCCGGCCAAGGCGATCTCGCATTCGCCGCGGCCGATGGATTGGCAGGCCAGATGGACCGCGACCAGCGAGGTCGAACAGGCGCTCTGCACGGTGACGGCCGGTCCGTGCAGGTCGAGGCGGTAGGCGATCGAGGTGGGCAGGAAGTCGGGTTCGTTGCCGACCTTGATCTGATAGTGCTGGGTGGAGGGCAGCTGCGTGAAGTCGTCGGCGAAATAGCGGTGGAAGTAGCTGCTGGGCAGCCCGCCCACGAACACCCCGGTGCGCGGACGCTGCGGCGCACCACCGTAGCCCGCGTGTTCGAGCGCCTCGACCGCGCATTCCAGCAGCAGCCGATGCTGCGGATCGGTGACCTGGGCCTCGCGGGCGGTGAAACCGAAGTACTCGGCGTCGAATCCGGCGATATCGTCCAGGACGGCCGCTGTGCGCACGTAATTCGGCGCGGCGATGCGCTCCTCCGATTCGCCCGCGGCCCGCAACTGCTCGTCGTCGAGTTCGGTCATCGTCGTGCGCGCATCCGCGATGACATCCCAGAATTCGTCGAGATCGGCAGCGCCCGGCACCCGCACGGCCATGCCGATCACCGCGAACGGACCGCTGGGGTCGCCGGCATCGCCGACCGACTCCCGGGCAGCGACCGAACCGGCGAGGGCCGCGGCCAGTGCGGCCACGGTCGGATAGCGGAACAGGTCCGTGCGCGCGATCGAGATCCCGAGCGCCTCTTCCAGTGCCAGGTGCACCCGGGCGACGAGCAGTGAATTGCCGCCCAGATCGAAGAAATTCGCGGTGGCGGGCACCGAATCGCACTCGAGCACGTGCGCCCAGACCGCCGCTATCGCGTCGGAGAGATCGCTCGGTGAGGCGGCGGTCGAGCCGGGCACCGCGACGACGGGCGCGGGCAAACTCCTGCGATCGATCTTCCCGGCCGAGTTGCGGGGAAACTCCTCGAGCACAACGATTTTCGCGGGCACCATATACGCCGGCAGCAGAGTACGGGCATGTGCGCGCACCGCGTCGGTGTCGACACCCGCGGCGGCGGCGCTCACGTAGCCGACCAGTTCGCTCCGCTGCGGATCATCGCCGAAGACCGTGACCACGGCCTCGCGCACTCCCTCGGCGGAGCGTAACGCGGCCTCGACCTCACCGGCTTCGATCCGCAGACCACGCAATTTGAGCTGATGGTCGGCCCGGCCGAGATACTCCAGGCGTCCGTCGGGCAGCCGCCGCACACGATCACCGGTGGCGTACAGCCGTTCTCCGGTCCGCCGGTCGGCCACGAAGCGGCCGATCTCGTCGGCGGGGTCGACATAGCCACGCGCCAGGCAGACCCCGGCCAGATGCAGCTGCCCCGGAACACCCACCGGCACAAGCTGTCCCGCGGCGTCCAGGACGACGGCGCGCACATTCTCGATCGGCCGGCCGAGGGTGACCGCCGCCCCCGGAAGCACCTGTTCGCAGGTGACGTCGACGGCCGCTTCGGTCGGTCCGTAGTAGTTGTAGAGCGCGGTATCCGGCAGCAGCCGGTGGAATTCGGCGGCCACGTCGGCGGGTAGCGCCTCACCGCTGGTGGTCACGTACCGCAGCGAGGTGCACGCCTCGGCGCCGGGCTCGGCCAGCCACGTGCGCAGCATCGAGGGCACGAAGTGCGCGACGGTGATCTCCCGCGCGCGAATGACATCCAGGAGATAGCGCGAATCCCGATGCCCCTCGGCATCACACAGGACCGACTGCGCGCCGTGCACCAGCGGGTAGAACAGATCCCACACCGACACGTCGAACGTCAGCGGCGTCTTCTGTAGCACCCGGTCCGACTCGTCGATGCGAATCGCGTCGTGCAGCAGGCGATTACAAATCGCCGCATGTTCGATCAGCACACCCTTGGGCCTGCCTGTCGAACCGGAGGTGTAGATGACGTAGGCGAGATCCGTCGGCGCGCCGACGCGGGCGGGTGCGGGCTCGGTCTGGTCCAGTGCGTCCCCTACGGCGTCCAGATCGATCGCCGTGACGCCCTCGGCGGATAAGCGTTCGGCGATCTCGGCGTCGTCACACAGCACCACCGACGCCCCGGAATCCGTCAGGATCGTCGCCAGCCGCGCATCCGGATCCGCGGGATCCAGCGGCAGATAGGCCGCACCGGCCTTCATGACACCGAGCGCCAGCACCGGCACCCGCGGCGAACGCCGCAGGCACAGCGCGACGATCTGCCGGGGCCGCACCCCCGCGGCGCTCAGATATCCGGCGACCCGCGCGGCGCGGTCGTCGAGTTCGCCGTAACTCAGCGTGCCCGCCTCGGACACCACGGCGGGACTGCCGGGCCGGCTCGCCGCTCGTTCGGCGATCAGTGCGTGCAGCGTCGTCGCGGGACGGGCCGGCTGCGGCCCGGTCGACCACTCGTCGAGGGCCGCCCGGTCCTCCTCCGGCAGCATCGGCAAGGCCGCGAGCGCGGTATCCGGCTGCGCGATGAACGCGTCGATCAGCATCGCCCACTGCGCCAGCAGCCGCCGCACCGTCTGCGGTTCGAACAGCTCCGCATCGTATTCGCAGCGCAGTTCACCCGCGCCGCGATCCTCGACGAAGACCAGATCGCAGCCGACGACGGCCTCGAGCGCGTCCTCCGCCGCGTCCGGGTCGTGCTCGCCGGTGATTTCGCAGTAGGCGATCTGGAACAGCGGATGGCGATCGAATACCGGTGTGGGACAGAGCGTCGCGATCAATTCGTCGATGTCGAAGCCGGCGCGTGCGGCCGCCGCTCGCGAGCGGGCCGCATCGACCTCTGCGGCCAGCGCCCGCGCCGTGCGATCCGGCTCGACGGCCACCCGCAACGGACTCGGTGAATCATCCTCCGGCGCAATCACTCCGAGTGTGACCTCGGCGTGTTCGGAATACCGGTGGATCAGGGCGATCAACGCCGCCACTGCCGGACCCGACGAGCGGGGACGATGCTCTTCCCGGGCACGCAGGTATCGCTGCACCGGTGCGCGGCGGAAATCGGTGGCAATGACGATGACGCCGGGAAGAAAGTCGGCTTGCACAGTAACTCGATCCCACTTATCCGGCGCGAACCGGCTCTACCAGGTAATTGCCGATGGCCAGCACGTCCAGTCCGGCGGTGACGAAGGTGTCCAGGCCCTCGGCCGGCGTGCACACGATCGGCTGGCCCTTCACGTTGAACGAGGTGTTCAGCAGGATCGGTGTGCCGGTCTCCTGCCGGAAGGCGTCGATCACCGTCCAGAACCGCTCGTTGCGCTCGCGCGACACCGTCTGCACCCGAGCCGATCCGTCGACATGGGTGACCGCCGGCAGCCCCTCGCGGAATTCCGGCCGCACCGAGGTGATGAACAGCATCCAGGCGTAGGTGTCGATTTCGGCATCCTTGATGTCGAAATACGTGGTCGCGTACTCGTCGAGGACGGCGGGAGCGAAGGGGCGGAAGCCCTCCCGCTTCTTCACCTTCGCGTTGATGATGTCGCGCATGCGCGGATGGCGCGGGTCGCCGAGAATGCTGCGATTGCCCAGGGCGCGCGGACCGTATTCCAGACGTCCCTGAAACAGCGCCCCGATCTGCCCGGCGGCCAACCGGCGGCCCAATTCGGCGGCGAGCGCCGCGAAATCGTCGAATCGGGTTGCGGTGCAATCGGTCCGGCTCGCGAGTGCCGCCGCGATCTGCTCGTCGGAGTATTCCGGGCCGTTCAGCGGTGTCGCGATACCCGCGATCGGGGCGGCCCCCTCGCGCTGGTGGTGCACATACAGCGCCGCACCCAGCGCGGTGCCGTCGTCACCGGCGGCGGATTGGATGAACATGCGCTTGAACTGGCGGCTGCGCAGAATCACGCCGTTGGCCGTGCAGTTGAGCGCGACCCCGCCGGCCATGCACAGATTCTTCGCACCGGTCTGTTTGCGGAAGTACCGCAGCGTGTGCAGCAGGGTCGCCTCGAGCGCCGCCTGCAGGGCGGCGGCGATATCGCGGTGGTGGTCGGTCAACTCGTCGTCGGGGCCGCGGGCCGGGCCGAAGATCTCCTCGATCGCTTTCAGTGTGCCGCGGTAGGTTTCCCGGTCCAGATCGGTTTCGTTGCGGTACAGGATGGGAATCGTGAAAGTACCGTCGGGCCGCAGATGAATGAGATCCATCATCGCCGCGAAGTGTTTGCGGTGGTCACCGTAGGGCGCCAGCCCCATGATCTTGTACTCGTCGAGGCCGAACGCGAAGCCCAGATAGTAGGTGAAGACGCCGTAGAGAATTCCGAGGGAATTCAGTTCCGAGACCGTCGCGATCGGTTCGATGCCCGCATCCGTTCCGAGCGCGACGGTCGCGCTGTGCCGCTCTCCCATGCCGTCGGCGACGAGGATCAGCGCCGAATCGAATCCGCTGGGATAGAACGTGCTGGCCGCGTGGGCAAGGTGATGCGGTACCTGCACCAGCCGGTCGTCCCAGTCGCCGCCGAAGGTCTCGGTGAGTTTGTCCAGCAGCACCTGCCGGGCGAAGACCTCGCGGAACCGCGCGCGTCCGAGTTCGCTGTGTTCGAATTCGGCTCGCAGCGGCTCGTAGGAGAAACCGTGGGCGAGCACGTCGAGCGAATCGACCGAGATTCCGGCTCGTTCACAGCCGAATCGGATGGCGTGTTCGGGAAAGGCGCCGGTCGCCTTCTCGCCGGTGAACCGCTCCTCGGCCACCGCGCTGACCAGCTCGCCGTCGTGCAGCAGTGCCGCCGCGGAATCGAAGCCCTGGGTGATGCGGTAGTCGCGCCACTCCAGCCCCGGGAAGCGGGCCTGCTTGAACGGCACACTGTTGTGCAGACCGCTGATCCCCATGATCGACTTCGGTTGCGCGGCTGGTGTTCTCACCATGGCGGAGGCTCACAATCTTCGTGCCCGCGGACGTTTGCGGGCGAAATACTGGCTGGTCGCATACAGTTCGACGGCGATGTCGGTATCCGGGACGACGCGCTGCAGGAAGGCGCGATGGGCATCGATGGCCGCCGGATCGGCGCCGGCGTGTTCGAGGTAGACCGGCACGCACTGTTCGAATCCCAAGGCGTGCAACATCTTCGCCTCGGGCATCGCCGAGACCGGCTGGAAGCGGTCGCGACGCGCGATGATGAAGCCGGCCTCGGTGAGCAGCTGTGGGGTGCGCTCGTAGATGTCGTGGGCGGCGCCGCGCGCCCGGCCGAGGGCGAACCACCACTCCCGCCACAGATCCGCGGCGGGATCGTCGGCGGGCACGAATCGCAGCGCCCCGACATCGGACATCTCCAGCAGCAGCGCGCCGTCGTCGGCGAGCATGCGCTCCATCGCGGTGAGCGCGGCGGCGGCGTCGGCCACGTGCATCAGCAGAAAGCGGCTGTACACCCAATCGACCGAACCGGGTTCGAGCGGTGCGTCTTCGATGCGCGCGTGCACGTAGCGCACCTGCGGCAGATCGCCCACCAGGCGGCGCGCGATCTCGAGCTGTTCGGCGGAGGCGTCGACGGCGTAGACGACGCCGTCGGGTCCGACCCGCTCGGCCAGCCAGGCCGTCATCGCGCCGTGCCCGCAGCCGATATCGGCCACCGTCGCGCCGGCACAGAGCCCGACCGATTCGAGGAAGGCACGCGAACTCGGGTTGTAATGCTGATCGAGCAGGGCCAGGCGCGCCGCGTCGCGATCGCCGACGGCCATGCTGTAGGTCATCGCTGCAGCCATATCGGATTCGTCTCTCTACGAACGCGCGGCCGGTTCGTGCTCGAGTGTGGAGGCCCACTGCAGGCTGTGCGCCCGCTCGGGGTCGGGCAGCAGATAGCACCCGTCCTGGCGCGGCCGGCGGCCCGGCGTCACCAGACCGACCGGCGGCCCGGCGCCGAAATCCAGCCAGGAGGCGGGGATCCGGGACAGATTGCTGACCAGGAAGCCCGACTGCGGCGGATATCCCCAGACCCGGTCGAGTCCCGCGATGCCGTGCACCTGCAGGAACGCCTCGAGTTCGGCGATCGCGTCGTCGATGCGTCCGGGCGCGGTGGCGATCGCGTCACGCACCCAGCCGGCGATCTCCGGCACCGAGGCGTTGCGGACGCGCTCGGTCTCGACATCGATCAGCACCTGCACGAAGGCGTTGCCGAAATAGGTCGGGCCGAGTTCGCGGACGAAGCGGCGGATGTCGACCGGGCAGGCCAGGGTCACCAGGTCGGTGTCCTTGGTCGCGGCGTAGTCGCGAAACAGGCCCGCCGCCACCAGATCCGCGGTCGACAACCCCGAAACCTCGGCTTGCGCCTCGCATTCGGCTAGATCCAGCCGGCCGGTGTGGACGTCGAGTTCGGGCAGTTCCAGATCCGGCTCGACCGTCACGAATCCCGCCCGGCGCAACGCGTCCGAATCGACGCTGTCGCGGTCGCGTGCCTGCGGGCGGGTGAGCACCTCGCGGTCGCAGCGCGGCGACAGGAAGCGAGCGCCGCGGGCCCGGGCCGCCCAGGCCGCCAGGAAGAAGAACATGCCGTAGCCGTCGGCCAGGCCGTGCGACATCGACAGCCCGACGGCCGTGCGGTCGCCGCGGGTCACCACCCGCCCGCGGGCGAGCACATGCCCCACTCCGATCTCGACCGGATCGAGGCATTCACTCAGCGGCACGGTGGATTCGGCGACCGTGGCCCGGATCGCGGGGCGCGGGTCGTCGACATCCATCGCCAAGGTGCGCTCGTCGAGTTGCACCAGCGCCGCGTCGGCGCCGACGAATTCACGGGCCGTCTCGACATAGGCCTCGACGATCCGATCGGCGTCGAGCACCTCGCCGAACTCCACCACGAACTGCAGCGGACCGGCCATATTCGCCGTCCACATGTGGTCGACGGTCGACAGCGGTACCGGCGCCATCGTCAACTCCTCTCCAGGGCGTCGAATTCGCCCTGCAGCAACTGGTTCCACATCACCCGCCGCCGCGGCTTACCGCTGGTGGTGCGCGCGATGAGTCCCCGGTCGCCGATGAACAACCGCAGCGACGTATCCGTTCCCAGCTGCCCGGCCAGGACCTGCCGCAGCCGCACAGCCTCGACCGGCTTGTCCTCGACCAGCACGGCGACGCGTGCGGCGCCGAAGGCGTTGCCGGCCAGCGCGACCACTCGGTTGGCGGGCACGCCGAAGGCCTCCACCACGGCCGCCTCGATGTCCTCGGCGTAGATCGTGCGGCCCCGCACCTTCACCGCGTCGCCGACCCGGCCGATCGGATACAGCTGCCCACCCACCAGCAGCCCCGCATCACCGGTCGCCAGAGCACCGTCCTCGGCACGCGACAGATCGCGGGTGCCCTCCGCCGTCTGGTATTCCCGGGCGACGCTCGGGCCACCGACGATCAATTCGCCCGGCGCTCCGGCATATTCGTCGGTCGCCGCGGTCCGCACCGTCACTCCGTCCAGCGGCGCGCCACACCCGACCAGCCACCGCCGGCCGTCCTCGAGCGGCGCCGACATCAGCTCGAACGGACCGTCCACGGCGCCGGTTTCGGGTGTCACCGCGGCGGCCTGCACCGGCTCCGACGGCCGTAGGCCGGAGACCGCGAGCGTGCCCTCGGCCAGCCCGTAGGCGGGACACGGTGTGCGCGAATCGAATCCGTAGGGCGCCAATCGCTCGGCGAATCCGCGCAGAATCGCCGGATCGATCCGTTCGGCGCCCACGATCATCACTCGCCAGGGATCGAAATCCATTCCGGCCAAGGCCTCGTCGGTCATCTTCCGCAGCAGATACGCCAGCGCGAAGTTCGGCGTCGCGGTGATCGTCGCGCCGTCGCGGCCGAAACAGGACAGCCACGACAACGGATCCCGAATGAAATCGATCGGCGTCATAGCCTGAATGTCCAGATTCAGAATGGTCGGCGTGATGATGCAGCCGATCAGGCCCATATCGTGATACGGCGGCAGCCAGGTGGCGATCCGGTCAGTCGGGCGAAACTCCAGCCACCGGTCGATCGCGGCGCAATTGGCCTCCAGATTCGCCACCGATACCCGGACCGCTTTGGGCGAACCACTACTGCCGGAGGTGAATTGGAGCAAACCGATGCGGTTCGGCGCACACCCCGGCAGTTCGGTCACGGCGGGAGTCGCATTCGACGTGCCGACAATCGTGACCCCGCCCACGGATTCGAGCACCGGATGAACCACTCCGGCGAGTTCCTCCGCCACGATGATCGCCGAGGGAGCGGCCGCGGCCAGCAATGCGGACAGTTGCTGCCGATACGCCGACTCGTTCTGCAGTGGTAGTGGCGGCGCCAGCGGATTGGGAGTGGCTCCCGCGGCCAGCACGCCGAAGAAATTCGTCATGAATCGTTCCGGGGCAGATTCCACGATGGAAACCACCGCACCCGGACGTACCCCGGCCTCGATACAGGCCGCGGCCACCCGCCGCACCTGTTCACTCAACCGGGGATAGGCGACGCGGCGCCAGTCGCCGTTGTCGGCGATGGTCCAGCCTCGTTCCTCGCCGTCGTAGGCCAGCCAGTCGAGCAATTCGGTCATGGCTGTTTCGCCCGCAGCGCGTCACACACCATCTGCTCGATATCGCCGACGGTCACCACATTCGTCGCACCGGAATCGCCGCCGGCGTCGATGCCGAAACGCACCTGCAGGCCGAGCGCGAGTTCGATCAGGGCCAGCGAGTCGTAGCCCAGCTGTTCGGCCAGCACATCATCGGAGGCCAATTCCGCCGAAGGCTGGGGGGCGTGCCGACGGACCAGTTCCCGTACCTGGTCGCGCACTTCATTTTCGTCCACGAAATGCTCCCGAGTTGTTTTTTTCATCGAACGAGGTACGTGATGGGATGTGATTCACCGTGCAGATCGGCATATTCTCCCGCGGCTGCCGCACAGGATTCCCGCCAATTCTCCGTGAGTTCCGAAATGGTGTCCGAAGGAATTCCGATCGACGTCATTCTCCGGCCGAGAGAACTCTCCGCGAATTCCCATTGCTCCTGAAGTATTTCGGCGCGTTTCCGCAACACCGGCACCAATCGCGGAAATGGATCACGCGTTTCCGGATCGACCAATGTTCGGGCGGCCGCCGGAATATGTTTGCGAATCATCGCGACAATATGGTCGCGCTGTCCGCCGCGCACTCCGTTGCGCAATGCCAGCACACCGAAGGAAATATGCCGCGATTCGTCGCGGGCGACATTCGTGATACCGGTCCGCAGAATGTCGAAGCGTGGCAGCGCCCGCACGGTTCCCAGCACGGTGTGCAGACCGGTCATCGCCACCGCACCCTCGACCAGCAGGTGGTAGACCACCACGCCCTCGTACCAGGCGGCGATGTCGCCCGGGTCCGCCCGCACCCGCTCGACCGCGTCCACGAGCGCCTTCTCGAACAGGTCACCCACCCGATCGACGCCACTGACCTGCGATAACTCCTCGTTGCCGAGGGTTTCCGAGAGAAAGGCGAGGTAGCGCCGGAAGAAGACGGTGTGGCGCGCCTCGTCGGCCAGCTGGGTGGCCAGGTACATCTTGTAGTCGACCTCGGGCGCGGCGTAGGCCAGCGGCGCCAAGGTCTCGGTCACGGTCGTCTCGCCGACCAGGAAGCGGGCCAGGGTGGCCAGCAGCGGCAACCGCGCGAAGGACGGCAGCCGGGTCCAGCCCTCGGCATCACGCTCGTATTCCAAGCTCTGCGCCTGCCATTGCTGCATTTCCCAGCGGCGATAGAGATCGAGCGCGGTTACCCGTTCGGCAAGATCGATCTCGATCTCGTCGATGACCGTTGAATTGTTCATCGCGATTTCTCGATCTGTTACGCGAGCAGGCCGGTGAAAATCGATAGCAGAGTGCTTTCATACACGTCGATCAACCCTTCCAACCGCCCAGCTACCCCACGCGCAGCGTCCTCACCTGCTGCGGCGTGTCAATACCCGTGACCACGCATCCGTACCGGAAGGATTAAATCCTTCGATCTTGTGGACAGCGATTCTGCACGGTGCCCGAGCTTACTCCGGAAATAGCTCGCGAGCCACTCGTAACGGGGAGATCACAGCGACAAAAGGTTACCTATGAATTTGCCGCCTTCTCGGCACTCCCGGTGAGTGGACACGGACGTTTCACATTCCGGCTGACAGCCCACCACACCCCACCTCCCCTATGCGATGCGGAGAGTTAGCCACGAGCGCCGATTCGTCCGGCCACAGCCGCGAAAAAACGCCAGGGCACACCGAAACGGCCGCCGCTCGCAGCTCCTGGCTACGATGCGGCGGCCGTCGACAACCGGCTCCCCGGCTCCTATTCGCCTGCGGCGCGGCGGATTTCACCACCCGCGGCCCGGTTCCGGGTGGCCCGGGCAGCGGCGGCGTCGAAGTGTTCCAGATGGTCGAACAGCGGGTCCTCGTCGTCGACGTCGAGCACCACCGCGCGCCGGCGCAGCGCGCGGGCGGCATCGCGATCCATCCCCGGACGACGCTCGGCCCGGACCCTTTCCTGCGCAACGGCTTCGGCGTTCTCGGCGGGGCGCTGCCGTGCTCCGGGCAGCCGTGCCGCGCGGCGGCGGCGGATGTCCTCCTCGAAGCGCACCTGCCGCCGCAGGTAGGCCAGATAGCCCCCGAAGGCCACCACCGAAAGCGCACACCCCCACCACAGGGTCGCGCTCACGGCGATCGCGAAGGCGCCGAAAAGCAGTGTGCTCAGGATCAATCCGAGTGCGGTGCGCTGCCGGAAGCGATACCGGGCCGCGCGCGCGATGGCGTCGGCCTCCGGATCGAACCCGCCGCGGCCACGCCGGGAGGGGACGAAATCGCGTACGGCCGATCCGGGTTCGCCGTCGGCGCCCTCGTCGAGATCATCGAGCTCGTCGTCCGGATCCACATCGCCGCGCCGGGCCGGAACAGCCGCGTTCGGTGCGGGTGGGATGCGGGCCATGCTCGCCTGCGGGCGATCCTCGGTCTCGGCGGCGGCCGGGACGTCGTCGGCCTCTCCACCTTCCTCGGCATCGTCCGGATCGTCGGCGCGAGCGTCTCCGGCGAGATCGCCGTCGCCGTCGCCGTCGCCGTCGACTTCGCCGAAGTCGTCGTGCTCGTCGCCCGGCTCGGCATCGACGGCGTCGCCGGGGGTTTCACGGGCGTGCTCCTCGCCCCCGTGGGCGCGACCGGGCGGATCACCGGCGCTCCGGTGTGCCCGCGTCACCTCCGATTCGGCGCGCTCGGGTGCGTTCCGGTCGTCCTCGATGACGGGCTCATCGGCCGATGTCGTCATCCGGTCCTCCGCATCATCGCCGTGGGAAAGCCTTTTCTGCCGAGGGGTCGGCACCCAGTCCGGATCGGTCTCATGCCCGGTGGCCGGCCCTTTCTTCGCACGTCGTCTGGTACCACCTCGATGCAGCACCCGGGTTGCCAGGGCCACGTCCGTGGTGCGGCGGATCCGCGGATGCCGATCGGCCAGCATCGGGAACAGCACGAAGACCCAGAGCACGACGAGCGCGATCCACAAGATCGAATTCGGCATCGCGCTCCCACCTCCGTCCCCGCCTGACCACTGTCCCTTCTCGACCGCTGGGCAGGTTCTCGCCACCTGTTTCGTCCTGGCACCGGACGCACCACCGACGTCCGTAGGTTAATGCGGCGTCACAGGAATATCCCGCAGGCGCGCCGCCCACACCTGCCCCACCCGTCACAAGGCGGTCATCACCAGGCCCGGGCGCGTCGCCGCCGGAAACGCCGCGCGACCGGGCCGCTCAGGGCGGCGTGGCACGACCCGAGCGGATGAGGCGATCGACGACCGTGCCGGACACCTCCTCGACGGTCATCGCGACCAGCAGATGGTCGCGCCACGCGCCGTCGACGTCCAGGTAACGCCGCAACGTGCCCTCCTCGCGGAAGCCCACATTGCGCAGTACCGCCTGGCTGGCCAGATTCTCCGGCCGCACCGTCGCCTCCACCCGGTGCAGGCCCACGGGCCCGAAGCAGTGGTCCAGTCCCATCGCCAGCGCGGCGGTGGCGACACCCTGGCCGCCGACGTCCTTGGCGACCCAGTAGCCGATCCAGGCCGAACGCAACGCACCCCGCACGATGTTGCCGATGGTCAGCTGGCCGCCGAAGGATCCGTCCACCTCGATCACCAACGGCACCATCGCCCCCCGGCGCGCCTCGGCCTTCAGGCTCGACCACAGCGAGGGCCAGTTGGAGGCGTGATTGCGCGCCTCCCAGCTACCCCGGCCGGTCGGCTCCCACGGCTCCAGATGTTCGCGGTCGCGCAGGCGGATTCGCGACCAGGCCGCCGCGTCCCGCAGCCGGATCGGGCGCAGGGTCACTCGCCCACCCGCGACTCGAACCGGACCGAGATGTGCGGGCCAGCCCGGATGCTGGGCGGCCCGGAATACGTTCATGTCCACAGATCACCCGCGCTGTGCGAGAAATGCGACCTGGACCTCGTCACCGGTGCGAATATCGGTGACCTCCGGGTCGATGACGATCAGGCTGTTGGCCTCGGCCAGGGTCGAGAGCAGATGCGACGAGCCGTTCACACCCAGCGGCTGCACCAGGTATTCACCGGTCTGCTCGTCGCGCATCAGTTGGGCGCGCAGGTAACCGCGGCGGCCCTCCATCGAGGTGATCGGCATGATCGTGCGGGCCCGCACCACGCGGCGCATCGGATGCCGGCGGCCCAGCGCGATCCGGATCAGCGGCCGCACCATGATCTCGAAAACGACCAGGGCGCCAACGGGATTCGACGGGAGGAGGAAGGTCGGCACCTCGTCGCGGCCGAGCCGGCCGAAGCCCTGTACCGAGCCCGGATGCATGGCCACCCGGTCGATCGTCAGTTCACCCAGCCCCTCCAGGGCCTCGCGGATCTGCTCGGAGGCCCAGCCGCCGACCGCACCCGCGATCACGACGACCTCCGAACGCACGAGCTGTCCCTCGACAACATCGCGCAGGCGCTTGGGATCGGCGCTGACGATGCCGACCCGATTCACGTCGGCGCCGGCGTCGCGGGCGGCGGCGGCGAGCGCGTAGGAGTTCACGTCGTAGACCTGTCCCGGGCCGGGCGTGCGATCGATGTCGACCAGCTCGCCACCGATCGAGATCACCGACAGCCGCGGCCGGGGATGCACCAGCACCTTGTCTCGGCCGACCGCCGCCAGCAGGCCGACCTGCGCCGCACCGATGATGGTGCCCGCCCGGACCGCGATATCGCCGGGTTGCACGTCGTCACCGATGCGCCGCACGTAATCACCGGAGCGAACCGGCTCGTAGATCTTGATCCGGGCCCGGCCACCGTCGGTGAAATCCAGCGGCAGCACGGCGTCGGCGAGGGTCGGCAGCGGCGCGCCGGTATCGATGCGCACCGATTGCCGCGGCTGCAGTCGGATCGGCTGGCGCGAACCGGCCGCGACCTCGCCGACCACCGGCAGCGTCAGCTCGATGGGATCGCCGTCCTCGGTGCGGATGTCGGCGCCGGCGCCCTGCACGTCCACGCTGCGCACGGCATAACCGTCGATGGCGGCCTGATCGAATCCGGGCAGCGGACGCTCGGTGACCACGTCCTCGGCACACAGCAGACCCTGAGCCTCGGAGATCGCGACCCGGACCGGCCGCGGGGCCACGGCCGCCGCGGTCACCTTGATCTGCTGGTCCTCAACCGAGCGCATGCCGCCCTTCCCCTTTACTCCGACTGATCACCCGGTCCCGCGGTGACGGGACCCGGCCGACCCCGTCGTCACGACGAGATCAGCTGCGGGTTCCAATCCGGAGCAAGCCGACGCTGCAACCACTCGCGCAAGGCGGGGCCGTATTCGTCTCGCTCCAAAGCGAAATCGACCGCAGCACGAAGATAACCGCCAGGGTTGCCGAGGTCGTGGCGCGACCCACGGTGGACAACGACATGTACCGGATGTCCCTCCGCGATCAGCAGCGATACGGCGTCGGTGAGCTGCAGCTCACCGCCCGCACCCGGCTCGATGCGGCGCAATGCGTCGAAGATCGCGCGATCGAGCAGATACCGGCCCGCGGCGGTGAAGGTCGACGGCGCCGCCTCGAGCGCCGGCTTCTCCACCATGCCGACCACACGCAGCACGTCGGGGTTCGTACTGTCGGTCACCGGCTCCACGTCGAAGACGCCGTAGGCGCTGACCTCCTGCTTCGGGACGTCGATCGCGCACAGCACCGTGCCGCCGCGTTTGCGGCGGACACGGCTCATCACGTCGAGGACGCCGCAGGGCAGCACCAGATCGTCGGGCAGCAGCACCGCGATGGCGTCCTCGTCGGGGTCGAGCGCCTGCTCGGCCTGGGCGACGGCATGGCCCAGCCCGAGGGGCTCGTCCTGCACCACCGAGGTCACATCGAGCAGGCCCGGAGCCTTGCGCACCTTCTCCAGCAGCTGGAACTTCCCGCGCTCGGCGAGCGTGCTCTCCAGCACCAGGTCCTCGACGAAGTGGGCGACGACCCCGTCCTTACCGGGCGAGGTCACGATGACCAGCCGCTCGGCGCCCGATCCGGCGGCCTCGGCGGCCACCAACTCGATACCGGGCGTGTCCACCACCGGCAGCAGCTCTTTCGGCACGGTCTTGGTCGCGGGCAGGAACCGTGTCCCGAGTCCGGCCGCGGGGACCACCGCGGTACGGAAGCAGGAACTCACGGCCTGCGTCGCGTCCGATCCGGCGTCAGCTGTCATAAGTGCACACCCTATCCATCGCTCTTGTCGTCGGACCGGCTCACCACCGGCACGGCATCTGGGAAGCCTAGGCGGCCGCGGCGGCGCCGTCGCACCGAAACGGTGCGGCAGCAACCCTGCCGAGGTCCGCCGCCGACCCCCGCTACTACCCGTCGGGGAACCGGCCGCAACCATGGTTTCACTGCGTTACCAGCGTGTTCGCGATACCGCGTCGGGTCAGCGATTCCCCGCCGAGGGCACCTGGAAACACGGGAGCGGGCAAACTCACCGTTCGCCCACCTAGGGTGAGCCTGTGGAGATCGCCGGTCAGCGGGACAAGGGGCGGTGGCGAGCGGAATTGCTGGCCGCCCGGGCGGCGGTGCCGCCGGAGGTCAGGGCCGCGGAGGCCGACGCCCTGGCCCGTTCCGTGACGCGGGTACTTGACATCGACCGGTCGCGTATCGATGGGTCCGGTGGCGAGCGGCGCCGCCCGGCGGGCGGATCCGGCTCTGGCGCTCCGGGCTCGGTGTGGGTGGCCGGGTATCTCCCGGTCGCGGGTGAACCCGGTTCGGTGGCGATGCTCGACGCGCTGCGGGCCGCGGGGGCTCGGGTGATGGTCCCCGTGACCGGACCGCCCGGACCACTGGACTGGGCGGAGTACACCGGAATCGAAGGGCTGCGGCGCGCCCGCTACGGCCTGCTCGAGCCCGAGGGACCGCCGCTGGGCGTGGCGGCGATCGAGTGGCCGGAGGTGATCGTGATACCCGCGCTCGCCGTCGATCGGCGCGGCGTGCGGCTGGGACGAGGCGCCGGCTACTACGACCGGACACTGCCCGCGGCACGACCGGACGCACGCCTGGTGGCCGTCGTCCGGGACTCGGAACTGCTGGATGTGTTGCCGGAGGAACCCCACGATCGGCGCATGGGCTGGGCTCTGCTGCCGGAGGCCGGGCTGTGCACGCTCGACGCGGACGATCGCCGGATCGACGTCCGCCCGGTGCCACGGTGAGAGCGAGACCACCGCACCGGCGCCCGACCGCACCGGCACCATGGGAATCAATACCGGATTGGCACTGTTGGCACTGTCGGCTGTAGAGTGCTAAAAGACGAAAACCGTGGAGGTTCGCAGGTGCCTACTTACTCGTATCAGTGCACGCAGTGTGGCGACAAGTTCGACATCGTGCAGTCGTTCTCCGATGACGCCCTGACCACCTGCGAGAAGTGCAACGGCAAGCTGCGCAAGCTGTTCAACTCGGTCGGCATCGTCTTCAAGGGCAGCGGCTTCTACCGCACCGACAGCCGCAACGGCTCCTCGTCGGCCAGCGAGCCCGCCGCGAAGTCGAGCGAATCCAAGTCGAGCGATTCGTCCGCCTCGAGCAGCTCGGCCGGCTCGTCGAGCAGCTCGGGTTCGTCGTCGAGCTCCTCGTCGACCAGCACCGCCGTCGCCTGACCCGGCCCACACCGGACGGCCACGGACCGCCCGGTCGGCCATTGTCTTCTGTTCGCGCCGGTCTCCGGTTGTCCACAGCCTCTTCGTTATCCACAGAGAAGTTTTGACCTGCTCTTTTCCGGGATGACCGAGCTGCTGCGGCCCCTACGGTGGCCGGTATGCGGACCTTGCGATTCGATCGTCTACGCCCCCTCGACGCCGATCTCGGCCGTGCTCGCGGCACCGAATTCCTGTCCCGGATACGGCCACCCTGGCTCGACGTGACGCTGATACGGCGACTGTCGGCGGTCGGACTGGCCGCCGCCGCGGCCGTCGTCGCCCTGCGCGGCGACCCCGCCGGGCATCGCACGCCGGTCGTCGTCGCGGCGCGGGATGTGGCGCCCGGACAGGTGCTGTCCCCCGAGGATCTGCGCCGCGCGAACCTGCCACCCGGCGCGATACCGGACGGCGCCGTCACCGATCCCGCGAAACTGCTCGGCGCGACCTCCACGGGCGCCGTGCACGCCGGGGAAATACTGACCGATCTCCGGATCGTCGGCCCGCGGCTGGCAGCCGCGGCGACCGGTGTGCCGAATGCCCGGATCGTGCCGATGCGATTGGCGGACAACGCCATTGCCGATATTCTTCGGCCCGGCGACCGGGTGGACGTGGTCGCCGCGGAAGAGACCGGCGGCCACGGCGATCCGGATACGGTTGCGCCACGGGGGCGTTCACCGTCCGCGCACACCCTCGCCACCGATGCCGCGGTCGTCTTGATCTCCGGCGCCGCCGACGCGGGCTCCCGGACCCGCGCCGCCCCCGAACGAATCGTGCTGCTGGCACTCGATCCGGGCCATGCAACCACCGTCGCGGCCGCCTCGTTGCAGACGGCGCTGACCGTGGTGTTTCACTGATGTTCGCTGTGTTCGCCAAGCATTTGCCGTAACTGTCCGTTAGCATCCCGAGTACCTCATTCGATAGCGGAAAGCGATCGCATCGGATGCCACGACCAGACCGAACGGCGAGGCGGGGGCACGCCGGATGAGACAGGAGCCGCAATGCTGAAGGGTTTCAGGGATTTCCTGCTCCGTGGGAACGTGATCGATCTGGCGGTTGCGGTGGTCATCGGTACCGCGTTCACCGCGGTCGTCACCGCCATCGTGAACGGAATCGTCAATCCCCTCTTGGAATTGTTCGGCGGCGCGAACGAACACGGCTGGGGCTTCTATCTGGATTCCAGTAAGCCGTCCACGTTCATCGCACTCGGCCCGATCGTCACCGCCGTGGTCAACTTCATTCTGATCGCGGCGATCTTGTACTTCATCCTGATCCTGCCGGCGGGCCGCCTGATGAAGCGATTCGGCACCGAGAAGGAAGCGGTGATGACCGAGGTCGCACTGCTCGCCGAGATCCGCGATCTGCTCTCGGAGAGCAGCAAGAGCGCCGGCGGCCGGCACGAGTTCTGAGATCGAATCCGCAGGCCGCCAGGGGTATCCGGCTCGGGCTCAGCCCAGGCTGAACGGCTCGCCCCACAGCGTCACCCATGAGATGACGTTGTCGGTCTCGACCTCGACGCTGACGAATGCGCGCGCCTGCGCGTCACCGCCACATCCGGTCAGGCCGATGGTTTCGTCGGACCAGGCCACCGAACCGCTGTCACCCCGGAACTTGTTGCGGGGCTTGTGCACATCCTGGCCGACGTCGTCCTTCTCCTCGATGTCGAGGACATAGAACGACTTCGCCTGGCCCGGCGCGAGAATCAGGTTGCCGCCGACATTTCCGCCGGCATCCGGCTTGGCGTTCTCGCCGTCGCTCCAGTCCATGCTCGCGCCGGGACCGCCGTCGACGCCGACACCGGAGATGTCGACCTGGCAGCCCACGGTGTACCCGGGGTAGATGCTGCCGCCCACGACGGTCGTGTCGCCGGACAGTTCGACACGGGCGTTACCCGAGACCCGGGCAGTGCGGTGCACCGCCGGGACAACGATCGCCGGATCGATGGTCGCGGATTCGCCGTCCAGCCGGACATGCACCACGGTGCCGTCGGACAGCGTCTTGGACAGGTCGCCGCCGGGCAGCGGGACGAAGGTGCCGGCGTTGGCGGCGCCGGTGGAGAACAGGCCGAGCGCGGCGGTCGCCACGGCACCGATGCCGGCGATGCGCGCACCCCAGACCCGACCGTTCGTATTCATATTTCTCTCATCAGCTTCTTGCGGTCGGCCGCGATGAACGTCGAGATTCACGGCTGCCGACAGGGGACGGTGACATGCCTCGGCATCCGAGACACCGCAAAGTCCGATTATCCGTGATGTGGCGGGACCTGCGCGCGCAGCCAGTCGTCCCCGGAGCGGGGCAACTCACCGTCGGGGGCGCGCTCGTCGCTGCTGGTGCGCGGCAGCGCCTCGCCGAAGATCCGCGCCAGGCGCGCGGACTCGGCGGCCGAGCGGGTGCGCCCCTTCGCCGGGCGTTCCGCCGATTGCGAATCGTCCGGGCGCTGCGCCCCCGCCGGCCGGTCGGTCATACCGCGATTATTCCGCCAATCCGGACAGTTCGTCGACGACCCGGCTCACGAGCGGACCGAGCGTGGCCATGCCGTCGCGAACGGCGTCGCGCGTGCCGGGCAGGTTGACGACCAGGGTGCTGCCCGAGACGCCGGCCAGACCACGGGACAGACCGGCGTCGAGCGAACCGGCCGCGAGTCCGGAGGCGCGCAGGGCCTCGCTGATTCCGGGCAGTTCGCGATCGAGCACCTCCAGGGTCGCCTCCGGGGTGACATCCCGCGGCGACATACCGGTGCCGCCCACGGAGATCACCAGGTCGACCCCGCCGATGACGGCGGTGTTGAGGGCATTGCGAATCTCGATCTCGTCACCCGCCACCGACACCGTGGCATCCACGAGGAAGCCGAATTCGGTGAGCAATTCGGTCACCAGCGGGCCCAGCGAGTCCACTCCGCCGTGCGCGGTTCGATCGTCGACGACCACAACAAGTGCCCGGCCCGCCACGGGAGCATCGATTTCCATATTGCTCACCGTAGCGTCCGTGGGCGACAACCACTCCGGTCCCCCGGGCTCGTCGGCGTCGGGTGTCGGAAGCACTGTCAAAGGACGCGGTTCACGGATCATCGGCCACCCTCCGCCGGTGCGGCGCCGAGGGTCACCTCGACGGTTTTCGGATTCTGTCCCTGTGGATCGGTGTAGGTGACCTTTACCTTGTCACCTGGTTGGTGCGACCGCACGGCGGCGATCAGCGAATTGCCCGAGTCGATGACCTGATCGTCGACGCGGGTGACGATCGCGCCCGACGGGATGCCCGCCTTGGCGGCCGGACCGTCGGGTGTCACGTCCAGGACCCGGGCGCCGTTGACGTCGTCCTGCGCGCGCACCGAGATCCCGATCTGAGCATAGGTGGCGTGACCGGACTTGGTCAGTTCGTCGGCCACGCGACGGGCCTGATCGACCGGAATCGCGAAGCCCAGGCCGATCGATCCGCTCTGCGAACCGGGCATCTCGGAGGCGCCGAGTGTGGCGATCGCGGTGTTGATGCCGATCAGCTTGCCGTTCGTATCGACCAGCGCGCCACCGGAATTACCGGGGTTGATCGCGGCGTCGGTCTGGATCGCGGAGATGACCGTGCCCTGTGAGCCGGCCTCACCACTGGTCGACACCGGGCGGCTGAGCGCCGACACGATCCCGGTGGTGACGGTTCCGGCCAGGCCCAGCGGCGAGCCGACCGCCACCACGGGCTGGCCGACCATCAAATTGCGCGAGGTGCCCAGTTCGATCGGCGTCAGGTTGGTCTTACCTGCCGCCTTGATGACAGCCAGATCCGACACCGGGTCGACACCGACGACCGAAGCATTGGCGGTACTGCCGTCCTGGAAGGCGACCTCCATCTTCGCGTTGGGACCGGCACCGCTGGCGACATGGTTGTTGGTGAGGATCAGCCCGTCCGAGGACAGCACCACACCCGAGCCCTCGCCCTCCGCGCGGGCGCCCGCGACGCGGATCATCACCACGCTGGGGAGGACCTTCTGCGCGACCGCGGGGACGGATCCGGGCGGCGCGCTCGCCGAGGCCGGATCGACCGGAGCGGGCGCGTTCAGGGCATTGTTGACCGGCGCGTTGTTGTCCGAGCGCGTGGCGAGGGTGCCGACCGCACCGCCGATACCACCCGCGACGAGCGCCAGCACGACGGCGCCGGCGAGCAGCCCCGCCCGGCCGCGGCGGCGAGGTGTCCCGGCGTGGACACCGGTGGGACCGGCACCGGGGGGATACGGTTCACCCGCACGATATTCGCCGGTGGCGGCATAGGGCGTACCGGAGGGGTACGAGCCGGGCTGCTGATAGCCCTGGCCCGAGGTGTGGCCCGGCGCGGCGTACGGGTTGTACGGCGGCATCGGCGCGGTGTGCGCGGGCTGTTCCTGCGGTCCCCCACTCGGACCCGCCGGTCCCGGCGACTGCGCACCGGCTTCGGCACCACCGGCCTGCGACGACGGCCCTGCCCACTGTGACGGTTGCCCCCACCCGCGCGACGCGTTTCCGGCATCGCCCTCCGGCGAAGCGGGCTCCGCCCCACTCGACGGCGACGTCGGCTCGGGCCCTCCCGACTGGGGAGTCGAACCGGTCGGCTCGTCGCGCCTGTCCCTCGAATCCTCGGTCATATTTCTCGTTTCTCCTCGAGTCTGTCGCCCAGCCTGGTGACAGCGACTGAGAGCGGACTGAGACCGTGCTTTCAGTTCTCCGTGACTCCCTGCCGTATCCGGCCGCCGCAGCCGGGTTTCCGCGGGACGGTACGCATGCGTGCCAGTTTATGGGGCCGCCCCACGCGCGCCCATCGATTCCGGATCGCCGCTGATCACTCCCGGCGGTCGGCGGCGGTCGGCGGTTCGCCGGGAAGGACGATGCGCACCAGCGTGCCACCGCGTTCGGAGGTGTCCACGGTGATCGTGCCGCCGTGCTTGGACACCACCTGCTTCACGATGGCCAGCCCCAGTCCGGATCCGGGCATCGATCGCGACGCCGTGGTGCGGTAGAAGCGTTCGAAGACCAGTTCCCGTTCCTCCGGCGGAATGCCCGGCCCGGCATCGTCGATCGCGATTTCCATGAGCCCCGGCCCGGTTTCGCGCATGGTCAGGACGACCTGCGCCTCCGGCGGACTCCACTTCGCCGCGTTGTCGAGCACGTTGAGGATGGCCCGCTCGAGTCCGGCGTCGTGGCCGTAGACGAACCACGGCCGCAGCTGCGCCGAGAATTCGACGTCCACCCGCCGCCGCCGCACCCGTTCCAGCGCGCGCTCGGCGACTTCGCCGAGATCGACCCGCTCGTAGACGGTTTCGGGCGCATCCTCGCGAGCCAGGTCCACCAGGTCACCGACCAGCGTGGACAACTCCTCGATCTGGGCGATCACATCCGCGCGCAGGCCGGCCATATCCTCCTCGGGAATCGGCGGTGCGTCCGGG
The DNA here is from genome assembly GCF_049538315.1 of Nocardia sp. AB354. Classification (NCBI taxonomy): domain Bacteria; kingdom Bacillati; phylum Actinomycetota; class Actinomycetes; order Mycobacteriales; family Nocardiaceae; genus Nocardia; species Nocardia sp. AB354. The sequence continues at coordinate 38,356 of NZ_JBMVFU010000002.1, read as the reverse complement.
CGCGAGGAGGCGATGAGCAGTTCCATATTGGTGCGCAGCGAGGTCAGCGGCGTACGCAGTTCGTGTCCGGCGTCGGCGACCAGCCGCCGTTGCCGGTCGCGAGATTCGGCGAGCGCCCGCAACATCAGATTGAAACTCTCGGTGAGCCGCGCCAGTTCGTCGTCACCGGTGACCGGAATCGGCGCCAGATCGTCGGTGCGCGCGACGCGTTCGGTGGCCGCGGTCAATCGCGCGATGGGCCGCAGCCCCGTCCGCCCGACCGTCGCACCGGCGGCCCCGGCGACCAGCACGCCGCAGCCGCCGATCGTGAACAGCAGCCACGCGAGCCGGTCGAGCACTTCGCGGGTGGGCTCCAGCGACCGCGAAATAACCAGTGTCGCACCGGATTTCGTGCGCCGGGCGAGTACGCGCTGATTGTTCGCGGTCCGCAGCGAGACATCGGCCTTTCCGTGCGCCACCGCCATCTCGGCCGGGCCGATCGGCGGATCCATCGGTTGCGGCGGGGCATAGGGCACATCGACGTCGGGATAGATCAGCGCGATGCCGATATCGTTGGAGTACAGGCTGCTGAACATGATGATCGCCTGGAAGCCCTGTAGGTCGATGTTGTTCTTGACCATCACCTCCGAGCGGCTGCGCAACTGACTGTCCACATCGGCGTACAGGGCGCGGGCGACCAGTGCGTAGGCGGCGATCGAGGTCACCGCGACGGCGATCGCCACCACCGAGGCGGCCAGCAGGGTCACCCGCCAGCGCAGCGACACCGAGCGGGTCAGCGGCATCGGCGGGCGCATCTCGTGCGGATCGGGGCGCGGCCCCAGCCGAGCCACACGATCGGGGCGGCCGCCGTGCCCGGGATGAGCTCTTGCCACGACGACCCGGCCTACGGAGGAGTCTCGCGCAGCACGTAACCCACCCCGCGCACGGTGTGGATCAATCGCGGCTCCCCCTCGGCCTCGGTTTTGCGGCGCAGATAGCCGATATAGACCTCGAGCGCATTACCGGAGGTCGGAAAGTCGTAGCCCCAGACCTCTTCCAGAATGCGGCTGCGCGTCAGCACCCGGCGCGGATTCGCCATCAGCATTTCCAGCAGCGAGAATTCGGTGCGGGTCAGGCTGATGGCGCGCTCCCCGCGCGATACCTCGCGCGTCACCGGATCCAGGGACAGATCCGCGAAACGCATCGTCTCCGAGGAATCGGTGGCCGCGTCGGGGGCGGTGCGGCGCAACAGCGCGCGCAAACGCGCCAGCAATTCCTCGAGCGCGAACGGTTTGGGCAGATAGTCGTCGGCGCCGGCGTCGAGGCCGGCCACTCGCTCCGATACCGAATCCCGGGCGGTCAGCACGAGAATCGGCAGATCGTCACCGGTGCTGCGCAGGCGGCGGCATACCTCCAGGCCGTCCAGCCGCGGCATCATCACATCGAGCACCAATGCATCGGGCCGGGACGCGCTGACCTTCTCCAAGGCGTCGACGCCGTCGACCGCCAGCTCGACGGAATATCCATTGAAGGTGAGCGACCGGCGCAGCGACTCGCGCACCGCGCGATCATCGTCGACTACCAGAATGCGCATGGCCTCCAGTTTGACCGGATCGACTGAGAGCCGACTGAGAACCGACCATTCGACACGCCGCGCATCCACAACAGGTGACCTGCGGAATCATCGAAAATAGTTCCGAGAAGTATCTGTTGCACACGAAAGTTGTTGCGCCGAGCCGTTTTAGACCGTTGTCGCCGGACCCCTCCAAATTGCCGCGAACGTGTTCTCGCGGTATGTTGCCTGCGGTAAAAGTAAACCTCTAGTTGGTTCTCAACCCGTTGGACCCGAACGGCCAGACGCGGGCGGCGGCCGGAACCCGGGGCACGTGCGCGAGCGGAGGCGACGGAAGCGGGATGGGCACTGCACCGCGGCCATGGCAGAGGAGTCTGTCCAATCTGTCCGTGACTAGCAAGGTCGGCATCGTGCTACTGCTGCCGGTCGTGCTGGCATCGGCATTCGCCGTTCTTCGAATCAAGGACGAACTCGGCACCATCTCACAGCTGAACACGGCCAGTGAGCAGGCGCGGATCATTCGGCCGACCCTCGACTTCGGTTCGGCGGCCAACAATCTCGCCGTGACCCTCGGCAACGGCGAACACGTTCCGCAGTCGGCGCTGGACCAGGCCGCGGCCCGGTTCGACCAGGCCGCGGCGGATCTGCAGACGGCGCTGCAGAATTCGGCGACCGACAAGCGGGTCGCCACCGAACTCACCGAGGCGCTGGCGGCCGGGCGCACGTTGCGCAACAGCCTGCACGGCGGCGCGCCGCAGGAGGTCGTCAAACAGGCGAGCGAGGTGAACGGCCACGTCAGCAACGCCGTCTCGTCCCTGGCGACGCCGAAGGAGACGACCCTCGAGCGCTATTACGTGCAGATGGGTGTCATCGCCATCGCCCGCCAGATGTTCACGCAGCAGCAGCTGGCCCTCGAGAGCGGTGAGATCGGCAACAACCCGGCCGTACTGGCCCAGGTCCTGACCGCCACCGGCGCCGAACTCACCATGATCAACCAGTACGCGGTCGTGCAGCCGGAATCGGCGCTGAAGCCGGATGTGCTGCTGGGCGCGCTGCAGACGCGTATCGCGGCGATGAGTCAGAACGCGGTCGAGCCGATCAACGTGCCCGGTGTCGTGCAGTCGATGCAGACCAGTACCGACACCTACAATGAGGCCACCAACCATCTGGTCGACCTGATCGACTCCGGACTGTCGGACCGCTCGGTCGACGCGCGCGGCACGGTCCTGCGCGATGTGGCGCTGGTGGTCGTGACCCTGCTGGCCGGTCTGGCCCTGGCGCTGGCGGTCGCCCGCTCGCTGGTCGTCCCGATTCGCCGCCTGCGCCGCGATTCGCTGCAGGTCGCGCATACCGACCTGCCCGCCGAGCTCGCGGTCGTGCGCGGCGGCGGCGCGACTCCGGAGATCGTCCCGGTCGACGTGCAGACCACCGAGGAGATCGGTCAGCTGGCCCGAGCGGTCGACGACATGCACCGCCAGGCGCTGTTCCTCGCCGCCGAACAGGCCCGCCTGCGCCTGCAGATCAGCAACATGTTCGAAACGCTCTCGCGGCGTAGCCAATCGCTGGTCGAACAGCAGCTGTCGCTGATCGAGGATCTGGAACGCGACGAGGACGACTCCGATCGGCTGCAGAGCCTGTTCCGCCTCGACCACCTCGCCACCCGCATGCGCCGAAACGGCGACAACCTGCTGGTGCTCGCCGGTACCGCGTTGCGCCGCGGCCATCTGCCGCCGGTACCGCTGTCGGACATGCTGTGGAGTGCGGTCTCCCAGGTCGAGGACTATCAGCGCGTCGAAATCGGTTCGGTGCCCGACGGTATCGTCGCCGGTGAGCCCGCCGTCGACATCGAGCATCTGCTGGCCGAGCTGATCGACAACTCGCTGCGCTACTCGCCGCCGAACACGCCGGTGGCGGTCTCGGTGTCGCGCGCGGTGGACGGCGGATATCTGATCGAGATCACCGACCGCGGCCTCGGCATGTCCGCCGAGGATATGCGCGCGATCAACGAGCGCCTGGCCTCCGGTGGTGAGGTCACCATCGAAACCGCGCGCCGCATGGGTCTTTTCGTGGTCGGACGGCTGGCGGCACGGCACACCATCACGGTCGGCCTGCGCCGCACCTCCACGATGGCACAGCAGCCGGGCATCACGGCCAGCGTGCATCTACCGGGTGCGCTGGTCTCGCCCGCGGAGGCCGTGGTCCCGCCGGCCATCTCGACCTTCACCACGCCGATCGCGGACTTCCCCTCCCCGGTCACCGAGTTCCCCGCTCCGGGCCGCACTCTCACCGCGGTGCCGAATCCGCCGGAGCGGTTCGGGGACAGTTCGGAGCCGGCCCGATTCACCAGCGCCGGACTGCCGCAGCGACGCCCGGCCGGTCAGTCGGACTCCGAAACCGCGGCCCCGGTCACCCGGCTCACCCCGCTGCCCGATGTCGCGGAGACCGACAACCGAGCGGCGGAACCCGTCGACGACGGCGTACTACGCGGTGCCGAGACCGGACGTGAGGACGTTTTCCACGACGACCGCGCCGAGGAGCCTCCCCGCGACGAGCGCGCTGAGGCCGAGGAGCCCGAAACCGCGGGCCGCGGCGAAAGTTTCGCTCCGGCCTCCGATCCGTGGAACCCGGTGACCGACCGCGACCTGGAACAGATCGCGCCGCCCCGGCGTCCCGCCCCGGCCGATCCGCGGCCGCAGCCGCAGCCGCAGCCCATCGATATCTGGGCCGAAACGGCGATCATGGCCCCGGCGCAGCGCGCTCCGGACCGCGAACCGGTGCCGCTGTCCCGCCACGGCGCGACCCTCGCGCCACCCCGGCCCGACGCCTACCAGCACGATGCCCACCAGCAGGATGCTCAGGCGCCGGCCAAACCGGAATCCCCCACGCCGATCTATCAGCGCATGGTGTCGGAATGGCTGGTCGAACCGTCCTCGAACGCGCCGACCGGCGCCTGGTCGTCTCCCGCCGACGAGGGCTGGGCGGCGGCAGCGGACGCCAGCAGCCCGACCGCGACCACCCGTACCTCGGGTGGCCTGCCCATCCGCCGGCCCGGTGCGCAGCTGGTGCCCGGCGGACTGACGCAGGAGGATGTCGTCGAGGCTCGGGATCCGGAGGAAATCCGCAACAACTTGTCCAGGCATTTGAGCGGCGTCCGCAGCGGCCGCGTCAGCGTCCGAGACAACACGGCCCAGTACGACCCGGCCGATACGGCCGGCTACGACCCGGCCGGGCGGAACAACGCTCAGCAGAACGACGGAGGCTTTGCATGACCGACACTGCGCAGAACACCACAGACGAGAATATGAACTGGCTCGTCACCCGCTTCACCAGAGAGGTGCCTGGAGTCTCGCACGCGGTGCTCGTGTCGGCCGACGGCCTGCTCCAGGCGACCAGCCCGCATCTCCCGTCCGATCGCGCCGAACAGCTCTCCGCGGTGACCGCCGGTCTGGCGAGTCTGTCGGCGGGGGCGGCGCAATTGTTCAACGGCGGCAAGGTGATGCAGTCGATCGTCGACATGCAGCGCGGCTACCTGCTGGTGATGAGCGTCGGCAACGGCTCGCACCTGGCGGTGCTGGCCAACAAGCAGCACGACATCGGCCGCATCGGTTACGAGATGGCCCTGCTCGTCGATCGAGTCGGATCGGTCGTGCAAGCCACGGCCCGTTCGGCGGTCTGACGATTGCGATGTCCAGCTCGTTCGGAGCCGGGTCCGGCCGGCCAACCACACGCGTCCGTCCTTATGCGCTGACCGCTGGGCGTACCGAGCCCGCGGTCGAACTGCCCCTCGAGGCCGTCGTGGAAACACTGCCCTACGCCAATCAATTCGATTGGCCCGCAGGCGATATTCGAACAGATATTCTGCGTCTGGGCGCGGGTCGGCTCTCGGTCGCCGAAATCGCCGCCCATCTGCAACGTCCCCTGGGCATGATCCGGGTGGTGATCGGCGACCTCGTGGTGGCCGGAACCCTCCGGGTGCACACCACGCTCAGCGAGGACGCCAGTTTCGACGAGCGGCGATCCCTGATGGAGAGGACCCTGCGTGGACTCCGTGCCCTTTGACACCGCGGCACCGCCCCAGAACGCCGCGGCGCCCTCGACTGCCGAGCGTTATCCGCCGCTACCGCAGACGAATTCTTCGCAGATCGCTCAGCCCGGAGCCAATTCCCCCGGCTCACACCCACAACCGCCGCTTCCATACCAGAATCCCCCCATGCACTTTCAGAACTCGACGGCTCCGACGCCGCCCCACCCGGAGCTCGACAGCCGCACCGCCTCGACCAAGATCGTGGTCGCGGGCGGGTTCGGCGCCGGGAAGACCACCTTCGTCGGTGCGGTCTCGGAGATCGTGCCGCTGCGCACCGAGGCCATGGTGACCGGCGTATCCGACGGTATCGACGACCTGTCCGCCACCCCGGGCAAGGAAACCACCACGGTGGCCATGGATTTCGGCCGCATCATCCTGCCCGGCAATCTGACGCTGTACCTGTTCGGCACGCCCGGACAGCGCCGATTCTGGTTCATGTGGGACGACCTGATCCGCGGTGCGATCGGCGCCGTCGTGCTGGTCGACACGCGCCGGATCGAGGACAGCTTCGCCGCGGTCGACTTCTTCGAGGCGCGCGGGCTCCCGTTCCTGGTGGCCGTCAACAGATTTCCGAGCGCACCGCGTTTCCCGGTCGCCGAACTGCGTGAGGCGCTGTCGATCCGCGAGGGTGTGCCGGTGGTCGACATCGACGCCCGTGACGCCGGGGAGGTGCGGCGGGCGCTCGCCGCGGTCACCGAATACGCGATTCAGCGGTTGACCGCCACCCACGCGACGGTGGGACAGAGCTGAGCGGTGCGAGCGGAGGGGAAGCGATGAACTACTTCACCATGGGGTACTGGGTGCTGGGCCTGGCACTCGGGGTTTCCGCGGCCGGCGCGGTCGTAGGACTGGCGTGTGTTCGCCAGTCGACGCTCTCGGTCACCGCGCGGTTCCGGATGGTGTGGCTCACCGCGGCGGCAGTGTCCATCGGCGGCGTCGGCACCTGGCTCGCGGTCTACGTCACCATGCTCGGCATCGGGGTGTCGACCGGTGAGATCCGTTACGACATCGCCCGGATGGTCGTAGCGACGGTCGTCGCGGTGGCGGGGGTCCTGGCGGGACTGGTGATCACGGGCAAGGTGAGCACGATCGTGCGGGTGATCACCGGCGGCGTGGTGATGGGCCTCGGCATCGGGATCATGCATCTGCTCGCCATGGGCGCCATCCGAGTGCAGGGATCGGTCGACGTGAACATCTGGATGTCGCTGGCGGCGGGAGCGCTGGCCATCGTGGCCTCGATCGGTTTGCTCTGGGCCACCACGCGTTTCGCCGCGATGCTGCCCCTGGCCGGTGCGGCCGTGCTGTACGCGGTGGCGGTCACCGCTGTGCACTACCTCGGTCAGGCCGGGGTACACGTCCATCTCGACACCGCGGTCGGCCAGCCCGGCGGCGACGATCTGTTCACCCTCTTCGTCCCGGTCTTCGTGGTGGGCACGCTGTCGCTCGCGGTACCGATCACCGCGGTCCTGGTCGCACCCGACCGCACCGGCACCACCCGCTCGCGGCAGCTGGCTCAGGCGGCGAATTCCACTGCCGGGCAGACCGCGTCGCCGGCCGCCAAGGCGCGGCCCGCGGGACGGACGCCGCAACCGGTGGGCTGAACCCCTCCACGCCGGCCGGCCGGACGGGGCCGAGCCGCACACAGACGAGAATCGGGGCGGGCCGTAGGGCCCGCCCCGATTGCGTTGCGCTGTCCGAGATTACGATTCGGCGGGCGCGTTGATCCGGTTGAAGTACTCGATCGCGACCAGCACGCCGGAGATGCCGCCGACGCCGACCAGACCGGCCGCGGCACCCAGCGGGGCGCCCAGAGCGGCACCGGTCAGGCAGCCGCCGATCCAGCCCGGAACGACCAGGAACGGGGTGCCGAGGACAGCGCCGAGCACGCAGCCGCCGGCCAGGCCGATCGCGGTGCCGACGAGGGTGCCGATGCTGGTGGCGATACCGAGCTCGTTGATCGCGCTCTGGTTGGCCGCGTCGAGATCCGAACGGCTGGCCACGTCGTGCAGCATCTGCGCCGGGTGGGCGGCAGCGCGGTCGGTGCTCGGGACCAGCGTGGCCTGATTGCCGTCGATCTGCGCGGCGATCGGGTACTCCAGACCGTCGTGCTGATAGCTCAGCGGAAATCCGGCTACTACCTTGCCCTGGTTGTCGCGAACCTGGAACTCGTTGCCTTCGGTCGTCAGCGATCCGGCGTCGGTCTTCACCACGACGGATTTGTCGACAACGTTTGCCGTGTAATGAATATCGGGGTTGGCGGCCGGAGCGGGAGCTGCGAATGCGGTGCCTGTGGAGATCCCAAGAGCAGCGATGACCAGAGCCGATGTTGCGGCGAACTTCCTGAGCTTCATTCCCTCATACACTTTCTTCAGCAGTTTGCGGCGCCGATACCCTGGCGCCTGAGCTCGAAATCGAAACCCTTAGACAGGCTGTCGTGACCCCATTACGAACACGTAACAAAGGCCGTTAATAAGCCGCCAAGAAGATGCCAGGAATGTTAAGAAGCTGAAAATTCGGACATTTTCGGGCCGATGAGCACCAGTTGGCAAATGTGCAGCCGCCCGCGAACCGGCCTCTTCCACTTCCGAATCGCGGCGGCGTCCGCACCCCTCACGGCCACGCCGGAACCGTCGCCCCACGGCGTGGGCGCCCCGGTCTCGATGCACGGGAGGGGTTCCGCGAATTACAGTGTGGAGCAGGCAATTCGGCCCGCCGCGGAAGCGATGAGAGAGGTACCGGATGTGACTCCGGAGCAGGAAGCGATGTTGCGCGATGTACAGGTTCAGCTGCGTGGCCCCGGTTTGGCGGGCTGGCCCCAGCTGGGCGACGACGATGGCTCGGACGGCGGCGCCATTTCGGAGCGGACGGTCGTCGAGGCGCTGGGTGCCGCGCTACGGCAGATCGGCGAGCTGCGCACCGAGATCGCCGACCTGGAGACGACGGTGCTGGAGCTGACCGGACAGACGCCGCCGCCGGCCGAATTGCCGTGGCCGCTGTCGCTGGTGGCCGCCCTGCTGGAGAATCCGGCGGCGGTGATCGGCGAGCAGATCGCGCGCTGGGAGTCACTGCTCGACGCGCTGCGGCCGAAGCCGGACGAGGCGCCACAGCCCGGGCAACGAGCCCTGGAAGCGCCGCCCTCCTCCGCGCGACGAGGGTGAAAGGCCCCGAAAGTGGCGATGAGCGGGTTCTCCTGTCACCAGGAGAACCCGCCCTCAGCCACGAGGGTACCGGCATCGGCCTCGGAAGGCAGCGTTTCCACCGGACTTTTTCCGACGCCAAAAACCAACCAGCAGTTGCCGATTCACGCTCCAGCTACCACATCGCAAGCCCAGTGGCGGCGATATCCCAGCTGACTCCGGTTTGTTCGATAACCAAGTGATCGCTCGATTCAGGCAAACGACACAAACCATCGATTGATCGGAACGTGTGTCCTACAGCCGGTTCGGGTCGACCAGCCCACGCCGGACGGCCGCGACCAACCGGCGCGGGACCTTGTGGACGACACCCCCGACACTCACCGGCACCAGGTCGGGAGCAGTCGCCTTCCAATTCGAACGCCGGCTGTGGGTATTGGCGCGCGACAGGCGTCGCTTCGGGACCGCCATATCAGTTCTCCCCGCGCACCGAGCCGGGACGCGGTGTGCGCCTGCCGTATTTGCGTTCGAATTTCTCCACCCGGCCCTGGGTGTCGAGGACGCGGTGCGCGCCGGTCCAGAACGGGTGGGAATCCGCGGTGACATCGACGGTGATCAGCGGATAGCTGTTGCCGTCGGACCATTCGACGGTGCGGACGCTCGTCGCCGTCGAACGAGTGAGGAAGCGTGTGCCGGTGCTCACATCCTCGAAGACCACCGGGTGGTACTCCGGGTGAATCCCTGATTTCATCGCCCTACCTTTCATTCGGCCGGGAATCGACACCGCGGCCGCCCGAGTTGTCGGATTGTGTTGTCTCGCAAGGATCCTCGTGGAATTCGCCGAACGGATCGGCCCAGTGCGCGACCAGATCCGGCGCATTGCGCAGCAGGATCATCTCGCCCTCGTCGAGCAAGGCCCAGTGCAGCGCGGTACGGATCTCGTCCGCATCGGCGCCGCAGGTGAGGATCACCAGCGAGATGTCGCGGTCCCCGAAATCCTCGTCCCAGCGCAGTGCCGCCAGCGCGCGCCGATCGGGGTCGACACACGCCAGTTCCGCGGGACTCATCGCCGCGAGCCACCGTCCCGCATCGCCGACCCGCAATCCGCCACCGGCGGATTCCAGCCACACCACACGCTCGGGCTGAGTCGCCAGCCATACCCGCCCACGCGCGGTGATCACACCCTCGAACAGCACATCCAGCGCTTCGTGCAGGCGGGTCGGATGAAATGGGCGAGCGGTGGCGAATTCGATCAACGCCACACCGTGTTCGGCCACCAGCGGCGGCCGGCCACGCAACAGCGGCGCATGTGCGTCGAAGACGCGGCCGCGCCGGGAATCGGCGGGAATGCGGTCGAGTAGCATCTCGATGCGCGCCGCGGCGATGTCGCGCCCGTCACCGGCCCAGATCGACGGAGCCCGGGGCACCAGCCGATCCACGACCGCCCGCACCACGTCGCGCTCCGCGTCGCTCACCTGATCGGCCGCGAAAACCACCAGCGCATCGGCGAATTCGACCTGTCCGACGGCGAGCTGCGCCACGGTTCGATCGTCGTCCCCAGGCCCTCCCGCCCGTTCGTCGACGGTCTCGTCACTCAGCGCGTCCGTCGGCCAGCTGCGCGCATCGAGGCCGGTGACCACCGCCTCGATCCGCACATCGCGACCGGCAAGGCCGTCCACGCGGCCCACCAGGCCGACCACGGGTACGGTGTCGATCGCGTGGCATACGGCTTCCGCCTCGAAGGCCGGGTCGAGCGCGATCACGATGCGGCGCACCGAATCCCGGGCCGCCAACCGGCACAGCAGCGGCAGCAGATCGGCGCGCAGGGTGCAGGAGACGCAGCCGTGCGCGAGTTCGTGCACGCTCGCGGTCTCCCGGCCGTCGAGGCGCACCCGGCGACGCACGACGCCTTCGCGCAGCGAACTCAGATCGTGTCGCACGACGACCGTGCCGGGCGCCGCGCCCAGCAGTCGCGCGATGTGGTCCATGCCGTCCGCGACCGGCCCCTGGAAGCCCGCCAGCAGCACGACGGGCGTGCGGCGGTCGGGATGTGACAGCACCGGAACCCCTTTCGATAACGATTTTCATTTGCTACAGCCTCACGGTACAGTCTGCGGCGACCGTTGTCGAAAATCATTTTCAGAAAGGAGCCCCATGTCGGCCCATTGCCAGGTCACCGGCCGCAAGCCGGGCTTCGGTAAGTCCGTCTCGCACTCCCACGTTCGGACCAACCGGCGCTGGGATCCGAACATCCAGCGCAAGACCTACTTCCTGCCCAGCGAGGGCCGCCGCATCACGTTGCGGGTCTCGGCCAAGGGCATCAAGACCATCGACCGCGACGGGATCGAAGCGGTCGTGGCCCGGGTCCGGGGTCGCGGGGAAAAGGTCTGATGGCGCGCAACAACGAGATCCGTCCCATCGTGAAACTGCGGTCGATGGCCGGCACCGGGTACACCTACGTCACCCGCAAGAACCGCCGCAACGACCCCGACCGCATGGTGCTGCGCAAATACGATCCGCTGCTGCGCCGGCACGTCGAATTCCGCGAGGAGCGGTGATGGCGAAGAAATCCAAGATCGCGCGCAACGAGCAACGCCGCGACATCGTGGCCCGCTACGCCGAACGCCGCGCCGAGCTCAAGGAGCTGATCCGCGATCCGGCCACCGACGACGATCGCCGGGCCGCAGCGCAGCTCGCGCTGCAGCGGCTGCCGCGCGACGCCAGTCCGGTACGATTGCGCAATCGGGACGCCACCGATGGCCGCCCCCGCGGTCATCTCCGCAAGTTCGGACTATCCCGGGTACGTGTGCGCGAGCTGGCCCACCGGGGGGAGCTGCCCGGTGTACACAAATCGAGTTGGTAGACCATCGCAGATCTCGTCGGAAGGAACCGGCAGGAGCGGTCGGGGCGCCCGCGCGACAGCGTAGGACCAGAGCTCACGCCGAGAAAGGATGGCCCACATGGCAGTCAAGCGAGCACCGTCGAAGCGGATCCGCGCCGAACAGGCCCGGCGGCCCAAGAAGAACCCGCTGATCGCGGCCGGCGTCGAAACCGTCGACTACAAGGATGTGAACCTGCTGCGCACGTTCATCTCCGACCGCGGCAAGATCCGTAGCCGCCGCGTCACCGGACTCACCCCGCAGCAGCAGCGGCAGGTGGCGGTCGCGGTGAAGAACGCGCGCGAGATGGCGCTGCTGCCGTTCACCAGCAGGTAGCGAACGGACAAACGAGCGCCCCCGATACCGCGGCATCGGGGGCGCTCGGTCGTTTCCCGGTCAGGGAATGGTCAGCAGCTGACCCTCGTTGATGACATCCGGATTCTCGATGCCGCTCGCCCCGGCGATCTCCAGGTAGCGGTTGCCGTCGCCGTAGAACCGTTCCGCGATGGCCCACAGCGTGTCACCGGACTCCACGGTGTAGGTGCGGGGTTCCGGCGCCGCCGGCGGCGGAGGCACCTGCTCGGCGGCCGGAGCGGCGACCGGCTCCTCGACCACGATCGGGCTGTCGGTGTTGGTACCCGACGCCCACAGCGAGGCGCCGTCCCGGCCGTACAGGACGAGGTTGCGGTCCGATTGCAGGACCAGATGATCGGCGGCCTGCCCGTTGGTGTCGGTGGCCCAGACGGGCCCGCTGCCGGAGTACAGCACAAAGTTGCCGTCCTCCTGCAGAACGGCGCGCTCGACGCCCCGCTCATGGGTCATGGTCGCCCACACCACGGTGCCGTCGGGCTCGGAAAGCACCAAGTTGCCGTCATTTTGGAGAGCCAGCGTGTACGCGCCGCCCTGAAGGGCCTGACCCAGGCCGAGTTCCTCGCCTACCTGCAACGTGTCGCCCACGCGGTGGATCCTTTCGAGAAGAGGTCGTGTCGATCGGTGATTCGATGGCGCAGAACCGCATTCGCTCATCGTTTGCGAACACTACTTGGCGCGCCCCGGATTTCGCAGCAGTTACGCGCCGGCGTTCGCAGAATGTTCACTGGGACGTGGCTCACAGCCACCTCGCCCCCGCCGATAGGGTGACTCCATGGACTCCATCCCCGGACGACGCCGCATCGCAGCGGCGGCACTCGCGCTCCTCGCACTACCGGCCCTCCTGGTCACCGCCTGCGGGAACTCCGACAACGGTGGGGCACAAGCGAATACGACGACAGCCGCGGTGAGCACTCCCACCGAGCAGAATCCACCGCAGCCCGGCCGGATGTTCACCGCCAACTCGACGATCACCAATCCGCACCCGCTGCCGTTCGACAGTTGGAGCCGGGTGGCCCCGGACCGGATCGCGGTGAATTTCCAGATCGGCTCACCGGAGTGTTACGGCGTGGACGCGACCACCACCGAAACCGACAGCACCGTCACCGTCGCCCTGAAGGCCGGCACCCTGCCCGAGGCGGCCGGGCGCATGTGCACCATGATCGCCGTCTTCGGCACCCTGGAGATTCCGCTGAAGAAGCCGCTGGGCGACCGGAAAGTGTTGAGCGCGAACTGATTCGCCCGGGTCAGCGAACGGCACCGTCGAACGACGTCGCCGCCCGCCGGAGACTCCGGCGGGCGGCGACGTTCGTGTTCACCGATCAGTGCGCGAAGTGACGCGCCCCGGTGAGGTACATCGTGACTCCGGCCTCTCGGCACGCATCGATGGTCAGCTGATCGCGCACCGAACCACCCGGCTGCACAATGGCTTTCACGCCCGCGGCGATCAGCTGCTGCGGACCGTCGGGGAACGGGAAGTAGGCGTCGGAGGCCGCCACCGAACCCTTGGCGCGGTCACCGGCGCGCAGCACCGCCAGATGGACGGCGTCGACCCGGTTGACCTGCCCCATGCCGACCCCGACCGAGGCGCCGTCGTGGGCCAGCAGAATCGCATTCGATTTCACGGCTCGGCATGCGCGCCAGGCGAATTCGAGGTCGGCGAGAGTTTCGGCATCGGCTGCTTCGCCGGTGGCGAGCGTCCAGTTGGCGGGGTCGTCACCGTCCGCGTCGACGATATCGGTCTGCTGCAGCAGCGCGCCGCCACTGATCGGCCGCAGTTCGACGCCACCGCGCCGGGGCTCGTCGGCGATCAGGATGCGCACGTTCTTCTTGCGCTGCAGCACCTCCACCGCGCCGTCGGCGTAGCCCGGAGCCACGATGACCTCGGTGAAGATCTCGGCCACCTGTTCGGCCATCTCGACGGTGACCTCGCGGTTGGCCGCGATCACGCCGCCGAACGCACTCACCGGATCGCAGGCATGCGCCTTGCGGTGCGCTTCGGCGATATCGGCACCGACCGCAATGCCGCACGGATTGGCGTGCTTCACGATGGCCACCGCGGGTTCGGCGTGGTCCCAGGCGGCCCGCCAGGCGGCATCGGCATCGGTGTAGTTGTTGTACGACATCTCCTTGCCGTGCACCTGCTTCGCCTGCGCCAGCCCGGCCGGGCCGGAGTCGTTGCGATACAGCGCCGCCGCCTGATGCGGATTCTCGCCGTAGCGCAGCACCGCGTCGCGGGTCCACACACCGCCCATCCAGGACGGGAACCGGCTGTCCGCGTCGGAGTCCGCGGAATCGTCGGCGGTCGGCACGTTGGTCATCCAGCTCGCGACCGCGACGTCGTAACTCGCGGTGTGCTGGAAAGCCTTGGCCGCCAGCGTGGTTCGCTCGGCGAGGGTGAAACCGCCACCGCGCACCGCCGCCAGCACGTCGTCGTAGTCACCGGTGTCGACCACGACCGCGACCGAGGGGTGGTTCTTCGCGGCCGCTCGCACCATCGACGGACCGCCGATATCGATCTGCTCGACGCATTCGTCGGGTGTGGCGCCACTGGCGACGGTCTGTGTGAACGGATACAGGTTCACCACCACCAGCTGGAATGCCTCGACGCCCAGCTCCACCAGCTGATCGAGGTGTTCCTGCTTGCGGGTGTCGGCGAGGATGCCGGCGTGCACGCGGGGATGCAGCGTCTTCACCCGGCCGTCGAGGGTTTCGGGGAAACCGGTGAGGTCTTCGACCTTGGTCACCGGAATTCCGGCATCGGCGATGCGGGCGGCGGTCGAACCGGTCGACACCAGCTCGACACCGGCCTCGTTCAGTCCGGTGGCCAGCTCGATGAGCCCGGTTTTGTCATAGACGCTCACCAACGCCCTGCGGATCGCCCTGCGTGCACTAACCGGGGCCTCACTCATCTGGAATTACTGCCTTTCGTCCGTCGCAGACAATGCCTCGCGTGGCGACGGCGGCGACGGTCTCCGCCAGCAGCCGACGCTCCACAACTTTGATGCGCTCGTGCAGACTCGCCTCGTCGTCACCGGGCAGCACCGCGACCGGCTCCTGAGCGAGGATCGGTCCGGTGTCGACGCCCGCGTCGACCAGATGCACGGTCGAACCCGTCACCCGCACTCCGTATGCCAACGCATCGCGCACCCCGTGCGCGCCCGGGAAGGCCGGCAGCAGCGCGGGATGAGTGTTGATGATCCGGCCCTCGAATCGCTCCAGGAATTTCGGACCGAACAGGCGCATGAATCCCGCGGACACCACCAGGTCGGGGGCGTAGGCGGCAACCGCGTCGGTGAGCGCGATATCCCAGGCGGACCGATCGGGATGGTCGGCGGGGGCGACACGGAAAGCCGGGATGCCGGCCCGCACCGCATGGTCGGTCGCCGCGCAGATCCGGTCCACGCCCACGGCGGCGATGCGCGCCGGGTAATCCGGGCGCTCGGTGGCCGTGATCAGCGATTGCAGCAGCGATCCCGTGCCCGAGGCGAGTACGACAAGGGTCGCAGGCGCGGTCGGAGGGACCAGCTGGGCGGGCGGGGTGGTCAGCGCTCTACTCCCTGTGCGTCGGGGCTGCCGGAGGGCGGCGAACCCGAGGTCCGCCGGGTTAGAGCCTAACGACCGCCCCTGCCGGGACTCTCCGGCAGGTCACCCTCTACCACTTCGGCGTCGACGATGTCGGAGTTCCCGGCGTCGAATTCGTCGTCCGGATCGGCGTGCGCGGGCGCGAGGTCGTCGTCGAGCAGTTCGCCGTCGACCGCCACCACCTCGACGGAGCCGGTGCGGCGGTAAGCCGGTCGTGGATAGTCGTCCTCGACGGCGATACCGTCGACATCGTCCTCGAATTCGTATTCGACATAGCGCGGGTCGTCGTACAGCTGGTCGATGTAGCCCGGCTCGGCGCGGTCGTCGTAGTCGTCGTCACGGTCGAAGTCCGGGTCGTAGCCGTGATCCCGGTGCTCGTGGTCGTACCCGTCCCTGTCGTACTCGTCCCCGTCGTTCTCGTCAATGTCGTACTCGTCTCGCGAGTAGTCAGTAGGCAGGTACCGGCCGCGGTGGCCGGAACGCCCGCCGAACCCCAGCTCGACCACAGCGGGCGGAATTCCGAGAATCCTTCTCCCGCACAGCAATCCGAGATATCCGGCCACGGTCAGCCAGGCGAAGGTCAATCCCGCGGTGACCAGCACGCCGGGACCGATCTCGCCGAACGACCCGACCGCGCCGCCCGCCGGAAGTCCCAGCAGCACCATGGCGAGCGCCGCGAGCGCCGCCGAGAACACCGTCGCCCACGGACTGCGCACCTCGTCGGCGGAGTCGCGCGCGCAGTCCAGCCCGCCACGCACGCCGACCGCCGCCGGAACCAGCAGCAACACCGGCCACCAGGCGGCCGCGGGCCCGCTCGGCACCGCCGCGAGTACCGGCAGCGCGGGCACCGGCGCCCCGGCGACCGAGAAGACGCTCAGCGCCCCGGCGCCGATGTGCACGTCCGCACCGATCAGAACGCTGGTCGCTGCGATCACGACGTTCGGCAGATAGGCCAGCGACAGCACGGTCAACCCGACGACACCCGCGAAATTCCCTGCGGCCGCATAGGTATCGCCGATCACCGACCAGTGCAGCACGAACGACACCAGCGTGAGGATCGCCCCGCCGAGCAGCAGCCGCCACAGCGCCCGCGCCGCCGCCCGCGC
The DNA here is from genome assembly GCF_049538315.1 of Nocardia sp. AB354. NCBI lineage: Bacteria > Bacillati > Actinomycetota > Actinomycetes > Mycobacteriales > Nocardiaceae > Nocardia > Nocardia sp. AB354. Next base: position 21,647 of record NZ_JBMVFU010000002.1, on the reverse strand, counting down.
CCCGGCGAAAACCCAGTCCGGCAGATAAGAGGCGATCCGGTCGCGTAGCGCATTGGGCCGGGTCGCGATCCCGGTGGCCGCCGCGAGCAGATGTAAACCCCCGACACAGCAGAAGGCGGTGAGCGTATCGGGCGACTGCAGGGGCACGGCCGTCGCGGCGTCCTCGGCTACGGCCAGGCAGACGGCGGTGACCAGCAGCGGGCCCGCGAGCGCGGCGCCGACGATCCAGCCCAGATCGGCCCGCGAGGAGCGCGGCGAGACGGCATGCGCGCAGTCGCGCATGGTCAGCCACAACACCACCGCGGTCGGCAGCAGCGGCAGCAGGCCGAGTGAGGTCTTGCCGACCACGACCGGGACCTGATGCACGGCCAGCCATCCGGCCGCGATCGCGCCGGACGCGCCGGTCATACCGCTGCCCGCGGCCATCAGCGTGACCAGCACGATCGCCACGATGGCGACCACGGTGAAACTCGACGCGCGAGCCGCGATGATGAGCAGCACCTTGGCCCGCTCGGGACTCAGTGAGAGGAATACCGGATCCTCGGGTCCGTCCGCGCCCGGGCCGTGACCGCTCCGCTGCTGCGGCGCATCGCCGTGCGAGTGAGCCTGCGCCGGTCTCGCGCCGGCCCGCTGTTCGCGAAGGTCGGCCCATCGGACCAGTGCGGACTTCATAGAACTACCTCGCGGGATCCTGGTTGACTCGTCCGGTTGACTCGCCGAAGCACGACACGACCACCGACATGTCAGGGTGTCAGCTGGAAACGGATCGGCGAGTCAGGCGCGCCGTGAAGAGCGCCTGACTCGCCGATCGTCGCGTCGGAGCGGATCTACTTCTGGTCGTCCTCGGGACGGAAGGCCTTGGTGGCGTCGGCGGCCGGGTTGCCGGTCTGCTCGCCACCGAACGGCTGGGCGCCGGGCTGACCGGTCTGCCCCGCCTGGCCCTGCTGGCCCTGCTGACCGAAGTTCAGCGAACCGTACTGCTGGCCGGGCTGGCCGGGCTGCTGGCCCGCGGCGCCGAAGTGCTGGGTCGCGGCCTCGTCACCACCGGTCTGCGGGCGCTGACCGTAGGGCGACTGGGCAGCCTGCTGGCCGTAACCCTGCTGGCCCGGCTGACCGTAGGGCTGCTGGCCGGGCTGGCCGTACGGCGAGGGCTGCTGGCCGTACTGCCCCTGGGCGTACTGCTGGCCGTACTGCCCGTAGCCGGCCTGCTGCTGACCTGCCTGCTGCTGGGCCTGACTCTGCGCCTGGCCGTACTGCTGGCCGTACTGGCCGTAAGCGGCCTGCTGGCCGGCCTGGGCCTGACCGTAGGACTGCTGCTGGGCAGGCTGGCTCTGGCCGTAGGAGGACTGCTGGCCGTAGGCGCTCGACCCGCCGGCGCCGGGAGCGGCGGCCGCCGGCTTGGCCTCGGGCGCGGAGAGGATTCCGGTCTCGAACAGCAGCGCGACCACGGCGGCGGCGAGCTGCACGAGCGCCAGGAAGACCAGGACCCAGGCGGTGCCGGCGGTCTTGTACAGCGTCGGCGTCACGAACGCCTGGAACAGGACGCCGAGGAAGCCGGCCGCCGAAGCCGCCGCGACCACCCCGTTCTTGGCTTCCTGCTTGGGCAGCAAGGCGATACCGGCCACGAGACCCGCGAACAGCAGCAGCAACAGCGGGGCCGTGCCGCCCTCCTGGAACAGGCTCATGCCCTTGTCGGGCTCCTTGGAGCTGTTCATCGCGCCCTCGTCGAAGGTCGAGAAATCGAGGAAGCCCAGGAAGAAGTTGATTACGCCCAGCGCGGCGATTCCGACGGTCAGGTAGAACGTCAGACCCTTGCCGCTCAACGCCGAAAGCCCCGAGCCGCCGCCGGTACTACCTGTCGGCTGCTGGCCGAAGCTCGGGGCGGACGAGGGTGTGGGCCCGGGCGTCTGATTGGGCGCGTTGTACCCGGATCCCCCGGTCGGGTAGGACATGTGGTCGTCTCCTATCGAGTCCTTCATCGGCTTTCAGGCTGAATGCCCTTGACGCTACTGCACTCGAGCGCGCCGGTCACGGCCACGACGCCACTGGCGGCAAGCTCGAGAATTCACTATGAACCGCATACCCGTCTCGATCGTGTTGTCACCGAAGACGATCGGAGGTATCGGATGGACGTTTCGGAAATGTTCTGCACGGTGGTGCGGACGCTGGGCCTGTGCCACCTGCTCCCGGCACCCTGAACGACGGTTGTTCCCTGCCCACGACAACCGCTGCCGACCTGCCCACTGCCCGGCAGCACGTCGTTCACCTGCCGAGATGAAAGAAGGCCGCCTTGTCGCAACAAGGCGGCCTTCGCAGTACCTGCGATCAGGCGGTGATCGAGGCCTTCTCCAGGATCTCGCGCGCCAGGGCGGCGGTCTCGGACGGGGTCTTGCCGACCTTCACGCCCGCGGCCTCGAGGGCCTCCTTCTTCGCGGCCGCGGTACCCGAGGAACCGGACACGATGGCGCCGGCGTGGCCCATGGTCTTGCCCTCCGGCGCGGTGAAGCCCGCGACGTAGCCGACGACCGGCTTGGTCACGTTCTCCTTGATGTAGGCCGCGGCCCGCTCCTCGGCGTCGCCGCCGATCTCGCCGATCATGACGATGAGCTTGGTCTCCGGGTCCTTCTCGAAAGCCTCGATGGCGTCGATGTGGGTGGTGCCGATGACCGGGTCGCCACCGATGCCGATGGAGGTCGAGAAGCCGAAGTCACGCAGCTCGTACATCATCTGGTAGGTCAGGGTGCCCGACTTCGACACCAGGCCGATCGGACCCTTGCCGGTGATGTTGGCCGGGGTGATGCCCACCAGCGACTCGCCCGGGGTGATGATGCCGGGGCAGTTGGGGCCGATGATCCGGGTCTTGTTGCCCTTCTCCACGTTGTAGGCCCACGCGTAGGCGGTGTCCTGCACCGGGATGCCCTCGGTGATGACCACCAGCAGCGGGATCTCCGCATCGATGGCCTCGATGATGGCGTCCTTGGCGAACTTCGGCGGCACGAAGGCGATCGACACATCGGCGCCGGTCTCCTTGATGGCCTCGGCGACGGTGCCGAACACCGGCAGCTCGACGGACGAGCCGTCCTTGGCGGTGTGTGACACGGTTGTGCCGGCCTTGCGGGCGTTGACGCCGCCGACGACCTGGGTGCCCGCCTTCAGCATCAGCGCGGTGTGCTTGGTGCCCTCACCGCCGGTGATGCCCTGGACGATGACCTTGGAGTCCTTGTTCAGGAAGATAGACATGTTCTCTTGTCCTTACTTGGCCGTGCCGTTGGAAGACGCCGCCAGTTCGGCTGCTTTATCTGCGCCTTCGTCCATGGTCTGGGCGAGGGTGACCAGCGGGTGGTTGGCATCGACGAGGATCTTGCGACCCTCCTCGACCTTGTTGCCGTCGAGACGGACGACCAGCGGCTTGTTCGCCTCCGACCCCAGGATCTCCAGGGCCTTGACGATGCCGTTGGCCACCGCGTCACACGCGGTGATGCCGCCGAACACGTTCACGAACACGCTCTTGACCTGCGCGTCGTTGAGGATCACGTCGAGACCGTTGGCCATCACCTCGGCCGAGGCACCACCACCGATGTCGAGGAAGTTGGCCGGCTTCACGCCGTTGTGCTTCTCACCGGCGTAGGCGACGACGTCCAGGGTCGACATGACCAGGCCGGCGCCGTTGCCGATGATGCCGACCTCACCGTCGAGCTTGACGTAGTTGAGGTCGTTCTCCTTGGCCTTGAGCTCCAGCGGATCGGTGGCGTCACGATCGGCGAACTCGGCGTGGTCGGGGTGGCGGAAGTCGGCGTTCTCGTCCAGGGTGACCTTGCCGTCCAGCGCCAGGATCTCGTTCTCCGGCGTGCGGACCAGCGGGTTCACCTCGACCAGGGTCGCGTCTTCGGCGACGAAGACCTCCCACAGCTTCTGAATGGTCACCGCGGCGGCGTCCAGCACGTCGGCGGGCAGGTGGCCCTGCTCGGCGATGGAGCGCGCGAAGGCCAGGTCCACACCCTTGACGGCGTCGACCGGCACCTTGGCCAGGCGGTCGGGCTTGGTGGCGGCGACCTCTTCGATCTCCATACCGCCCTCGACCGAGCACATGGCCAGGTAGGTGCGGTTGGCGCGATCGAGCAGGAAGGAGATGTAGTACTCCTCCGCGATGTCCTTGGCCTCGGCGACCAGGATCTTCTTGGTCACGTGGCCCTTGATGTCCAGGCCCAGGATGTTGGAGGCGTGGGTGAAGGCGTCGTCCGGGGTGGCGGCGTACTTCACACCACCGGCCTTACCGCGGCCACCGACCTTGACCTGCGACTTGATCATCACAGGCTTGCCGATTTCGGTCGCGATGGCACGGGCGTCCTCGGCCGAGTCCGTGACGCGGCCCTCCGACGAAGGCACTCCGTGCTTCACGAAGAGTTCCTTCGCCTGATATTCGAAGAGATCCATGTACTCACCGTCTCGTCTGCGTTGTTGTGACAACGACTTTGTTGGCGGCCCGTCGTCGGAAGCGGGTCGAGTCGGACTCTAATCAGTTCGATGTCGCCGAAATCAGCCGCATACAGCCTAAGTGGCGCAGGTCACGAGCGGTCATCCGCCCGGGCAAAACCGCTGGCCAAGGCTACTGGCGAGTAGCTTGCTGACACGCCGCCAGGTAGGGCGGACGATGGTCCGAATTGCCACATTGGCTACTACATAGTGTAGTTGCCTGTTCTCACTCGCGTGCCCAGCGGGATGTGAGATATTCCGAGAGCCAGACGTGATCAATCTCACAAGTACCCCCTTATCGAGCGGAGCGCTTGCCCACCTGCAATCGTTTCGTTACCGTCGATGCGGTCGATGTCACAGCCAGATCACAGGCGTGGCGGGAATACTCATCACTCGGTCGGAAGACCCAGCTGGTAGAACACCTGGTACAAGACATCGGCGAACCCACCCGGATGAGGCCGCGTACACCGCACCGATCAGGAGGACGGCAGGCTTGTTGCAGCACAGTGCTCCGCAGGTAGCGAGCCGTTGTACCGGCGCAGCGCGTCCCGCGTCATCCGGCTCCCCCGCGTTATCCGGTCTCGGAGTCCGCCGATGAGTCACGGTCGCCTACAACCCGGGCATCGGCCGCAGTCCGCTCGCCGTTACCGCGCCGACGGTGAATCCCTCGACCAGCATCCATACTTCGGTGGTAACCAATCCTTCGGCGGTTACACCGGTTCCCGTTCCGAGGAGCCCGCGGCCGCGCCCGTGCGCAGTATGCCGGGGCGTGCCGACAGCTGGATGCCGTCCGGTGGCGCGGCCGTCGTCGGTCTCACCGCGACCACCGCACACTCGACCGAGAACACCTGGGGCGCAACCGGTTCGGACGATTCCGGGCAGTGGCAGCCGTGGGGCGCCCAGGCCCGGCCCGACGGTGACTGGACCGCCGATCCGCAGTGGCCGCGGACCGATGAATGGGCCGCCGCCGATCCCGGTTACGACGACAGCCGGGGCGTGCACTACCCCGAGGACGAGGCCGACTACGAGGCCGCCGACGGCTACGACGAGCCCGTCGGCAACGAACCGTTCAACCTGGCCCGGCTGCGCAGCCCCTGGAAGCGTGACGGCGCCGAGGCCGAAGAGGCCGGCGCCACCGCGGAGGGCCCGAAGCGGTTCAGCGGCGCACACCGGGTGCCGACCCCACCGGCCGCGCTCAAGGGCCGGGCCGCCGTGGTGGCGGTCGCCGCCGGCGCGGTGGTCGCCGCCGGACAGGCCGGAATGGAGTCCGGCAGCCAGCACCACAATGCGACCGCCGACTACGACGCCGCCGGTCAGGTTCACGAGATCGCGGCCCAGGCGGTCAGCACCCAGGCGGGTAATCCGCAATCGCCGCAGGTTCTCAATGTCGCGCCGGTCGCGGATCTCAGTCAGTTCCAGGACATCCTGCAGCACGGTCAGGAATTCGCCGCCGGACTCGCGGCCCAGGAATCGGCGAAGCTGCGCCCCCTGTTCTCCAAATTCGCCAACGGCACCTTCACCTCCGGCTTCGGTAGCCGCTGGGGTGTGCAGCACCTGGGTGTCGACATCGCCGCCCCGATCGGTACCCCGATCTACGCGGTTGAGGACGGCGAGGTGATCAGCGCCGGCCCGGCCTCCGGTTTCGGCATGTGGGTCCGCCTGCGGCACGCCGACGGCACCATCACGGTCTACGGCCACGTCGACACCGCCACCGTCTCGGAAGGCCAACACGTGCTGGCCGGCGACCAGATCGCCACCGTCGGCAACCGCGGCTTCTCCACCGGCCCGCACTGCCATTTCGAGGTGTGGCTCAACGGCCAGGACAAGATCGACCCGCTCCCCTGGCTCGCCTCCCGCGGCATCTCCCTCGGCCCCGAACGCGACTAGGTTCGGGCGGCGGTCATTCCGGCGTCATGATCGAAATCAGGGTGGTCGGCGCTGAGGACTGGCGCATCTGGCGCCGAGTTCGGCTGGCAGCACTGGCGGGGGCACCGCGGGCGTACCGGACCCGGCTGGCGGAATGGCAGGGCGACGGCGATCGCGAGCACCGCTGGCGCGCGCGGTTGGATATCCCGGGAGCCCGCGATCTGCTGGCGTTGCACCACGGCGAACCGGTGGGAATAGCCAGCGGGGTGCCCGGCCCGGAAGATACTGCGGCCAGGGTGATTTCGATGTGGGTCGACCCGTCCGCGCGGGGTTTGGGCGTCGGCGATCTGCTGCTGACGACTGTCGAGCGCTGGGCTGCCGAATGCGGCTACACCACGCTCCGGCTCGGTGTCTTCGCCGACAACGAGCCCGCCATCGCGCTGTACCGCCGTAACGGATTCGAATTCGAGACCGGGCCCGGCGAAGACGCCGAACGGTTCCAGCGCACCGATCTCGACTCGGACGACCGCGTGGAACTCGTCATGGTCAAGGCCGTGGTCCCGGCGCGCCGCTGAGCGCGAGCCCGCCGGAACCGCCGCTCAGAGCTTGACCAGGGTCCGGCTGTACTGCGGGATGAGGCGGATCTTGCCGGCGGTGCCGAAGTCGATGGTGACCGTGGCGAGGGCGCCGAAGCCTTCGGCGGCGACCACTCGGCCGAGGCCGTACTTGTCGTCGCTGACGCGGTCACCCACCGCGAGGACGAGGCCGGAGTTGTTGTGTTTGGCCGCGGGCCGGGCGGGACCGCGGTCGCGCAGGCCGGGGCGCTGCTGGGACCAGCCGTCGCCGCGGGTCCAATCGCGTTCCAGGCCGTCGTCCTCGCCGCGGCGGCGGAAACCACGGCCGCCTGAAGGCGGAGTCGGCTCCAGACGCTGCCAATCCATCAGATGGCCCGGAATCTCCTGCAGGAAGCGGGACTCCGGATTCGACACCGCCTGTCCCCACCCGGACCGCACCACCGCACGGGACAGGTAGAGCCGTTTCCGGGCGCGGGTGATGCCGACGTAGGCCAGGCGGCGTTCCTCGGCCAGTTCGGCCGGATCGCCCAGCGCGCGCATATGCGGGAACTGGCCGTCCTCCCAGCCCGTCACGAACACCACCGGGAACTCCAGCCCCTTCGCGGTGTGCAGGGTCATCAGGGTGACCACGCCGGAGCCCTCGTCCGGGATCTGATCGGTATCGGCCACCAGCGAGACCCGTTCCAGGAACGCCGCCAGAGAACCGGGGTCCGGCTCGCCGTCGGCCGCCTCGGGCAGTAGACCCTCCTCGCGGGCGGCCTCCACATTGTTGCGCGCCTCGGAACTGAATTCCCTTGCCACGCTGACCAATTCGTTCAGATTGTCCAGCCGGGCGCCGTCCTGCGGATCGTCGGAGGCCTCCAGTTCGGCGCGGTAGCCGGTCTTGTCCAGCACCGCCTCGACGACGTTGCCCACATCCGGGAATTCGGTGTCCCCGGTAACGCCCGCGGCGCGGATCTCGTCGAGCAGATCGAGGAAGCCGGCGATCGCACGCTGCGCGCGGGTGTTCAGCAGGGCCACCTTGCCGTCGGCGGCGTCACGCAGCGCGGCCGCGAAGCCGATATCGCGCTGTTCGGCGTGCACCGCCACACAGGCCTCGGCGCGGTCACCGATACCGCGGCGCGGCGTGTTGAGGATGCGACGCAGGCTCACCGCATCGTCGGGGTTCTCCAGCACACGCAGGTAGGCGACCACATCGCGGACCTCCTTGCGCTCGTAGAACCGGACTCCGCCGACCACCTTGTAGGGCAGGCCCATGCGGATGAAGATCTCTTCCAGCGCGCGCGAATTGTTGTTGGTGCGATAGAACACCGCGACATCGCCGTAGTTGTAGTCGCCCTGTTCGACCAGCCGGTCGATCTCGCGCGCGACGAAGGACGCCTCGTCGTGTTCGTTGTCGGCGACGTAGCCGACGATCAGGTCACCCTCGCCGGAATCGGTCCACAACTTCTTGTCGCGCCGATTCTCGTTGCGGGAGATGAGCGCATTGGCCGCCGAGAGAATGTGCTGGGTGGACCGGTAGTTCTGTTCCAGCAGAATCGTTTCCGCGTCCGGAAAATCGCGCTCGAATTCCTCGATATTGCGGATGGTCGCCCCGCGGAACGCGTAGATGGACTGGTCGGCGTCACCGACCACGCACAGTTCGCTGGGCGGCACCACATCGTCGCGGCGCGCCGGTGTGAATTCCGGATCTGCGGCCTCGGCACCCGCGTCGGCGTCGTCGAGTTCGCCGGCCGGCGGTCGCACATGATGGCCGACCAGCTCACGCACCAGTACGTACTGGGCGTGGTTGGTGTCCTGGTACTCGTCGACCAGCACGTGCCGGAAGCGACGGCGGTAGTACTCGGCGACCTGCGGGTGGCTCTGCAGAAGAGCGACCGTCTCGCCGATCAGATCGTCGAAGTCGAAGGCATTGGCCGCGCGTAGCCGCCGCTGGTATTCGGTGTAGACGCGGGCGACGATGCCGGGCAGTTCGGTCTCGTCGGATTCCGCGTCCGCCGTGGCCGTTTCGGGGTCGATGAGCTCGTTCTTGAGATTGGAGATCGCGGTCGCGAGCAGTCGCGGCGAATACTTCTTCGGATCCAGATTCTGGTCGCGAATGATCATCGCCAGCAGGCGGCGTGAGTCGTCGGCGTCGTAGATGGAGAAGTTCGAGTTCAACGCGCCGGGCAGCAGGTTCGCCTGCATGCGCAGGATGCGCACGCAGGAGGAGTGGAAGGTGGACACCCACATGGCGGCGGCACGCGGACCGACCAGGTCGGTCACGCGCTCGCGCATCTCCGCGGCGGCCTTGTTGGTGAACGTGATGGCGAGGATCTGCCCGGGCGTGACGCCGCGTTCGGCCAGCAGATAGGCGATGCGCCGGGTGAGGACCGCGGTCTTCCCGGAGCCGGCGCCGGCCACGATCAGCAGTGGCGAACCCGCGTGCACGACCGCCGCCCGCTGCTGCGGATTCAAGCCCTCGAGCAGGCGCTCCGCCTGCCCATCGGCCCGCGCGGATCCGACCGCGCCTCGCGTTGCCGCCGTACTCACCGTTGCCGTCCCCGCCGCTGTTCCCGCCACCGTCGTCTCCATCGTCCATCCACGCTACCGGCGGCCACCGACATGCTGTAGTCCGGCGCGATCTCAGCGCATTCTCGACCGCGATCTCAACGCATTCTCAACGACGAGAACTTTGCCTCACTTGCCCCACGTGGCAGACTGGCCACATGACCAGCGCGCTCATGACCTCTGCTGTTCAGGCGTACGAAGGTATTCGTGGTCGCCGATTTCGCACGTGAGCGCACACTCGACGGGGGACAATTCAAGGCCGAACAGGTCTGTTTCACGGTGGAGGAACTAGATCGGTAACGGGGCAGGGCCGCACGCCGATCGAAGTTCTGACACGAGGAGAAGAAAGTATGAGCACCTCTACTGAGCCGATTGATCAGCCCGCGACCGGTTCCGATGCGACGTTGCCGAGTAGCGAGGCGGAGATCGAGAAGCTCCGCAAGGAGATCGATCGCCTCGACGCCGAGATTCTCGCGGCCATCAAGCGGCGCACCGAGGTCTCGCGCATCATCGGCCGCACTCGTATGGCCAACGGTGGCCCGCGCCTGGTGCACTCTCGCGAGATGAAGGTGCTGGAGCGCTTCAGCGAACTGGGCCAGGAAGGTCACACGCTGGCCATGCTGCTGCTCCGCTTGGGCCGCGGCCGCCTCGGCCACTGATCTACAGCCGCCTCGGCCACTGACCGGACTGCCGAACAGGCAGCCCTCGAGACCACGCGGCGATCGTCTCGACGAACTCCGCGACCCCAGGCCGCCCCGGGTGCCGATCCCCCGGGGCGGCCGTTTCGTATCCGGGAACCGCCGGATCAGGGCAGGGCGATGTACTTCGTCGACAGATACTCCTCGATTCCCTCGAAGCCGCCCTCCCGGCCGAATCCGGAGGCCTTGACCCCGCCGAACGGCGCCGCCGGATCGGAGATGACGCCGCGGTTGATGCCGACCATTCCACTCTCCAGCCCCTCGGCGATGCGCAGCGCACGATCCAGATCGCGGGTGTACACGTAAGCGACCAGACCGAATTCGGTGTCGTTGGCGGCGGCGAGGCCCTCCTCCTCGGTATCGAATCCGACGATCGGCGCGACCGGGCCGAACACCTCCTCGCTGAGAATGCGGGCCTGCTCGGGTACCTCGCACAGCACGGTCGCCGGGTAGTAGTACCCGGTCCCACCGGGCGCCTTACCGCCGATGCGCACCTCGGCGCCGCGTTCGACCGCGTCCTCGACCAGTTCGCTGACGGTGTCGAGCTGGTCCTGGTTGATCAGCGGGCCGAGGGTGGTCGACGGGTCGTCACCCGGGCCGAGCTTGACCTCCTGCATGGCGGCGACGAGTTTGTCGGTGAACTCCGCGCGGACCGAGTTGTGCACGTGGAACCGGTTGGCGGCGGTACAGGCCTCGCCGCCGTTGCGCAGCTTCGCCAGCATCGCGCCCTGCACCGCGGCATCGATGTCAGCGTCGTCGAAGACCACGAACGGGGCGTTGCCGCCCAGCTCCATCGAGGTGCGCAGCAGGCCGTTGGCGGACTTCTCGACCAGTTTCTTGCCGACCCCGGTCGAGCCGGTGAAGGTGAGTTTGCGCAGCCGCGGATCGTTGATCAGCGGCTCGGTCACCGCGCCCGAGTGGCTGGAGGTGATCACCGACAACACGCCGTCCGGCAGCCCCGCCTCACTGCACAGCTTCGCCAGCAGCAGCATGGTCAGCGGCGTGGCCGAGGCCGGCTTGACGATCATCGTGCAGCCGGCGGCCAGGGCCGGGCCGATCTTGCGGGTACCCATCGCGAGCGGGAAATTCCAGGGGGTGATGGCCAGGCACGGTCCGACCGGCTGCTTGTGGACCACGATGCGACCGGTGCCGGTGGGCGCGGTCTGGTAGCGGCCGTGCACCCGGACCGCCTCCTCGCTGAACCAGCGGAAGAATTCGGCGCCGTAGCGCACCTCGTTGCGGCTCTCCGGCAGCGCCTTACCCATTTCCAGGGTCATCAGCAGTGCGAAGTCCTCGGTGCGCTCGACGATCCGCTCGTAGACCGCGCGCAGGATCTCACCGCGTTCGCGGGCCGGGGTCGCCGCCCAGCTGTCCTGAGCGGCCACGGCCGCGTCGAGGGCCCGCACGGCGTCCTCGGGCGTGGCGTCGGCGACGTGTGTGAGGGGCTCTCCGGTCGCCGGATTCTCGACCGCGAAGGTGGCGCCACCGGTGGCATCCACCGGCCCGCCGATCCAGAGTTGCGTGGGGACGGATTCGAGTAACTCGGTTTGCGACACCATGTGCTCAGGGTAGGCCGCGATGGACGCGGGCGCGGGCAACTGCCGGGTGGGCGGTGACTATCTGCGAGAGAGCCGGCGACATCACTCCCTGCGCATACGGGAACAGGTCTGTAATCTCGCGGGAGTGAGCAGCGACATCACCGCGACGGCGGCCTGGCGGAAACTGCACGATCACTATTCGGCCGTGGCCGACCGGCATCTGCGCGAATTCTTCGCCGAGGATCCGGACCGGGGACGCGAGCTGACCGTCGAGGTCGGCGATCTCCACATCGACTACAGCAAGCACCGCATCACGCGCGAAACTCTGGATCTGCTGCTCGATCTGGCGGAGACGGCGGGTGTGGCGCGGCGCCGCGACGCGATGTTCGCGGGCGAGCACATCAACACCTCCGAGGACCGCGCGGTGGGGCATGTGGCACTGCGCCTGCCGGCCGGCGCGTCGATGATGATCGACGGCGCCGACGCGGGTGCGCAGGTGCACGAAGTCCTGCGCCGGATGGGCGATTTCACCGATGCGGTGCGGTCGGGACAGTGGCGCGGCGCCGGCGGTGAACGCATTTCCACGGTGGTGAACATCGGCATCGGCGGCTCGGATCTGGGTCCCGCCATGCTGTATCAAGCGTTGCGGCACTACGCGGATGCCGGGATCTCGGCACGATTCGTCTCCAATATCGATCCGGCGGATCTGACCGCGAAACTCGACGGCCTCGATCCGGCGCGCACTCTCTTCGTCGTTGCCTCCAAGACGTTTTCGACGCTGGAGACGCTCACCAACGCCACCGCGGCGCGGCGCTGGCTGGTCGCGGCGCTCGGCGAGGACGCGGTCGCCAAACATTTCGTGGCGGTGTCCACCCACGCGCAGCGGGTGGCCGATTTCGGTATCGATACCGCGAATATGTTCGAGTTCTGGGATTGGGTCGGCGGCCGTTATTCGGTGGATTCCGCGATCGGGCTGTCGATGATGGCGGTGATCGGGAAGGAGCGGTTCGCCGAATTCCTGGCCGGAATGCACGGTGTCGACGAACATTTCGTCTCCGCGCCGCCGGAGCGCAATGCGCCGATCCTGCTCGGCCTGCTCGGGGTCTGGTACTCGAATTTCTTCGGTGCCCAGTCGCGCGCGGTGCTGCCGTACTCCAACGATCTGGCGCGCTTCCCGGCCTATCTGCAGCAGCTGACCATGGAGTCGAACGGCAAATCGGTACGGCTGGACGGCAGTCCGGTGACGACCTCGACCGGCGAGATCTTCTGGGGTGAGCCCGGAACGAACGGGCAGCACGCCTTCTACCAGCTGCTGCATCAGGGCACCCGGCTGGTGCCGGCCGATTTCATCGGATTCGCCCGTCCCACCGACGATCTCGCGACGCGCGACGGCTCCGGAAGCATGCACGACATTCTGATGAGCAATCTGTTCGCGCAGACGAAGGTGCTGGCCTTCGGGCGCACGGCGGCGGAGATCGAGGCCGAGGACGGCGGAACTCCGGGGTTCGATCCGGCCCTGGTGCCGCATCGCGTGATGCCCGGTAACCGCCCCTCCACCACGATCCTGGCCCCGCAACTCACCCCGTCGGTCGTCGGGCAGTTGATCGCGCTCTACGAACATCAGGTCTTCGTCGAGGGCACCATCTGGGGAATCGACAGTTTCGACCAGTGGGGCGTGGAGCTGGGCAAACAGCAGGCGCTCGCCCTGGAGCCGCTGCTCACCTCCGCGGAAGATCCGGCACCGCAATCGGATTCGTCGACCGATGCGCTGATTCGGTGGTATCGCGGCCACCGCTGACCCGCCACCACGGAAAATCCCCCGCCCGGATGCGTAATTGATCTCATGCCGGGAATGTGAGCAGGGCACTGCCATGGCCCGATGCCCCGTTGTAACGTCCGGAATATGACCTCGGTTGCACAACATCTGCTGTGGTTCCTGCCGATGCTGTGGCTCGGCATGGTGCTGGCCATCTCCTTCCTGGAGGCGCCGCTGAAGTTCCGCGCGCCGGGAGTGACGCTCGCCCTCGGGCTGGGTATAGGTCGGCTGGTGTTCAAGGCGCTCAACATCACCGAGGCCGTCTTGGCGGTGCTGTTGCTGATTTCGGCAGCCGTAGTAGGCCCGAGCGGGGCGACCTGGGGATGGCTGATCGGCGCGGCGGTCGTGCTGGCGATACAGGTGGTGGCGGTCCGGCCGCCGCTGACCCGGCGTTCGAACCGGGTCCTGGCCGGTGAGGACGGACCCCGCTCGACGGCGCACTACTGGTACATCGGGCTCGAGTTGCTGAAGGTGGTCGCGCTGATCGGCCTGGCCATCGCCGCCGCGCCCTGACATCGGTAACGACCAACGGCGCCGTATCTTCGCCTGCTTGCTCACCGGACCCGTTGACTTATGCAGGTAAATGCCTGCATAATTTTCCCGTGCAACCCGAACCGGATTTGGACGTGGTCTTCAAGGCATTGGCCGACCCGACGCGGCGGCTGGTGCTGGATCGGCTTCGCGCGCAGAACGGGCAGACTCTGCGCGAACTGTGCGAGCGGGTGGAGATGGCGCGCCAGTCACTGACTCAGCATCTCGACATCCTGGTGCGAGCGGGACTGGTCACCGTGCTGCGACGCGGGCGGGAACGGGTGCACTACATCAATCCGGCACCTATCCACGACATCGAACAACGATGGATCTCCGTCTTCGACAGGCCGCGACTGGATGCGATCCGGGCCATCAAAAACCAGGCTGAGGAGTACGCCATGAGCACCACCGTGCCCAACTACGTCTACGTCACCTATATCCATGCCAGCGCCGACCAGGTGTGGAAGGCACTGACCGACGCCGATCTCACCGCCCGATACTGGGGACACGCGAATGTGTCGGACTGGCAACCGGGTTCGAGCTGGGAACACCGTCGCGTCGACGGCTCGGGGGCCGTCGACGTCGTCGGCGAGGTGATCGAATCGGATCCGCCGCACCGCCTCGTGGTGACCTTCGAGGATATGCCCGACGCCGACCGCTCGCCGTCGCTGGTCACCTTCCTCGTCGAACCGCACCGCGATATCGTCCGGCTCACCGTCACGCACGAGAATCTGCCGAATCAGGAGATGCTGCAAGGCATTTCGAGCGGCTGGCCGGCCGTGCTGGCCAACCTCAAGTCCCTGCTCGAGACCGGCGACGTACTGCCGCAGGCCCCGTGGGAGATGTCGAGCGAACCGGTGGGCTGAGCCGGATCGGGCGAATCCGGATCAGCCGAATTCGGATCAGACGAAGGCGCGCTGCAGGATCGCCTCGGTATCCACTCCCACCGGGAGGGTGCCGAAGGCGATTCCCCAGTCGCCACCGAATCGGCTGGCGCAGAAGGCATCCGCCACGGCGGCATGGCCGTGGCGCACCAGCTGCGCGCCCTGCAACACCAACGCCATCAGTTCGATCACCCGCCGGGCGCGGAACTCGATATCACTGAGGTCGGTGAGCTCCTTGCCGATCCGGTCGATCGCGTCGTCGAGGTGGTGGTTGGCGCCGCGGGCCAGTGAGACCTCGTTGAAGTAGGCCTCGACCGTCTCCGGCTGCCGGCCCATGGCGCGCAGGGCGTCCAACGCCGCCACATTGCCCGAGCCCTCCCAGATCGACATCAGCGGCGCCTCCCGATAGAGCCGCGGCATACCGGATTCCTCGACATAGCCGTTGCCGCCGAAGCATTCCAGCGCCTCGGCCGCGTGTGCGGGGGCACGCTTGCAGACCCAATACTTGGTCACCGCCAATGCGATTCGACGCAGCGCCGCCTCGGCGGGATCGGTCGCGGCGCGGTCGGTGGCACCGGCCAGCCGCAGCATCACCGTCGTCGCGGCATCGGATTCGATGACCAAGTCGGCCAGCACATTGCGCATGGCGGGCTGGTCGACGAGCTTGGCGCCGAACGCTTCCCGATGCCGGGTGTGGTGAGCGGCGTAGACCACGCCGGTGCGCATGCCGGTCGCGGAGCCGATCACACAGTCGAGACGGGTCATGTTCACCATCTCGATGATGGTCTTCACACCCGCGCCCTCGGCGCCGACCAGCCAGCCTGTCGCGTTCTCGTACTCGATTTCCGAGGACGCGTTGGACTTGTTGCCCAGCTTGTCCTTCAGGCGCTGCAGCCGCAGCGCGTTACGGGTGCCGTCGGGCAGCACACGCGGCAGCAGGAAGCAGGACAGGCCGCCGGGCGCTTGCGCCAGCGTCAGGAACATATCCGACATCGGCGCGGAGGTGAACCACTTGTGCCCGACGATGCGATAGGTACCGTCGGATTGCGGTGTGGCCGTGGTGGTGTTGGCCCGCACGTCGGAGCCGCCCTGCTTCTCCGTCATCGACATCCCGGCGATCAGACCGGCCTTCGTCGAGGGCTCACGCAGGCCGAAATCGTAGGTGCGCGAACCGAGTAGCGGCTCGAAGCGAGCGGCCAGTTCGGGATTGTGGCGCAGTGCCGGAACCGCGGCGTAGGTCATGGAGATGGGACACATGTGTCCGGCGTCGGCGACGCCCCAGGTGTAGAACTTCGCGGCGCGGGCGACGTGCGCGCCGGGCCGATCGTCGAGCCAGGGGCTGCCGTGCAGGCCGTGCCGTACGGCGACGTCCATCAGGTTGTGCCAGTAGGGGTGGAATTCCACCTCGTCCACCCGATTGCCGTAGCGGTCGTGGGTGTGCAGCACCGGCGGGTACTCGTTGGCCAGCCGGCCCCACTCCTGCGCCTCGAAACTTCCCGCCAGCGCGCCCAATTCGCGCACCTCGGCTTCGGCCCAGCCCGCACCCTCCCGGTGCAGGCCCTCGATCAGGGCCGGGTTGCGGGAGAAGTCGAATGGGGTGATCGGCGGGACCTGGTTGAATACTTCGTGGGTGGCCATATGAGTTCTCCTATTCGTGCGCGCCGAGCGCGCGCAGCGCGAAGGCGACGAGTTCGGGCACCACGGATTCGCTCTGCAGCTGCTCGGCCAACGGTCCGACCAGCACCTCACCGATGGCGCCGACCAGGGCGGTGGCGGCGGTGCGCGGGTCCTGGGGCGGCAGTTGCCCGGCGCCGACACCGTCGGCGATCGCGGACTCGAAGGTTTCGGCGAAGGCCCTGCGGAAGCGCAGGCGTTCGGTATCGACGCTCGCGTCCACGGGTTCGGCGAGCAGGACGTAGGCGAGTTTGGGATTCTTCAGCGCGCGCCCGGCGAAGGTCTCCACCGCGGCGGTGACGCGCTCGACGACGCCGCCCTCCGCCCCGGCCTGTGCGACCGCGGCGACCTCGCGCGTGACGACGTCCCGGAACACAGCGGTGACCAACTCGGCCTTCCCGCTGAAACTCTTGTAGACGGTTCCCGTGGCGACTCCGGCCTCCGCCGCGACGGTGGCCATCGACAGCCCGCCGAAGCCCTGCTCCGAAAGCACCTTCATGGCCGCGTGCACGATCGCACGCGACTGTGCGTCCAGTCGCGCCTGCACGGCGGGGGTTCTGCGGTACGCCACGCAAGAAGTGAATCACAAATTCATTTCTTGACGCAAGGGCCGGGGCGGGCCGTATGGTCGAATTCGTGAGCGTACGAATCGAGCGCAGCGGGCCGGTCTTCACGGTGATCCTGGATCGCCCCGAGGCACGCAATGCCGTCGACGGACCGACCGCACAGGCGCTGGCCGCCGCGTTCCGCGAATTCGATGCCGACGACACCGCGGCGGTCGCGGTGCTCTGGGGCGCGGGCGGCACCTTCTGCGCCGGGGCGGATCTGAAATCGCTGGGCACCGAGAAGTCCAACCGGGCGGCCGAGGACGGCGACGGCCCCATGGGCCCCACCCGCATGACGCTGTCCAAGCCGGTGATCGCCGCCGTCTCCGGCTATGCCGTAGCCGGCGGGCTGGAACTGGCGCTGTGGTGCGATATGCGGATCGCCGAGCAGGACAGCACATTCGGTGTGTTCTGCCGCCGCTGGGGCGTCCCGCTGATCGACGGTGGCACGGTGCGCCTACCGCGCATCGTCGGCGCGGGCCGGGCGATGGACATGATTCTCACCGGCCGAGCCGTCGCCGCACCCGAGGCTTTGCAGATCGGACTGGTCAACCGCGTCGTCGGCCCCGGTGAATCCCGTTCCGCCGCAGAGCGACTCGCCGCCGAGCTGGCCGCCCTGCCGCAGACCTGCCTGCGTTCGGACCGGATGTCGGCGCTGGAGCAGTGGGGGCTGGACGAATCGGAGGCGATGGCCCGCGAGTTCCGCTACGACTTCACCGCGCTGGCCGACGGTGCGCTCGAGGGCGCGCAGCGGTTCGCCGGCGGAGCGGGCCGCCACGGATCGTCGGCCTGAACGGCGATGGGCCGGCTCAGCGTCGTCGACGAGATCTTCCTGCGCGCCCATCGCGGTCTGGGCACTCCCAGTGCGCTGCAGGGATTGTGGCGCACCGCCGACCCGATCGACAGGCGGCTGCTGGAACAGATCCACGCCGCCCTGCGCGTCGGCCCCCTCGGCCGCCGCGTCGTCCGCCCCCGAGTTCCGGGTGCGCGGCCGTACTGGCGGCGCAACGACGGCGCCCATCCGTTGCGCATCGCCGGCGGCGGCATCGCCACCGCCGACCTGCTGAGCTGGGCCGACGAACAGGGCTACGATCTGGATCCGGAATTCGGGCCGGGGTGGCGGCTGTCCGCGGCGGCGCTGCGCGAGGGCGGTTCGGTGGTGGCACTGACCTGTTCGCATGCCCTCGCCGATGGACGCGGCCTGGCGCTGGCCGTCGACCACGCGCTGTCCGGCTCGCCGCTCACGGATTATGCGGCACCGCAGTCGGATTGGTCCGATGCGGCCAGGCAGTGGAGCACCGTGTTGTCCGGCAGTGCGCGCGCCCTGCGACACGGGGTGCCACGGGAACCCGGTGACGGAGCGTGCCGCAGCGCCGAGACGGCGACGACAACCGATGCGGTCCTGCAATTTCCGGCGGCGGACTGGGAGCTCGCCGCGGCGGGGCGGGGCGGAACGGCGAACAGCCTGTTCCTCCACGTCGTCGCGAAGATGCTGTGGGACAGCGGTTTTCTCGACTCGCCGATAACCGCCGCCGTTCCCGTCGATACCCGCGACGATCGCCGCGTCAACAACGACATGGCCATGACCGAAGTGGTGGTCGAGCGCACCGATACTCCCGCGACCCTGCGTGAGAAGTGCCGTGCCGCATACGAATACCGGATGTCCGGTCCCCCGGGCATGCCCGCGGAACTGCTGCAGGTGCTGCCCGCGCGCGTCGCGCACCGGCTCTCCCGGGGTGCGGGCGAACGTGACATTCTGTGCTCGAACATCGGCACCCTCCCGGCCTCGCTGGCACAGCTGGGCCCGCATCGCTGCACCGGCGTCGCCGCCCGGGCCATCCATCCCGGACTGCAACCGACGGCGCTCCCCCGCACCCGCCTCGCGGCCTACCTGTGCCGGATCGGGCACACGTACACCCTCGCTCTGGTGGGCCTGGATCAGGAGCGGATCGAATCCTCCGATGCGCTGGTCGATTTCGCACGGAAGGCGATCGAACGATTCGAGGTACCGGTCACCGCGTGGTGAGGATCCGCGTCGTCACGTGGTCCGGGACGGCGCCCGGGCGTACCAGGTCCGGCGCCGGGATCGGAGTGCCGAAGACCTGACGGACCGGGAGCAGGCCCGCCCAGGCGTCGCTGTTCAGGTCGGCGGGATCGTCGGAGGGATCGCCGGTTCGGGTCTTCACCGAGGCCTCGGTGAGGTCGAGGGCCAGGACCAGGGTGGCCGCCAGCTCCTTCTTGTCGGGCGCGCGCACGGTATCCCAGGCGCCGGGGGCGGAATGGTCGACGATGACGCGCAACGCGCGTAGCCGCTCCTCGGGGTCGGTGACTTCGACCGGGCGCCCGTGGATCACGGCGGAGCGGTAATTCATCGAAAAGTGCATGGCCGCACGGGCGTACACGATCGCATCGACCAGACTCACCGCGACACAGATGTCCCCGGTGAGGGCGGCGCGCAGGTTGCCGGCGCCGGTGGATCCGTGCAGGTACAGCGTGTCCGCGCTGCGGCCGTAGACCGTCGGCAGCACGACGGGCGCGCCGTGCAGGGTCACCCCGATATGGCAGATCAGTCCGGCGTCGAGCACCTCGTCCAGGGCCGAGCGGTCGGTGGCGGCGCGGTCCCGATAGCGGGTGACGGTGCTGCGCGGGGTCGGCGAGAGCTTCGGGCGCGTGGGTGTTCCTGGCATATGACCAGGGTCTACGATCGGGTGGCATCGCCATATGGCCAATCAGGAGCTATTTCGGAAGTCCACTTGTGCGGACGCCGCGCGATCGTCCCAGTGGGGCATTCGAGCCGAAGGGAGCATCGTGGAGGACCTCCCGCTGTCGATCGATCGCGATGCACCACGCCCGCTGTCGGTCCAGGTGGCCGACGAACTGCGCGCCGCGGCGACGGCCGGCCGGCTGCGAGGCGGCGAGCGACTCCCTTCGTCCCGCGCTCTGGCCGAACGCCTGGGCGTCAGCCGCACGGTGGTCACCGCCGCCTACGACCAATTACATGCCGAGGGCTGGATCTCGGGACGGCACGGCTCGGGCACCTACCTCACCGCCGCACCGGCATCGGTACCGGAACCCGTTGCGGCGAGCGCTCTTTCGGATGTCGTCGGCGAACTGCTCGACCTGGCCCCGGGCGCACCCTGCGTGGCGGCGATAGACCGCGCGGCCTGGCGTCGCGCCTGGCGCGCCGCGAGTGACCGGCTGCCGTCGGCGCGCAAGGACCGCGGCGGCGAACCGGATTACCTCGCCATGATCACCGAACATCTGCTCCGCCATCGCGGCCTCGCTCCCGGCAGCGACAGTGTCGTCCTCGCCACCTCCGGCACCAGTTCGGCGGTCGGCGAACTCGCCCACGCCGTGCTGCGCCGTGGCGACACCGTGGCCGTCGAAGATCCCGGCTACCTCCGCGCGGTCGGCGCCTTCCGCGCCGCGGGTATCGAGGTACTGCCGATACCGTTGGACGACAAGGGCATTCGAGTGGACAGAATTCCCGCCGGTGTGCGCGCCGTCTACTGCACCCCGGCCCATCAGTTCCCGCTCGGCGCCCGGATGCCCGCCGCCCGCCGCGTCGAACTGATCGACTTCGCCCGGCGTACCGGCGCGCTGATCATCGAGGACGACTACGACGGCGAATTGCGTTACGACAGTGCCCCTTTGCCATTGCTGGCGAGCCTCGACCCGAGTCGGGTCATCCATCTCGGCACCACCTCCAAAATCCTGTCCACCACGCTCGGCGTCGGCTGGCTCGTCGCCTCCCGGGCTGTCACGGACGCCGTGACGGCCCACCGGGAAAGCACCGGCACCTGTCCGGCTCCCGCCGGTCAGCTGGTGTTCGCCGAGCTCGCCCGGCACGGCGACCTGGCCCGTCATCTGCGCCGCCTGCGCCGTGAGATGCCGCCGCGCCGGGCACTCGTGGTTGCCGAACTTCGCGCCCGCGGGCTCGATGTCGTCGGCGACCATGCCGGATCACATGTGCTCGTCCCGCTCGAATCCGCCGCGGTCGAGGAAGCCGCGATCGCCCACGCCCGTGATCGCGGGGTACGGCTCGACGGCCTCGCCCGCCATCACGCCGATCGACCGCACACCTTCGGCGCCCCGATCGGCTACGCGGCGCTGCCCTCCGCCGAACTGCGCGCCGCGATCACCATCGCCGCCGAATGCCTCGCGGCCGCGTCATACGCCGGCCCGATGCGGCCCCCTTTCCACGGGTGGCAATAGCAGCTCGGTTGCGTGCTGGCCTCGGGGTACGAAATTCTCGAACCGAGTACGACCCTGACGAGCGATAGATCGAGGCGGTTGTGGAAATTGCTTCTGCTCCTCCCGAGGTCGAGGCGCGCAGCTGCGAGCGTGGTCGCGTATCGACGGTTCGTGGATCGGGGAGTGTGTGGTGAGCGGTTCCGGGGGTGAGGATCTCGCGGACGTGGTGGACCGGATCACCGC